>CAYGTS010000200.1:0-2671 GCA_964352905.1 uncultured Legionellales bacterium | reverse complement strand
TGCGAGCTAGTGCGCCCTTAGCGCACTAGCGCGGCAATCCAGAGGTAAAGAACCACGATCTTGCAAAGTTTCAATGGCTTTTCAAGATCGAAGATCCTAACCCTGGATTGCTTCGTCGCTGCGCTCCTCGCAATGACGGATATCCAAATTGAAGTTAGTTAGGAGCGACTCGCGGTGACGGAGAAACCATCCGTCGTTGCGAGCTAGTGCGCCCTTAGCGCACTAGCAATGACGGCGGTCGTCGTCATGCAGCCGGTCTAAGAAATTTTAAAATACAAGAGAGTAAAAAATGAAATCAAAAAAAGGTAATTTACGGTGGTTATGGTTAGCCGTACTCATCATCGCGATTGATCAAATCAGCAAGCACGTCGTGCTATATCATCTGCCTTATGCAAAACCTATAGCGCTATTGCCTTTTTTTAATTTAACCTTGGCATTTAACACGGGCGCGGCCTTTAGTTTTTTACATAACGAAAGTGGTTGGCAGCAATGGTTGTTTGCCGGCATTGCAATTTTAGTCTCTTTGGCCATTATTATTTATTTAAGTAAGATGCCAAAAAATAAAAAATTATTAGCCTGCGCGCTAACCTTAATTTTAGGTGGTGCACTCGGCAACGTTAGCGATCGTCTTTTTCGAGGTTATGTTATCGATTTTGCGGATTTTCATGCTAATGATTGGCATTGGCCTGCATTTAATGTTGCAGATACAGCGATTTGTATTGGTGCCTTTTTGTTTGTGATAACCCTATTCTTTAAATCAGGTGAAAAGCATGCCGAACCCAATGTTTGATATTTTTTTAGCAAACCCGCGTGGTTTTTGTGCGGGTGTTGATCGCGCTATTGAAATAGTGAATCGCGCTTTGGAATTATTAAACCCACCAATTTATGTACGGCATGAAGTGGTACATAACCAATTTGTCGTAAATGGTTTACGTGAACGCGGCGCAATTTTTGTTGATGAATTAACGGATGTACCCAGTGGTAGCACGGTGATTTTTAGCGCACACGGCGTGTCACAAGCGGTGCGTGAAGAAGCATCCCAACGACAATTAAAAGTGTTTGATGCAACATGCCCATTGGTAACAAAAGTTCACATGGAAGTCACGCGATATGCGCGCAAAGGTTATGAATGCATTTTAATCGGTCACAAAGGGCATCCAGAAGTTGAAGGAACGATGGGACAATATAATAGTCGTGAAGGAGGCATTTATTTAGTTGAAAGTAGTGAAGATGTCGCCAGATTACACGTGAAAAATCCACAACGTTTAGCCTTCATGACTCAAACAACCTTATCGGTTGATGATACCAGTCAAATTATTGATGCATTGCGTGCTAAATTTCCTGATATTATAGGCCCTAAAAAAGATGATATTTGTTATGCCACACAAAATCGCCAAGATGCCGTGAAAGAATTAGCAGAAAAATGTGATGTCGTGATTGTAGTAGGTTCTAAAAATAGTTCAAACTCCAATCGTTTACGCGAACTTGCTGAGCGCTTAAATTGTGATGCTTATTTAGTTGATTCTGCTGCTGATATTCAGCAAACTTGGATTGAAAATAAAAAATCTATCGGCGTGACTGCGGGTGCTTCTGCACCTGACGTACTCGTTAAACAAGTGATTAAACAGTTACAAGCATGGGGTGGTGTTTACCAGCAAGAAATTGGCGATCGCCAAGAGCATATTGTGTTTGCTTTGCCGAAAGAGTTACGACAAGGGGAGTGATTATGCCTAAAACAGAGGATGTACGGTGGCAGCAAAGATTAAAAAATTTCAATGCAGCGCTGAAACAGTTATCAGATGCTGTTAATTTATCAAAAAGCAGAGAGCTATCACAATTAGAGCAACAAGGCATTATTCAGGCGTTTGAATTTACCCATGAACTTGCTTGGAACGTCATGAAGGATTACGCTTTCTACCAAGGTAATGCAGCTATTGCCGGATCGCGTGATGCAACACGCGAAGCCTTTAAAATGAATTTAATTATAGATGGTACGGTTTGGATGGAAATGATTACAAGCCGTAATCAAACCTCTCATACCTATAATCAAACGGTTGCTAGCCAAATTGTTGATAGAATTATTAACGCTTACTATGCCGCCTTTGAAATCTTTAGAAAAAAAATGGAAAGTTTATAACCTATGGTGCAGCCAAAAAAATTACGCTATGGACTAAGTGAACATGAGATCAACGCTATCCAAAATGTTTTCAAACAATATCCTATGATAAGTCGAGTGATTATTTATGGTTCACGTGCTAAAGGTAATTATAGATCAAACTCCGATGTAGACTTAACCTTACAAGGTGAAGGTTTAGAATACCGCGATCTTGTGGCGATTGAAACTGCATTAGATGATTTATTGTTACCTTATAAAATTGATCTATCTCTTTATCAAGCTATCGAACATCCTGATCTTATTGCTCACATTGAACGAGTTGGAATAATATTTTATGCTATACCCAAGGCAATTGGGAATTAGGTTTTCTTTTCTTCCGTCATTGCGGTTGCTACGCGCGCGGCCGGGCAATCCAGAGGCGAGTGACAGTAAATGAGATATTACAGGCGATGTTGCTGCAGTGCTATGACTAACAAACACAGTTAAGTTTTGCAAAATTAAAGATCCTAACCCTGGATTGCTTCGTCGCTGCGCTCCTCGCAATGACGGATATCC
>CAYGTS010000199.1:0-2754 GCA_964352905.1 uncultured Legionellales bacterium | reverse complement strand
AAGATTTTCGCCGTTTTTAGCCCAAACGCCAGTCCTCTTGATAAGCGGGGATCAGAGCGTTCCCAGCTACAGGGTGAAATGAACAACTCTGCTATAAGTAAACTTAATACGCATTTGCAGGCTAATGCATTTTTAAACTTTATTTTATCAAAAATAGATTTTGCTTATTGCAAAAAAAAATAAACACACTTATCATGCGCGAGTTTAATTAAGCACTTTAATTTTTTAACGTCTTAAACCTACGATCAAATAAAGGAAGTGCAAGTCAGCATGACTAGCCAGGAAAATAACAAGGTATCCTAGGGCTATGTGATAAGGAATACGATAATGTTTCATAAATCTCGCAAGGATCCTGCTCATAAGCGCTTGCTTAATCCTAATGAAACTGCAATCAACTTAGTTGCGGTTTATAACACTAATAACAGCGAAGAAGATCACAATGACGCTATACTCTCGGTTGAGGAATCAGCGGAAATAGCCGCACGCAATCGTCATCCCTTGCAATTTAATGCGTTATATCAATTCCCACCACTGCAACGCATCTTATTAGCGGGGATCCGTTATTATTCTGGGAGTGAGACGTCCTCTACCTGGACACGCACACCTGCGTTTGCGATCACAAGAGGTTCAAGGCGGAGCGACACAGCGGTGCGTTTTATTAATCGCGCGTATGCGGGGTGGAATTTTTTTAGCGAAATTATTTGCCCTGCCGTTTTCACAGGTGCCACGATTTACGGTGCTGCAAATTTTCGTCTTCATCCTAATAGTCATTATAACGATACTGCGGGTTGGCGATTACTGGGGGTTTCAAATAACTTTTCGCCAGATCATGGCGCGGCCCTGTTGGCAAATATGAGTAATGGCGACATTCCTGCTTGGGCAAGTTTTTGGCCACCTGTGATTGCAGCCGGTGTGGCTGGTGGTACAACGCTTGGTTATGCTATTTATCGCAGCATAAGGCCTGATCGTTTAGTTTTCAAGTATAATTATACAGCGAATGACGCGGGAGAGGTGACGGTTGTTCGGACATTTTCACTTTCAATCCGTTATTGTTTGCATGAATTAGAATATAACGGGCAGTTAAGTGATGCGCAAAAAAAGCATTATCTGAGTTTTTTAAAAAGCAAGGCACAGTATGGCAAACACGCAAATCGCTTACACGCCTTAATGGCTTTAGCGCAATTAGCGCAGCATCCCGAACAAACGCAACAGCATGTTAAAGAAGCGCGTGAATTTATTTGGCAACAGCAACTTGTTTGTCCGATTGCTAACCTGGTTTCGTATTTTTATAACTTGCATCAAAATCCGATCACGCAAAGGGCTTTTAATGCGTTGCGTGTGGTTTTCCATTTTTATTCAAAAGCGCAATTATGGCGCTTGTTTATTTACAAATTAATGCAATGGCGTCAGTTTGAACAGGATAGAGAGCACTGTGAAAGTGCGTTTGGATTGTGGCTTTATGCTGAACTTTTTGGCGAATATGATTGCGGGATCACAAATGCTGATTATGTTAACGCGCTGAATAATCATGCAGGACAATCTGTTTTAACGCAATTATTACGCTATCCGCGTACCCCTTCGCGATTAATCACGGAAATCACGCAAATCGCAAAACACGGGCCGTTAACTGAATTTGATTTTAGCCAACAAGCGTGGGCGGATTGGTGCCTAGCCGATTTAGACGAAGTCTTTAGCACGATTGAGCAGCACGTTAAGTTACATAACATTAAAAAAATTATTTTTGCAACGAAAGGTAATCAAGTCACTGCCATCACGCCAGAGCAAGCAACTATTTTGTCGAGTTTTGTGGCCGGCACCCATGCAACTCAAATCACGATAGATGGTTTAGGGATCTCAGATGAAAATATTGTCGCATTTGCGCAAGCCTTACCGGAAAATATGACGCAATTAACCTTACGTCATGTAGTGAATGCTTCAAGCTTGTTAGAAGCGTTAAAGCCTGATCAATTAGCGAGCTTGCAACAATTATCGGTGACAGGTTGTGAACTCAGCACGCCCACCGTGCAACGGTTTTTACCGCAAGCGCTTAATTTAACCGAGCTTGATTTAAGCCACACGCAATTAACCGCAGAGGGTGTTGATTTTATTCATGAGCAGTGTGCCAATAGCACTTGGCAATCCTTAAAATTACGTGGTAATGATTTATCGGTGAGCGACGCGGAAGTTGCTGCAGGCTGTTTAATGACGAATCCCCATTTAACGATAGTGGATTACAGTAAAACGCAACTGGATGACTTTACCGTCACGATCCTGGCTCCCGCTTTGGGTAATAGCAGTGTGCTGGAGATTAATTTAGACGAGAATTACTTCTCTAGTGAAGTGGCCGGTACAGTGCTTAGTTGCGTGCAAGGTTATGTTGCGATTGGCGGAAATGACATGATCGGTAATGAACTTTGCGCTCACTTGCTTCCCAAGATAAATTTAACCGGTTTATCCATCGCAAATACCACGATAGGCGGGGAAGGGCTGCGCTGTATTATTGAGGCAAGTCAACGAATACAAGCCTTGAATGTGAGTGTCACTGAAATCCGTGCGCGTGATTTAAATCAGGCCTTTGCGAATATGATTATGCGCAATCAAAGCTTAGCGACACTCGATTTATCGATGCTTAATATTACGGCTGCTGAATTTTCAGTACTTACATCGCAATTATCCGCTCTCAATGTGACAGCACTTAGCCTTGCGGGTAATCCACTGCAAGATGCGCTTATGCATTTAGCACCACTGATTCAT
>CAYGTS010000198.1:0-2760 GCA_964352905.1 uncultured Legionellales bacterium | reverse complement strand
CTCTTATCGAGGACTATAACAGATTTTTAACTTACAATTGCCGCGCTAGTGCGCTAAGGGCGCACTAGCTCGCAACGACGGATGGTTTCCCCGTCACCGCGAGTCGCTCCTAACTAACTTCAATTTGGATATCCGTCATTGCGAGCGCGAAGCGCGTGGCAATCCAGGGAGAGGATCTGCGATTTTGAAAAGCCATTGAAACTTTGCAAGATCATGGTTCTTTACCTCTGGATTGCCGCGCTAGTGCGCTGAGGGCGCACTAGCTCGCAATGACGGCGATCCCTGTGACCTATTTTCTAATCGCTTTGGGTATATTCAGCAAATTTAACTATGAATTTACGTAACTGCTCACTCCGTAGCAGGGAACGTCCATCTTTGGGATAAAAACGGCGAAAATCTTTTATCAAAATGCTCATTTATAACTCATAAACTGCGCTTTCTCAAAAATATTTTCGCCGTTTTTATCAACCAAATCTGAACGTTCTTGGTAAATACTGGCCTAACGGGGTGAGTAGATACGAATCTACCTAGGACATTCCCATCTACGTGGTAAATAGTGACCAGCTTATAAGTCACCAAGCTGATATTGTAAAATCGCAATCGCAGCTACGGCTGCGGTTTCAGTACGCAAAATACGCGGGCCTAATTTAACGCTGGTGAAATTATTCTCTTTAGCTAATTCAATTTCAGATCGACTAAAACCACCTTCGCAGCCGGCTAATAAATTAACGTGTTTAGCTGGCGGTAGATCATGAAAGGAATGCGTTGCATGCGGATCCATGATAATCCCTGCTTGCTTTTCCTTCACCCAATCGTTAAACGTAAGCGGTTCATGCAAGGTTGGAATAATATTACAACCACTTTGTTCACACGCTGCAATTAAAATGCCCTGCCAATGTTGTTGTTTATGCGCAATACTATCATGTTTTATTTTAGCACTGTGTTCACTCATAACCGGTGTGATACTGCTCACCCCTAGTTCAACTGCTTTTTGTAAAGTGTAACGCATACGCTCTGAGCGTGAAATCGCTTGCCCAAGATGAATATGCAAAGGTGATTGGTGATTTTCTGCTTGATAGTCTGATACCAAAACGGTCACTTGCTTTTTGGTTACAGCAATAATTTTCGCATGATATTGCCCACCTTCGCCGTTAAATAAAATTATTTCATCATTTATTTTACAGCGTAATACTTGCGCTAAATGACGTGATGCATCGTGATCTAATACAATTTCTGTCTTAGATTTTAACGGTAAGGCTTGGTAAATTCGGTTAACGCGCATACTAAAAAATCCCGAACGACATGGGTCGTTCGGGCACTTTCTCATTAATAACGATAGTATTCGGGTTTATAAGGACCGGCAACATCAACGCCAATATACTCAGCTTGTTCTTTAGTTAATTTAGTCAGCGAAACACCTAGTTTTTCAAGATGCAATCTGGCCACTTGTTCATCGAGTTTTTTCGGTAATACATGCACGCCAAGCGGGTATTGATCAGCATGTTGAAATAATTCAATTTGCGCTAAAACCTGATTAGTGAAAGAGTTAGACATAACAAAGCTTGCATGGCCTGTGGCACAACCTAAATTCACCAAGCGGCCTTCTGCCAATAAAATAATACGTTTGCCATCCGGGAAAACCACATGATCAACTTGCGGCTTAATGTTTTCCCATTGGTATTTTCGTAACGAAGCCACATCAATTTCGTTATCAAAATGCCCAATGTTACAAACAATCGCATTGTTTTTCATAGCTTGCATATGTTCATGACGAATAATGTTGGCATTACCGGTAGCTGTCACAAAAATATCGGCATGACTTGCGGCCTGTTCAACGGTGACCACTTTGTAGCCTTCCATTGCCGCTTGCAAGGCACAAATAGGATCAATTTCAGTCACCCAAATTTGCGCGCCTAAACCTTTCAATGCTTGCACGCAGCCTTTGCCCACATCACCATAACCACAAACCAAAGCCACTTTACCCGCAATCATGACATCGGTGGCGCGTTTTAAGCCATCAACTAATGATTCACGGCAACCGTATAAATTATCAAATTTCGATTTGGTCACAGAATCGTTTACATTAATTGCAGTCGCTTTTAACGTACCCTTTGCCGCCATTTCATAAAGACGATGCACACCGGTTGTGGTTTCTTCGGTGATCCCTTTTACGTTTTTCATGATTTCAGGATAATCTTGGTGCAGTAACACGGTTAAGTCACCACCATCATCTAAAATCATGTTGGGATACCAGCCATTGGGTCCTGTGATGGTTTGCTTAACGCACCACCAATATTCTTCTTCGGTTTCACCCTTCCAAGCAAACACCGGCACACCGCTTACAGCCATTGCCGCTGCGGCGTGATCTTGGGTTGAAAAAATATTACAGGATGACCAACGTACTTCTGCTCCTAGCGCAATTAGGGTTTCAATTAGTACTGCGGTTTGAATTGTCATGTGCAAGCAGCCAGCAATTCTGGCACCTTTAAGCGGTTGTTGTTTACGATATTGTTCGCGAATGGCCATTAAGCCTGGCATCTCGGTTTCAGCAATCGCAATTTCTTTACGCCCCCAATCGGCTAAACTTAAATCGCTTACTTTAAAATCTTGATTTGGATCTGTTTTCATTTGTGCACTCATGTTGTTTTTCCTCATTAAATTTTAGCAGCTTCGTAACTATTCACCCTGTAGATGGGAGCGCCCATATTTGGGCTAAAAATGGCGAAAATCTTTTATCGAAATGCTCATGTATAACTCATA
>CAYGTS010000197.1:0-2782 GCA_964352905.1 uncultured Legionellales bacterium | reverse complement strand
TCGCCGTTTTTATCACCAAATCTGAACGTTCTCGGTAAATTCACCTTCAAATTTGTTGAATAGTTACGATTGATGAAAAAGTGAGTCATTAAATGAGATCTAAAAAACTCATCGAAAGAACAGTCGGTGTTACAGTATTATTGATCATTGCAGCAATGGTAGTCATGTTTATTTTAAGTGGGCAAACAACTTCTGTACCAAAAACACGGTCATTGCCACTGGCAATTCCTGCAGCCAAACCATTTCCTAAACATGCACAACCGGTGACACAAGTCATTGAACAATTACAACAGCGGCAAATTGATGCACAAGAAATACCCGAACCAGTGATTAAAGTGGTTAAGCAACCTCATTCTCAACCCAAAGTACAAACGCATCACGCAAGCAATGCGCCTAAAAAATTAAGTAAAAAGCCAACAACGTGGTTAATTCAAGTTGCCAGTTTTTCTGAGCATAAAAATGCCAGTGACTATGTTAAAAAACTACAACACTTAGGGTATAATGCCAGCGTTAAAAAACAGCATACTCAACATGCAAAAATAGTGTATAAAGTGTTGGTTGGACCACTCAAAACTCAACAACAAGCGCAACGCTTGCGGGCAAAATTGCAAAAAACCGCGCACGTAAAAGGTATACTGTTGAAGAACTAAATTTTAATGCTACTTAAATTAAATCCAGAAGGGGAAAACTATGAACTTGGCAGCGTTTAATTGGCTAGATTGGGCTATTATTGGCTTAATTTTACTTTCAACTATTGTTGGTGTTATCCGTGGTTTTGTCCGTGAAGGATTGTCATTAGTCGTTTGGATTTTAGCATTTTGGCTTGCCTTTAGTTTTGCTAACTATGTTGCCGATCATTGGATAGGCCAAGCGCATGTTCATAATGATTCTTTACGTTACGGTTTAAGTTTTGCTGCTATTTTCTTAGCAACCTTAATCATCGGTGGTTTTATTAATTTCTTGATTGGTACTGCAGTACAAAAAACTGGCTTAGGCGGCACTGATCGCATCATGGGCTTAATTTTTGGGTTTATTCGTGGTGCCTTAATTATTGCGGTATTATTATTGTTTATTAATCTTACGCCAGCGGTTAAAGAAAATTGGTTCAAACAAGCGCAAACACCGCAACATTTTTCATGGTTGGTGAATTGGATCCATGGTTTAATTCCTGAAAACTTTAAGAAATACTTAAAAGCCAGCAGTGATGAAACCAGCGAGAGTGTAACCGGAACGACTGATGTTGATGCAGCAACTCAATCCGGCACAAGTAACACCAAAGCTAACCCCGCGGCTAAAACCAATAGCAGCACTAATACGGATGCAAGCACTAACGCTACAACTCATTAATTAATCGTTCAGACCTTGTAAAAAATTAGCACGGTCTCCGTCGTTGCGAGCTGATGCGCCCAAAGCGCATCAGCGAAGCAATCCAGGGGCGAGAGCCTGTTAACACGATGTTAAAGGTGATGTTATTTAGTATAGTGGAATCGATAGCAAGCCCAGTGAACTATGCAAAATCGCAGATCCTTTCCCTGGATTGCTTCGTGCTTCGCACTCGCAATGACGGATCTTTTTGATTATTAACCCGCTTATGAAACATTTTTGTGTAAACAGTAGCAATTTTATGACAATGAAAAAAACACACCTCTTAGTTACCCGTAAAAAATCCATAATCCACGCCAATGGCCTTTATGCTAAAAAAGGGATTGCTAAAGCTACGCCTATTATTCAATACGTTGGTAAAAAAATAAAAAACAGTGAAATAAAAGCGCAAGATCCCAATAACTGTATTTATTTATTTGAAATCAATAAACGTTTAACCATTGATGGTGATATTCCAAATAATATTGCTAAATACATTAATCATTCTTGTGAGCCTAACTGTCATACTGAAATTATAAAAAATGAAGTTTGGATCTATGCAAGTCGTGATATCAAGAAAGGTGAAGAGTTAAGCTACGATTATGGGTTTCAGCGTTATGGTTGGCAGGATCATCCTTGTCGTTGTGGCAAGGAAAATTGTTTTGGTTTTATTGTGGCGCAAACCCATTGGGCTAGTATTCGCAAAACGCAGCGCTATGCCAAGTTGAGGAAAGCGAAGTGATGATCGACAACTGGGCAAAATCGCAGTAATTCCCGGCGAGATGTTGAATAACTCAAGAGCGGTGAGATTGCCCAAATATGGCTGTTCCTCGCTACACCGGGAATTGCTGGCAAAATCGGCCCGATTTTGTCACTTGCGTCCTTCTTCAAAAATACTATCAACTTTAACTGCCGTTACAAAACAATTAGTGATCGTCACTAATACAATTGTTATAATATATAAAGTGCGAGAATATCATGCAATTTTTTGAGTTGTTACCAGACCTTCCCCAGCATTCAGTAGTACAAGAGCAGAATAAAAACAGTGGGCTTTCGGGTATGCTAGAAGATCTCCTGCACAGCCAACTATCGCCTTATTTAAGTGTATGTGATGCTGCTCATCTTTCAGTTTGCTCACACTTTTTTAAGAGGACAGTCAGTACTTTCCCTGTTTGGAAAAAAGAGGTCATTGCCTTCCTTTTTAACAAATCACTGCTAGATGAAATACCGGATTCCGTTATCAAGAATTATAAAAATTTATATCAACGATTGCTAAGAATACCGTATCGTTTCAGAGTTAATCTCAGTGCTTGGGAATTGTGTTGTCTCAGTGGAGAACTACCTGCTATACAATACGCCATTCAAAATGAAGGATTAACGCGGGAAACAAGGGCGACTTCTGGCCGTAACGCACTGCATT
>CAYGTS010000196.1:0-2845 GCA_964352905.1 uncultured Legionellales bacterium | reverse complement strand
CACCACTGGGGCTGCCTGCATCTTCGTTCACACTGGTTAAAGTAACAACCGTATCAGCTAAAACCGGTGCATCGTTTACGGCGCCAATCGTAATACTTGCCGTATCAGTGGCACTCGAGAAAGCGGTTATGCCACCGTTGTTGCTGGCATCAACTAAATCACCGTTATTGCCTGAAGTTTGATCCCACGCGCGGAATGTGATCGCCTCATTAATTGAACCATTAAAATCAGCATTGGGTTGAAAATAAATTCGGGTGTTCGCATCATTGGCTAATAAACGGGCGTTATTATCACTTACGGCACCAAGCGCTGACCAAGTATCACCATTATCTGTGCTGTAGAACCAGCTACCGTTATCGGTGTTAGCCGCGGTAATAGCAATCCCTTTAGTGGCACCAATATCAACATCCGTGATCCCTGCGGTGAAGGCTGAAATAGGCGTACCCACTAAGCCAGCTGGTGCGCCGGCATCTTCACCTTCTGTATTAAGTGTGACAGCGCTATCGTTTAACGTAGGCGCATTATTTACATTGTTTATCGTTAACGAAAAGAGATCGGTGGCACTGCTTTGGCCGTCACTAGCCATAACCTTAATTGTCATTTCGCCCACAGCGCTGTTTAACGGTGTACCAGAAAACATGCGAGTGCTGCTATCAAAGCTTAACCAGCTTGGTAAAATTGAATTATCAGCTAATGTTGCAGTATAACTCAGCGGATCACCATCACTGTCATAAAAAGTATTGCTGGCAAATTGATACGTGAAAAGACCATTTTCATTGACAACTTGATCAAGTAGCGAATTCGCTACGACTGGCGCATTATTGGTTGCAGGCGCTGCAGATGTAATGAATGTTGTAATGGGGGTATCCACTTGGCTTGTTAATAAAATAAACCGGTTGATATTAGAGTCAAAGTTAGAACTTTCACTACTGGTAGGTAAATTGGTTGCACTAACAAAGATAGTTGCAAAAGCACTAGTTTGCATTCCAAAATCGAACACAATATTTTCTTGGTAATTGTCATCAAGTGTTGAAGCATTTTCATCCGTAGAAAAGTCAACAGTAACCCAGTTAGTATCGCTTAGCTTTTCAGCGCTATTACTTTGTGCAAAAACAGCAAGCTTGGTGACCTGTCCATTTTCAGCGACAATTTCTTTTTGATCAGTGAACAAAGCGGCAAATTCGGATGTTGAATACGATTTACCATTAATCACGATGAATAAATCTTCCGCTTCAGCGAAATAATTTTGAATCACAACGGTTTCATATTCAGTGCTGTTTATTTTTGGTTTAATAATAATTAAATTATTACCGATACGTGCTAATTGCACTTGTTGCGAGGCGATCCAGCCATTCAAAACGAACAAATTTAATTCGTTAACGGGAATAGCTGAATTTTTATTTTCGTTAGCATGCATTGCGAGCATCGCTAACTTGAGTGGTTGTTGATTTTCTGCCATTTGATTAACCTTGCTAAGCGCGACAATATTTTGCCAGCCGTTAAAAAGACATTACTTACACTAGATTATAGTGCACATCTGTAGTTTTTCATGCACTATAAAAAATTTTTTGTGTCATGGAATGAGCTGGTTAGGTGTTAACGCATTGTTTTTGAGGGTGCTTAGCTGAAGATTAAATTAAAATTCATACGGTTAATAAAGCTATTGTGTTACATCACATGCTGCAAGGTAAGTATTTTCGAGCAAACCATAAACAGTCATTGGCCCAACCCCGCCAGGGACTGGGGTAATCCAACTGGCTATTTTTTTTGCACTAGAAAAATCAATATCCCCACAGAGATGACCGTTGGTAAGACGATTAATTCCCACATCAATGATAATAACGCCTTGTTTTAACCATGCACTCTTTATTATGCCAGGCTTACCAATCGCAACGACCAAAATATCGGCCATGCTAACGTGTTGATCCAAATTTTCAGTAAAGCGATGTGTCACGGTAATCGTGGCGCCAGCAATCAATGCTTCTAAGGCCATAGGGCGGCCTACAATATTTGAAGCACCAACAATGACAATGTGTTTTCCTTTGAGTGGAATATGATAATAATTTAGCAACAACATGATTCCATGCGGTGTACTGGGGCGCAAAAAAGGCCGCCTTGCTGCAAGGCGGCCTAAGTTATAGGGGTGAAAACCATCAACATCTTTTTTAGGATGAATTTTATCAAGAATAAATTTATCATCCATGTGTGGGGGTAGGGGCAGCTGGATTAAAATACCATCAACTTCAGCATCGTGGTTTAACTGATCAAGCAACGCTAATAATTCTGTTTGGGTGGTGGTTGTGGGTAACTCATAATTGCGCGAATGAATTCCTACTTCAGCACATGCTTTCAATTTATTTTTCACATAAATACGAGAAGCTGCATTATCGCCAACTAATATTACGGCTAAGCCGGGGACACGCCCAGAAAATTGCGTGTAGTGCGCAATTTTTTCAGCTAATTGTGAGCGCATTAATTGTGCTAAATTTTTACCATCAAGAATTTTTGCTGTCACTGTTTTTCTCGATTATTGTCGTTATAAAAAGGAAGTCATTGTGGCATGTTTTAACTAAAAGGCCAATATTAACAAGCTGTAATAAAAAATCTTAAAAGTTCGCATTGACGAACGCTTACAACATCGCTATTATTCATGCCTCGCTGATTAGCAAGAACGGGGTATAGCGCAGTCTGGTAGCGCGCCTGCTTTGGGAGCAGGATGTCGGGGGTTCGAATCCCTCTACCCCGACCAAACTTTTGGTAGTAGTTTATATCTGCGCCTGTAGCTCATTCGGATAGAGCATCGGCCTTCTAAGCCGAGGGTAGCAGGTTCGAATCCTGCCAGGCG
>CAYGTS010000195.1:0-2876 GCA_964352905.1 uncultured Legionellales bacterium | reverse complement strand
TCGCTGTTTTTAGCCCAAATATGGGCGTTCCCTGCTACGGAGTGAGTAGTTACCCTTACGCAAGAATGACTTTTGTCATTCCTGCGTAAGGGATGCCTAGCTAATTAATCACCCAATGATCCATAAATGTATCCACTGCTGTGGCATTTAATTTCGCACTGTCTTGGCACAAATCAAAAATGGTTTGTGTGGTCATTGGATCAAATTGCGTTAATAAATTGCGCTGAAATTTTTCCAGCAATACCGGAATACCTTCTTGGCGGCGGCGTTTATGCCCAATCGGATACTCGATGCTAACTTTATCGCTCATGCTGCCATCGTTGAATTCAATTTGCACGCTATTGGCAATCGAGCGTTTTTCGGGATCTAAATAATCACGTGAATATTGCGCATTTTCACTGACTTGCATTAAGTCACGTAATTGATCAATTAATGGGTTTTGCGCAATCTGATCTTCATAATGATCGGCCGTGAGTTCAGCATAAATTAGGCCTATTGCTAGCATGTATTGTAAACAATGATCGCGATCAGCAGGATTATGCAAAGGACCGGTTTTGCTGATAATGCGCACTGCGGATTCGTGTGTTTCGATTTTTATCGCTTTAATCTGATCGAACTTATTGTTTACGATAGGGTGTAATTGCATGGCACACTCAACTGCGGTTTGCGCATGAAATTCTGCAGGAAAAGCAATTTTGAATAAGACATTTTCCATAACATAACTGCCTAAAGGGCGTTCCAACATTATGGGTTTGCCTTTGAATAAGACATCTTGAAAACCCCACGTTTTTGCAGTTATTGCGCTTGGATAACCTGGCTCACCTAACATTGCCAACATGGCTAAACGCACACCGCGACTAGTTGCATCACCCGCGGCCCAAGATTTACGCGAACCGGCATTCGGTGCGTGGCGATAGGTACGTAAACTTTGACCATCAACAAAAGCATTCGAAATGGCGGCTAATAATTGTTCGCGATTCCCGCCTAATAACTTTGTGACCACAGCAGTGGTTGCAATTTTAACATAAGCAACATGATCAAGGCCTACACGGTTTAAACTATTATTTAATGCCAACACACCTTGAATTTCATGTGCTTTGATCATCGCTTCTAAGACGGTTTGCATGGTTAGTGGTGGTTGCTGTTGATCGTGATTAACGCGCGCTAAATAATCTGCAACCGCTAAAATACCACCTAAGTTATCGGAAGGATGGCCCCATTCTGCAGCCAACCAGGTATCATTAAAATCTAACCAACGGATCATTGCACCAATATTAAACGCTGCTTGCACTGGATCGAGTTGATAATTGCAGCCTGGTACGCGCGCACCATTTTCAACCGTTGTCCCTTTAACAATCGGCCCTAGTAATTTTGTACAAGCAGGATAATTTAATGCCAAAATCCCACAGCCTAAGGTATCCATTAAACAATAACGCGCGGTGGTAAAAGCAAGTTCACTCTCGATTTGGTAGTCTAAAACGTAATCGGCGATAGTTTGAATTAATTCATCATAATCGGGACGAATATTGTGATCAGCAGTGTTGGTCATTGTGGTTCCTTAATTCTTTGAAAGCAGTCATGATAATAGGCATAACTCGCTTGAGGCAAGCCTTTTGTAACTTTTTATGCTCGTTTTAAACTTGCTTAGCCTACTTTGCTTGCAATGTTTTACTCGCAATAGCACGCTTTTCAATTTCTGGTAACATACAATTTTTGCGTGCGCAATTCTAAGTATTTTGTTATATTGTATGCAATTTTAAGATTTGCAGAAATATAAAAATAATGCCTAAGTTTAAAGTTATTGATAAAAAAAGAAAAGAATTTGCAAACGATGAACTTTTCCAGCGTTGGCTAAACTTATTGTTTAGCGCAAAATCAGCCGATCACTCTAGCAGCTACACTAGTACCGTCACCTCTGAATTAGATATTGTAAGAGCGGCAAGCGGTGTACCGCGTTGCTGGAAACGTACTGGTTGCGGCAATGATTATGTCCCTAGAGATTTAATCGTGACTGATTGGTCACTTACCTCTAATCGCCTCGCAAAATTATTGGATTTATTACCCTATGGGCAAAATCGGGTGTTAATTTGGCAAGCTGGTAAACTTATACCGATTAGCAGTGAAAAAGATATTGATAACATCGATTTTAAAAAAATCACACCAATCAATCCAGACTACTTAATCCACAATTTAAATCTCTACCAAGATGATTTAGTTGCAAGCAACACCTCTGTTTTAGATTATTTTTCTTTGCGTTTTCTGCTTAATAACGAGAAAAACAGTTTGCTATTACTCAAGGATGTAATATCGGCTAATATCGAAGAGCAAGCATTGCTGCAATCACTCGGTGAAACGCCCTATGAAATACAAACACTAGATCCAGGTTATGAAAAATACCCACAATTAATCGCAAATGCACAAAAAGTTAACCTTGAAATAAAAAATTCCAATATCCTCCCGTACCTCTTGTCTAGTCATAGAAATAACGTCACAGGTCTTATTTTCTGCCACCAGAATAACGAAGTTTTACTTCAACTTTGGCAAGCCTATTATCAGCAACTAGAAAGTTTACGCATAATGACCCCCCTGAAAAGCGGTGATGCTAATGAAGTGATTACATCAACCGGTGACAATCCGCTACCACTATTGAAAAATTTATATTTTTGGAATACATCATTTACCAGTCAGTTAGTACAGCAAGTTTTTAAGATTGCGCCAAATTTAGAAAGTTTAATATTGTTTTTTTGCGAAGGCATTAATAAACTTTCATTGCCAGAGAACCTAAAACTATTACAGCTTAAAGAAATCAAGATTGCATACAGTAGCAGTGATCCTGCTTCGCTACAGCAACTTCTCATGGCTGCACCTAATTTAGA
>CAYGTS010000194.1:0-2889 GCA_964352905.1 uncultured Legionellales bacterium | reverse complement strand
ATCTTTTTGAGAAAGCGCAGTGTATGAGTTATACATGAGCATTTCGATAAAAGATATTCGCCGTTTTTAGCCCAAATATGGGCGTTCCCATCTACATGGTGAATAAATGAAATGGACCCACCCCCTTTTAAAAGGCTTCGTAATGAGCCAGTATAGAGATTTTCTATAACACAAAAAGGAGTAGGTCCAATGGGTAATATTACATTATTAGGCATCGATTTGGCAAAGAGAGTGTTTCCAGTATCAAAATCATTTTATTCCGACAATGAAACTCATTAAAAAAGAAAAAATCAACTCAAAGTATCGTAAAAAATACGATAAACCAAAAACACCTTATCAACGTATCATGGAATCAAACGACATCGACAATGCAACAAAAGAACGATTGGCAGCCAAGCATGCATCGTTAAACCCATTTGAGCTCAAGCGAGCTATTGAATGTAAATTGAAAAAGATTTTTTCCTATGTGCCAACGCCCCAAAAAATTAAAAAACCAATATGAATTGTGGACGATCCTTCGGACCGTGTTGATAAAGCTGATGGATGAAATGTGGGCAACATCCCTGTTGCCCACATTATCAACCACAGCTTTATCAACACTTCGCCCACAATGTGTGTTTTAATATAGCAACAATTTTTGTAAATTTTCGGATGTTGGCCGGTTAGGCCTATTGTGAGTCAACGATTCCATGCTTCGGTTAGGTTTTAATATGAGTCAACGCGTAAAGAGCACGTTTAGAAATTTCTAACGCAACCACATTAGGCAGAAAAAGATGAATATTTTTTCCTTCTTCAACTGGCATATAACCTGCATGAAGCAGAAATGGCTAAAGTGGAATTACGTCGTGGCACAGATGAAGAAAAGCAATCGCAAATTAACCGGTTGGCTGCATTCCAAAAATCTCATCACGAGCAAGCACACCAAGCATTGCAACGTTTACAAAAAGTGGTTACCACTAATGGCAATATTTTTGCAGAACTAATGGAAACCGTAAAAACGTGTTCATTAGGACAAATTGTTGGTGCTTTGTACCAAGTTGGAGGGGAATATCGGCGTAATATGTAACATTCCGCTTTTTTTAAGGCATTTTATCGCCAAGGAGCTTAAAAGATTAATCATTTAGTTTCATCAATTTTTCACTTACCCACTTTCTAGTTGGCCAGAGTAAAAAAATGATAAGCGGGATAACTAAAACAGAGCTTGCAGAAATAAAGTGAGATATTTCGCCATGATTAAAAAATCCTGCCATACCGCAATAAGCAAATAATATCAAAACGCATAAAATCATTAAACTTATTCTAGCAATTGTGTTTACAATACCAACCTTATAATAAACTAAAATCAGATTTTTTGAAAAAAATTGCCACATCATAAAAATAACAAGATAACCAACAAAAAAGTATATTAGCCAAGGTGATATATGAAGAGCTTGCTCAATGTCTAATACATCAACCATAACGCCATGAGGCGTAAAAGTCCTTACCGGAACATACGCATAAGTCTCACCAAGACACCACAAACTTATAAAGAACAAAAAATATAATAAAAATGGCAAGCTTCTGAATATTTTATTTTGCATTAACCAAGATGATAGAAAAAAAAGTAATATGATTATTCCAGGCCCTGCAAAAGCAATTAATGCTACATAGCCAGGATGTCCTGAGGCATAAATCAAATTATTATTAACATTTTGATCAATGTTAGATAAAAGTAATAAGTTACTTAAGCTCGTGCCACCATAATTAAGATTAAATGGACTGTCCTTATAGCCCAATATCCAAGCAGTAAAAGCATGAGCATATTCATGAATAAGAACGACTAAATAATGGCTTAACAAAATAAAAACGGGCGTTAGCAAAATTAGCTTAACTAGCTTGTGCTTTTTTATGTTGTTCATAAAATATAACTCCTAGTTTAAATTAATGGTAGTGTTCACAGAACTGTGTCAAAAGAAGCAACTGTATTTTCAACATAAAACGTAACTACTCACTCCGTAGCAGGGAACGCCCATATTTGGGCTAAAAACAGCGAAAATCTTTTATCGAAATGCTCATGTATAACTCATACACTGCGCTTTCTCAAAAATATTTTCGCTATTTTTATCGCCAAATCTGAACGTTCTGGTAAATATAAAGCTAAAGGGGGTGAGCAGATACAATTTTTCTAAAATTTCGCTCAAATGCTTCTCAGTAGGCAAATGCCGTTTTAGCATGGAAAAGGTGTATTCTAACACGATCTCTGTGGCTTGGTGTACTCCCTGTGGATCAAACTTGGCACTTATTGTTAAAAATGATTTTAAATCAATCGGTTTCTTAGCAAAGGTATTTTTAAGGGCTAAAGCAACCAAGTTAAACAGCGATGTCTCGTTTATAAAACGATCAAATGGCTCTTTAGCAAGATCAACAAGTATAAAAGGCTTCAAAAAATATTGATCGACCAACTCGCTTGGTGCATCCACTAAGTCACATATATCATTTGAGTAAGGATAAGGTTCTGAATTTTGATAAATGACAATGGGATAAACCAGCGGAATTTTTTTACTTTTAGTCGTATCAGTGTGATGGCGTATGATTTCTAAGGTATATTCTAAAATCCGCACCGGCATCAACTTCTCAGGTCTGCTTTGATGTTCTGCAAGAATCACCAAATAACCTTGTTTGTTATTAAATCGCGCGTTAAAAACGGCATCCGTTATAAACGATCGATCATTTTTTGAAACAAAATGTGTTGGATACGGCTTGATACTCTGCATATCAATGGATTTTTTTATTTGCTCTGGCAAATATGTCTTAAAAAAATCGTAACTATTCACCATGTAGATGGGAACGCCCAGATTTGGGCTAAAAATGGCGAAAATCTTTTATCGAAATGCTCATGTATAACTCATA
>CAYGTS010000193.1:0-2930 GCA_964352905.1 uncultured Legionellales bacterium | reverse complement strand
TGCCTCAAATCTGACCGTTCTTGAGTTATTCAACATCTCGCCGGGAATTACTGATAAACTCATATGTTGTGGTAAGGTGGGTTTGGGATTCAGCAATGCCCAAATAACGCGAATAATCATTAAAAATAACAGCAATAAACCAAATGATTTATGCAAGGAATAAGCTAATCGTGCCAAGCTGGGATCCGTAATCAAACTAAATGAAAAACCGACTGTTAATAAACAGACAACCAATAAAAAAATCAGCCAGTGTAAAAATTTAGCAACGCTGCCATAAGCTTGTGAAGTGTTACCCCAAGTCATATTGTCTATCCTGATTTCTGAGTGACGGTTATTTATACAACATGATATACTGCTCATTAATTTTAACAAGACATGGATTCATAAAATATGCTTAAAATCAGCGACAGAGCACAACCTTTACAACAATCCGGTATTCGTGCGGCAACGGCAGAATGCGCTCGTATTGGTGGTATTAATTTAGCGCAAGGGATTTGTGATTTTCCCATTCACGCCAGTTTAAAAGAGGCAACCAATCGTGCCATGCAAGCAGATAAAACCACGTATTCTGCCTGCGAAGGGATTTATCCATTACGTGAATTAATTGCCAAAAAATGCCGCGAATTTAATCACATTGAAATCGATCCACAGACTGAAGTGATCGTGACGCACGGTTCAACCGGTGCTTATGTTACAGCCTTAATGACATTATTAAATCCCGGTGATGAAATTATTTTATTTGAACCTTTTTACGGCTACCATAAAAACATTGCTAAATTAGTTGATGTAAATATTAAAACCATCACCATCGATATTAATAATAATTTCGCGATTGATTTTAATGCGTTGCGTAATGCTATTTCAGCAAAAACCCGCGGCATTGTGCTTTGCACGCCGTGTAATCCTTGCGGTAAAGTTTTTTCCAAACAAGAATTATTAACGATTGGTAAGCTTGCAAAACAACATGACTTATTTATTATCACCGATGAAATTTATGAATATATTACCTACCCTGGTTCCGAGCATATTTCACTGGCTAGTCTTGAAGATTTTAAACAACGTACGATTACCATTTCGGGTTTTTCAAAAACCTATAACATGACCGGTTGGCGTTTAGGCTATGCCACAGGGCCTAAACACATTATTGAAAAAATGGCATTGCTGCAGGATTTAATTTATGTTTGCCCCAACACGCCGTTGCAATATGCGGTAATGACGGCGTTTGAAATGCCAGCGGAATATTACCAAACCATGCGTGAAAGTTACACGGAAAAACGCCAATTAATCATGCAAGTTTTACACGATTTAAATATTAAATTCACTGCTCCCGAAGGAGCTTACTATATTATCGCGGATTTGAATCACTTGGGCTATCACGATGATCAAGCCTTAGTGCGTTTATTTTTGGATCAAGCCAAAATTGCCACCGTGCCTGGGCGTGCGTTTTATCACGATCCAGCATTTGGGCGTGGCCAAGTGCGAATTTGTTATGCGGTAACGGATGAGCGTCTTGTGCAAGCTGTCGCAGATTTGCAGGGGATGCGGTTATAACCATTTAAAGTAGTGGTTCGGATTATAATGATAATCCGAACCACTACTTCAGATTATAATGATAATCCGAACCACTACTTCAGATTATTATGACAATCTGAAGTAGTGGTTCGGATTATCTTGACTTTTAAGAGCGTTATTGCTATATTTCAAACAGTTATAAAAAGAAGTGCTTCATATGTATAAACGTGTCTTAGATTTAGCAAGCCTACTTGAAAAAAAGTCATTCTTTCTTTTCGGCCCTCGTGCGACAGGAAAATCAACGCTCATCAAAATGCAATTACCCAAACAAGTCCCAATCATCAATTTGTTGGATGAAGAGCTTTACTTCCGTTTGATGAGCGCACCTGGTTTATTAAAGTCAATGATTATGGCTTACGATAATTATGAGATGGTTGTTATCGATGAAGTGCAACGTATTCCAGCGCTATTAAACAGTGTGCATCGCTTGATTGAAGATCATGGCATTAAATTTTTATTAACAGGTAGTAGTGCTAGAAAGTTACGTCGTAACCAGAGTAATTTACTCGGGGGACGCGCACGGCAAGCGGATTTATTCCCGCTAACCTATCATGAAATTCCACAATTTGATCTTGATCGTTATCTGAATTACGGTGGGATCCCCATGATTTATGATAGTGATGAACCCACTGAAGATCTGCATGCTTATGTATCACTTTATTTGAAAGAAGAAATACAAGCAGAAGCGGTGGTCAGATCATTGCCCGCATTTAGTAAATTTTTACATTTTTCAGCATTAACCAGCGGTGAGTTACTTAACTTTACTAATATTAGCAATGATGTCGCCTTATCTGCTACAACCATTCGTGAATATTATCACTTGTTAGAAGATACCTTTATTGGCTTTATGCTGCCAGCTTGGATTAAATCAATGAAGCGCAAAGCCATCAGCACGGCTAAGTTTTATTATTTTGATATAGGCGTTAAAAATGTTTTAGCGGGTATCAAAAGCATTGAGCCTAAATCAGATCTTTATGGCCGTGCCTTTGAACATTTTATTGCCTGTGAATTACGTGCCTATCTTAGCTATCGCAGAAAACATGTAAGCTTAAGTTATTGGCAGTCGACATCCGGTTTTGAAGTAGATTTTATTATTGGTAATGATATTGGCATCGAAGTAAAAACAACAACACGTGTGCATGATAAACACTTAAAAGGGCTAAAAGCGTTGGCTGAAGAAAAAATATGCCAACACTATTTTCTGATTAGTCATGATCATATTAATCGCAAACAAGACGATCAATTTACGATTATCTATTGGGAAGATTTTTTAAAAAAATTATGGGCTGATGAAGTTGTTTAAAAGTAACTATTCAGTAAATTTGAAGGTGAATTTACCGAGAACGTTCAGATTTGGT
>CAYGTS010000192.1:0-2950 GCA_964352905.1 uncultured Legionellales bacterium | reverse complement strand
AAAATCTTTTTGAGAAAGCGCAGTGTATGAGTTATACATGAGCATTTCGATAAAAAATTTTCGCCGTTTTTAGCCCAAATATGGGCGTTCCCATCTACAGGGTGAATAGTTACAATCAATAAATAAATTTAGAAGGAGTGATCCAACATGAAGAAATTTAAAATAATACTAACTTTAATGCTCTTTACATTGACAGGTTGTATTCCGACTTATCAATTACCAAAAAATGTAAAAAAAGTGGCACGCTTAAATTTAAAAGAATTAATTGAGCCAAGATTGTTTATAGATGGTAAGCCTTATAATTTACCAATTGATGATCTTGGTTTTACTTATGTTGCTGCAGGCAAAAAAATTACGATTGGGAACGCCTATGCTGTGAGTGATAGTATAAGAGTGGACTCTTGTTATCCTAAGATAACGTTTATTCCTAATGCGAATTATGAATATTATTTAGATTTTCATATCAAACAAAGGACATGTTATTTAAGTGCCTTAAAGCGCCCAATGTCTAAAAAGCATGCTACTGAAGGGTAAAAAATAATAAGAACTAATGGTTGATAGCGCATCAAAGCAGCAGATTAATCAAAAGATAATATAGTTAACAGACGCTTTTTAGATAAAGCTTCTATTAATTTTGGATGTTAGTTTGAAATGGTATCGGGGTTATGTAGCTACGCCCCTTTTTATCTGTTTCTAGCCCAAATATGGGCGTTCCCTGCTACGGAGTGAGTAGTTACCAAATAATTTAACAAATAAAGAGATATTAGTAACTATTAACTACACACTCTCACTCAACTTCCGCAATAAATGATCAATTCTTCTGGCATAATAAAATAAAGCCACAATATCCATGAATTCCATTTCACTCACAAACGGTTGGCCTTTGAGTTGCGCTAAGGCTTGCTTAGTGTTTTCATGATAGGCATTCCATTCGGGTAAGGTTTCACAGGTTTCTTTGCGTAAATGTTTTTGCAACACCATGAATTGTTGGTTAATTTGTTGTGAAATTTCCATCAAAATAGGTTCTAAAAATTCCAGAATAGCTTGGTTATGAACAATCGGTAACACTTCAATTAAATGCGCAATATTTTCATTAATCAAAAATAAGGTCGTAATTAATTCGCGATTTTTTCGCCACTCACTGAAAAAAGCAAAGCCTTCAAAACTGGCATGATAGATTAATGTTTTTAAATTATAAATTTGTGACACAACGTTATAAATTTCATCAAGAAAGAGAATGCTCCCCGAATTTTTGGTATGCAATGTTTTATTAACTGCCTGTTGAAAAAGTTGATGAAATTGTTGCACTAGTGATAATAAAGCAGGTTTGAGTTCGGTGCGTGCCTGTTTTGGAAAAATCGTTAGCGAAACAATAACCCCAATGCCACAACCAATCGCCGTTTCATAAATGCGTGCCAACCATAATGCTTCGGTCCAGGCGCCAATGATAGAGAATAATAAAGCAACCACAATGCCTAAAAACAACATGGCGTAAGTGAAAACGGTAAACATGAAGCCAGTCAGTAAAAATAAGAAAACATAAGTCACTATTAGCATGAGCCAAGGCGAATGCTGTAATAGAATGGCAAGTCCCCAACCAATCGAGCAACCTACAACCGTCATGCCGAGCCGAATTAAACCATTTTTAATGCTTTCTCCAGCTGATTGTGCTGTGATCAATAGCGCAATAAAAATTGCCCATACGAAATGTTCTAATTGAAAAATTGAACCCACAATCACCGCAATGGTTACAGCTATGCAAGCGCGAATAGCCATTATTGTGGTATTTTCAAGCTTACTGACTTTCATCATGTTCCCAGCGCTCTAAAAAATCATGCAGTTTAGTTAAGCTCATGGTTAAATTTGAATAATAGGCTAAATTTTGCGAAGAAACTTGCTCACCAAACACATAGCTTTTTAATTTTGCTAAGGCATAAATTTTTTTCTTTAAAGGTTTTCGCGCCAATATGCGCTGTAAGTCATGCTGTGTTGCTAAAATAGCAGCGTGAATAGCATGCTGGCCTTGCTTAGAAAGTGGCTGCGTAGAGTGATATAAGTTAACAATGCTGTCGCACATCATGCGTAGCAACTGAAATAGAGTGTTTTGCTTAAATACAGTTGAATCAGCGGTAATGTATTGGCTGGAAAGCAATTGCTGTTGTTCTAACACAGCCAGATTATTACGCAATGAGCGCCGTAGTTTTTGCATGTTCAGGCGTAGTTGGATAAAGTGTTCAGCATTATTAGGATGAACTACAATCATTTTTACGGTAGCAAAAACCGTATTCACTTGCTTTAAAAATACTAAAAAGTTGTAATGCTTTTGATGTAGATTATTAAAAGGAAAAACATAAAACCATAAAATAAAGCTAACCCCCGCTGCAATCAACGCGCTAATAAAGTTGATTAAAATGTTATTTAAAGTATGTGGAAAAATATAGCTTGTAATAATGACAATAATGGTCATAAATAATGGGAAGCCAACGTAATGTGGGCCAAAACGGCGTACGTAAAAAGCGAAAAATGCCATTAGGATAATCACGAGTTCGCGTAATAACATGATATTGCCTAGTACAGTACCGAGTAAAAAAGCAGTCGCAATTAATACGCTAATAATCAGAAAGTGCGGTTTTTGATTGGCTTTATGATTGTTAAATAGTGAGCAGCAAATCGCAAAACAAGTCCAGTTACTAATAATGTTGACAAAAAGATTTTGGAAAAGTGTTTCATTAATAAGACTGCTGAGTATGCCGCCAGCAATGGCAATAAAAGCTAAGCGAAATTGGAAATTACCGAAATAGGGTCGTGGTAAATAAGCATATAACGATTTCATGAATGTAGTTGCTCACTCCGTAGCAGGGAACGTCCTGATCCCCGCTTTCGCGAGGACTGGCGTTTGGGCTAAAAACGGCAAAAATCTTTTATCGAAATGCTCATTTATAACGCATAA
>CAYGTS010000191.1:0-2993 GCA_964352905.1 uncultured Legionellales bacterium | reverse complement strand
ACGGTATAGCTCTATCTTATGTCATTTTTTTCTACAGTTTTAGGGACCTATATTAGTATAGCAACCGCACCGGTCATGGTCGCCGCTAAATTCGCAACCAAACTCGCGGCTTGCGCTGAATGAGATTAACTGTTTACCCATGTTAAGAAAATCTCAATCATTTCTTCCAAATTTTTGGGGCCGCAATGTGCGTCGAATTTTGAATTTTGGACCCTGCAATGAACCCAATCATGTTCCGTTCTATCGTTAGAGATTTCTTGAAATTTTTTATTTTCAAACCCCGTCTCATTTAAACAAATTGAGAGATGCCAGCCAGGATTATCTAAAGTTCTTAATCGTATACCATAAGAATGCTCCCATTTACCGTTACACTGACTTGCATACCAATCTTCTAATGAAATCATTTTGATATCTTTAAACATAACTATGGCCTCATTGTTTGAGTATGAAGTATTTCATCGTCAATAATCTTTTCAATTTGTGCAAGCAAACCTTGCTGTGCCGCTAAATGTCTTGCTAAACGAATATCAGCCTTTGTTGCAGGACGTACTATTTCTGATTTTAGTGGCGCGCTAATTTGACCATTAGGGCCAATATGCAAATCTCTAACTTGAACATGAGGAGTATCAATATCAGTTTTCGTTAATTTGTCGTAATGTGACTCGCCTTCCAAATCTATATGACCAGTTTTATTTACCGTCCTAAAGCTCACACTATTTCTCCCAAGTTCTGAGCGTAATTCTGAAGCCATTTCTGCTGCAGATTTAGAATAAAACACAACATCCACAGGCGTATTTGATCCAACCCCCCGCCCAAAAAACGCCATCCTTCCAAACACACTCCGCCCAGCGTTAACCATCATTTGACGGCTATGTCCAAGTGTTCCCACAACCTGTCTTGTCGCCTGCGCGGATACTTTAACAACACCACGACCTGTTTGCCAAGCAATACTTAAACCATCGCCTAAAAGGCCAGGTGTTTTTTCAATTCCGCTGAGAACTAAATCTCCACCAAATTGCATTCCCCTCATCGCCCACTGGCTAGCAGGTGCTAGAATTCGGCTACCTGCAAGTCGCAGTACCGGACCCCCTATAAATTCTCCAGCAGCCGTTAATGCTATATCTACTGATGTGTGTAAATAAGCATTATCAACGTAATATGATTCATTGCCCGTTCCTGAGAGTGACCAAATCAGCCTGTCTTGCCGTGCTGCAAAGTTTTGCACACTCTGCGCTGCACTGTTTAAATGTAAGTGCCCTAATCCCCAAGCAAGTCCTGAAGCTATATCACGTGTTACTCGAATGTTTAAACCCGCTGAGCGTGAAGAGAATTCCTCAACCATTCCCCAAGCAGCAGAGCCTGCCCAATGCAATAAACTTTCATGAGGCTGTTCGAGTGGCTGCCCTATCATCGCATCAATCTCTTGCTGATTATAAGGCTCAGTATAACTTGCCTCAAACCGCGCCCACTTGTCCATATGCAAATTACTAAAATATCTTCACACTTTAACAGCACATTTTGTGCTCGCGCGCTTTTTTTCGCGCTAGCTTACCCTTATACTATTTGCTATAACTTTCATCAATTATTTGACCTGAACAAGGATCAATGACTAAATCAGACCCATCCCAATTATGAACTTTTAGTAAAGTCTCTTTCTTAACCATACCAGTATAAGGGCTATGTTTTGCAACATGCTTCACAGTTTTAATTTGCCAAAGCATCTCCCCACCATAAGAAACCGCAAAAATATTTTCATTGATGAATCTTTCGCCTTTAGGATGAACTCTAACTATCACCACATCGTTAAATTGCTCGATTTGTTCTATCGTTGAAGGTAATTTTATAAGCATTTTCTCAGAACCTATAATAGTTAGCTCATTTTTATCAAAACTAATTTTAGGCTGGATATTCATATTGTTCATGGCTGATACCTCCTTGTGAATTGACTCTGATAATCTTCTATTGACATGGTGTTTTGGAATGCTTCTGTATCTAACCAATCTAAAGCTTGATACTGTATTGCACCTCCAGAGCCCCAGCCAATTTGACCTGCGGTCCCACCTGACTGTAAGTATGAACGCGGAGACAAATGCACCTCTGAAACTTGCGTAGGTAAATCAGGCAAAGCAAATTTATTTTGTATTTCTTCAGCAGTTAGGCCCTCAATCTCTTTCGGCCTCATCATCCAAAAGCTGATCGGATTTTCTTTTGTGTGGACTCGAACAAAAACTCTTTCGCGTTGCAATTGGATTACTCTCGCTCGAGAATTAGCTATATACGGCGGCCTTTTGCCTGCATCGATAAACGGTGCATTAGCTTCTTCAGCAGATAAACCACCGGTTTTGAATAAAGGAACCTCAGGACTTACCCCCCGCCCAAAAAACGCCATCCTGCCAAACCGTCTTGCGATACTTTGCCCCTTCTCACGAATTTGAATCGCCATTGCTTCGCGCATGCTCATGACTGTTTTTGTTGCGCTAGCTAAATTACCTGCCTCTTTTAATTCTTCACCAAATCTTACCGTTTTGCCGATGAAACCCGGTATTTTACTCGCTCCATTACCGGCTGCAAATGTTAATACGTTTAGCACTGCATCTGTGCCCATTCTGACACGTTGTTCATAAGTAGCATGCCCATAAACACTACTCACATGTTTCGCTATTGGCTCTAAGTTTGGGCTGGCACTTTCTAAAATATCGTGCCAAAGCATATCACCACTTTCTGCTGGTGCGCTTGCCATCTGATGAAAATATTGATGAGCCCCTGAATGCGGCCACCAATTTGTTAATTTTCCCCAAGCCTCTTGAGGATAGTTCAGCGCATATAAACCAAGCTGCGCTGTGTCACTAATACCATTCGCAAGCGCGAATAGATCTTGTCCCACTTCTTTAAAATAATGTCCTGTTTCATCACCAACAATATTCCAAAAACCTGGCCGCTGCGTTTCCTCAAACCGCGCCCACTTATCCATATGCAAATTACGAATAACCTTA
>CAYGTS010000190.1:0-3024 GCA_964352905.1 uncultured Legionellales bacterium | reverse complement strand
GCGAACGGTGAGGGTGGACTTATCCGGAGTGCACGGGACCTTAGTAATGTGCTTAAGCATCTGCCTAAAGCGCAACAGGAAGTTGTTTTCAACTTTCTATCGAGCCGGATACCGGAAGGTGAGCGGGTAGAATTTATCAATCGCTGCTCCCTTGACGAAGCAGCGACTCTTTTTCATACCATCGAAATCAATGGACGAGTTTTAGATTTAAATCAGAAGGTCCCTATTAAAGCAGAGGCGAGCCCTGGTTTTTTTTGTGTTAAAAAGTACGTTTCATACTCACTGAATGAATACCTGGAAACACTGGGCGATAGTGTAAAAAAGCAACGTATTATTTCCGCTCTGACAAAGCTCAAGCTGGAACCCAGCGATGAGAGCTACAAAGCATTCAAGAACGCCATGAGGAATTCTTTATTGAAGACTTCTCCTGGAGTCAGTATCCTGAGTGCTTTAGAGTCACAAAAACACTCTAATCAGCCGAGTTTAACCAGCTGATTTAATTATGGAAATTTGGCGCGCCCGGAAGGGTGAAAGCCGGCACCGCAGCACGCAGTGATGCGTGTGCAACTAAAACGCAGTTTTAGTTAGGCTGAAACGCGAGGCAGGGAAGCCGAGCAGGAGAAGTCACCAGGGATGGTTTAAACAACCTAAGCCAAGATTTACTGATAGATTGGCGCGCCCGGAAGGATTCGAACCTCCGACCACCAAGTTCGTAGCCTGGTACTCTATCCAGCTGAGCTACGGGCGCATAACTAAGGCGTAGAATTCTAACGTTATTTTCAAACATTGCAATGGTTTTTACATAGTTTTTACAAAAAAATGTGACACTTGCAGATTTGTCCTGCATGCATAAATCGCATCCAAACCGATTCTTACCCCTTGCAAAAAAGTGGATTTTTGTTACAAATAAACTAATCAATTCAAGGGAATGAACCATGAGCTATTATCAAGATCGGCATGAAGCGGGAAAAGTTTTGGCTAAAGCACTACAGGAGTACAGTGAACAGACGAATACAATTATCTTGGCACTACCGCGTGGTGGTGTGCCGGTTGCCTATCCCGTGGCGAAAAAATTACAGTTACCGATGGATATCTTTTTAGTGCGTAAGCTTGGGGTGCCTGGGCATGAAGAGTTGGCTTTTGGTGCATTAGCAGAGGATGACGTTTGTATTTTCAACGAGGATGTTGTAAGCGAGTTACACCTTAGCAAGCTACAAATTCAAAAAGTGATGCAACAGGAAAGTCAAGAACTTGCGCGGCGCCAACAATACTATCGGCAAGGTAGGCATTTACCATCTTTAAAGCATAAAACCGTCATCCTAATCGATGATGGAATCGCCACCGGTGCATCGATTAAAGCTGCAATCACGGCATTAAAAAAATTTCAACCTGCACAAGTTATTATTGCAATTCCTGTTGCTAGTCGTGGAAGCATTCAAGGAATTTTGCCATTAGTGGATAAGGTGATATGCCCGTTGCTTCCAGATTATTTTTATGGAGTAGGGCAGTGGTACCAATCATTTGTGCAAACGAAAGATGAGGAAGTGATCAATTTACTGCATGATAGTACGATTTCTTAAGGCTGTTAATCAATCTCATATTGTGGTAACTGTCTTAAAGTAAATAAAGAAATTATCAGCGCAATTAACAGATAAGCCACAACTGCATAAATACTGCCAGTTGTTTTAATTAACCAAACTGCCATTGCGGGCGCGGTACCGCCAAACAAGGCATTGCTAATATTGTAGCTAATCGATAAACCGCTGGCGCGGATCTCTTTAGGAAACAAACGCACATAAGTGCTAGGTAAAGTACCTTGGGCTAAACCAAAAAAGAGTGCTAATAATAACATTATGACGCTGGTTACTAAAAGGTGTGATTTAGAAAATAGCGTAAAAGCAAGTGGAATAGTAAAAAGCAAACAAATACCGGCAATAAATAATATTTTTTTATTGCCAAAACGATCAGCTAAATAGCCAGAGACGGGCATCATGATGCTAAGCAGCAATAAAGCAGCCGTATTTAATAAAAGAGAAAAATTAATATCAATATGTAAGATGCTATGAAAATAAGTTACGGTGAAAATAAAAAAAATATAAAACCCAATCGCATTAAATGCGTCGAGTCTGATTGTTGTCAGAAATTTTTTATAATGCTGCTTGAATAAATTTTTAAAAAAATGATTGTGTAAAATAAGTTTATTATTGTAACGAGGTTCAGGTAAATTTTTCCTTAAATAATAACCAAAAAAAGAAAATAATAGTGGTAATAAAAAGGGTAAACGCCACGCCCAAGCATAGAGTGTTTGAGTATCAAAAAGGTGCGCATTCAAGGTTACAACACTTGATCCAATTAAAATACCTGCAGTCGCACTGGTGTAAACAATACTTGAAAACAAAGCTTGATTTTTGGTCGGGGCAGTTTCAGTCATATAAATAATGGCGCCGGTATATTCACCACCTAATGCAATACCTTGTAAAAAACGCAATAGCCCAATACTAAGTGGTGTAAAAATACCCCAAGTGGCATAGGTAGGCAATAAACCAATAACGACAGTTGGTAATGACATCAACCAAATGGTGATCCGCAGGGTAGACGTGCGGCCATAATGATCACCAATATAACCAAAGACAATTCCACCAATTGGGCGTGAGATAAAGCCGATCGCAAAGAGTAAATAAACGTAGATGAGGCTAGTGAGGGTGTTGCTAGCAGAGACAAATAAATGATCGGTAATAGGGGCTAGAAAACCAAAAACGGCAAAATCATACCATTCAATGGCATTTCCAATCACACTTGCGGCAATTTTCCTGGCTACTTTTGCCATCCTGGCCCCATATTAGAGAGAATTGAAAAAAGTTTTGCCTATCATTATTTTTGTTTGCAAATCGTGTCCTAAGAAAATCCAACTTAACTGCTCACTCCTTCAGAGCGCACTTACGTACGTCCAAAATAATTTGCCACGCTCCTAACTAACTTTAATTTGGATATCCGTCATTGCGAGGAGCGCAGCGACGAAGCAAT
>CAYGTS010000189.1:0-3237 GCA_964352905.1 uncultured Legionellales bacterium | reverse complement strand
AAATCTTTTATCGAAATGCTCATGTATAACTCATACACTGCGCTTTCTCAAAAAAATTTTCGCCGTTTTTATCACCAAATCTGAACGTTCGCGGTAAATTCATCTTCAAATTTGCTGAATAGTTACGACAAATTTTCACATTGGTGCAATTATGAAAGACGCTGTTAACACTATTTATCGTAATGATTATCAACCGCCAGAATATCTTATCACAAAGGTAGATTTAGATTTTCAGTTAAATGAAGCTGAAACGATCGTTAATGCCAAACTCACGATGTTTCGCAATCTAGATACGGCTAAAAATTGCCCCTTAGTACTGGATGGCGAGGCGTTAGAATTGTTAGCGATTGAACTTGATCACCAAAAATTAGCAAGCGATCGTTATCAAGTTACCGAAACGGGTTTAACGGTTTTTGATTTGCCTGATCAATTTACACTTACAACTAAAGTTCGCATTAAACCACAAGAAAATACCGCATTACAAGGTTTGTATAAATCGAGTGGTAATTTTTGCACGCAATGTGAGGCACAAGGTTTTCGGCGTATTACGTATTATTTAGATCGCCCTGATGTCATGGCGAGTTTTATCACACGCATTGAAGCAGATAAAGAGTTATATCCCGTATTATTATCAAATGGTAATTTAATTGATCAAGGCCAATCCAGTGATAATCGTCATTGGGTAAAATGGCAAGATCCTTTTAAAAAGCCCAGTTATTTATTTGCGTTAGTTGCAGGTAACTTAGTTGAAATAAAGGATACATTTATTACCCAATCCGGTCGTGAAGTATCGTTAAAAATCTTTGTGCAAAAAAGCAATGAATCTAAATGTGATCACGCCATGCAATCATTAAAAAAAGCGATGCGTTGGGATGAAGAAAACTTTGGGCGAGAATATGATTTAGATATTTTTATGATTGTCGCGGTTGATGATTTCAATATGGGCGCGATGGAAAATAAAGGTTTAAATATTTTTAATTCGAAATGTATTTTAGCCAATAATCAAACGAGCACGGATAACGACTTTACTTTAATTGCACAGGTCGTAGGACATGAATATTTTCATAATTGGACAGGTAACCGCGTGACATGTCGTGATTGGTTTCAGTTAAGCCTTAAAGAAGGCTTAACTGTTTATCGCGATCAAGAATTTACCGCGGATATTACTTCACGTGCAACGAAACGTATTGATGATGTTGCTAAACTGCGAAGTTTTCAATTTCCGCAAGATGCTGGCCCCATGGCACATTCAGTCAGACCTGATTCTTATATGGAAATTAGTAATTTTTATACTACAACGATTTATGAAAAGGGTGCTGAAGTGATCCGCATGCAGGCAAAATTATTAGGAAAAGATGGTTTTAGAAAAGGCATGGATTTATATTTTCAACGCCATGATGGCCAAGCTGTTACTTGTGATGATTTTGTGAAAGCAATGGAAGATGCGAATGATTACGATTTATCACAATTTAAATTATGGTATGCGCAAGCTGGAACACCAGAAATAACAGTGGTGCGCCATTATAATGATGAACAACAGACCTACCAATTAACGTTTACCCAAATGATTCCTGATACACCAGGACAACCCACTAAAAAGCCAATGCATATCCCGATTGAAATTGCGTTGTTGGATCAAAATGGCCAAGAACTATTATTAAACTGCGATGATCAAATGCCTGGGTGTACTAGCAAAGTATTAAGCTTACGCGAAAGAACGCAAACTTTCACCTTTAACAATATAACTGAAAATCCTATTCCCTCTTTATTAAGGGGTTTTACTGCACCCGCTAATTTGAAACATGACTTAACGACAGATGAATTAATATTTTTAATGACTCATGATCAAGATACCTTTACCCGCTATGCATCTGGTCAGCAATTAGCAACTAATATCATGCTAAAACTGATCACCAACTATCAAGCAGGATTAACATTACAAATAGATAGTAAATTTGTTACGGCGATTAAAGGGATTTTACTTGATGAAAAAGTTGATAAGCTGTATAAAGCCAAAGCAATTGAACTGCCCAATGAAATTGATCTTGCATCACAAATGACCGTCGTTGATCCGAGTGCGATTCATCACGTTAGGAAATTTATGCAAAAAGCGATTGCGAATGAATTACAAGATGAGTTTTTAACACTTTATCATGAAAATAAATCATTGGGGGCTTATCAATATTTAACCCCTGCCATTGCAAAGCGTGCATTAAAGGCAAGTTGTTTACATTATTTAATGCAACTTGATCTCAAAGAAATACACCAACTTGCTGCTAATCAGTTTAACGAAGCTAATAATATGTCAGACTCAATTACAGCGTTGGCTGCAATAGCAAGCAGCAGCTACACAAACAGAGAGCAAGTTCTCGAAACATTTTATAAAAAATGGCATACTGATAATCTGGTGATAGATAAATGGTTTACAGTGCAAGCAACTGCCGATTTACCTAACCTGGTTGAAAAGCTGCGAAAATTAGTAAAACATCCTGCGTTTAACTTAGCTAATCCGAATAAAGCAAGATCAATATTTGGCGCATTTAGTTTGTATAACTTCTATCATTTTCATCAAGCCGATGGCAGTGGTTATCAATTTTTAACCGATTATATGTTACAACTCGATGCTAAAAATCCCCAAACGGCGGCGCGTCTGATTGAACCATTAACCCGTTGGCAACGCTTGGAACCAATACGCCAAAAATTAATGCAAGAGCAATTACAACGCATTTTAAAATCAGATACCATTTCAAAAGACATGTATGAAATGGTGAGTAAATCCTTGGCATAAACTTGAGGAAATAATCTACAATGAAAATTAAAATACTATTATTCTTTTTGTTAAATTTACTAATATCAACTTGCTTTGCAAAATCACTCGGGGCTTATTCAGCTGATGTGACGGTTAATTTTGGTAGCTTAGCGCATTTAATTTACGCAGGTTGTTATATTGCTGGTACCGGCTTTGGAATTGGTGCGTTGCTGCGTTATAAAACCCATCGTGAGCACCCAACACAAGTGCCCATTAGCATGCCGATTGCCTTAGCGCTTGTCGCTGCTGCTTTTATTTTTCTACCGAGTGCTGCAAGTTTAACTGGCCATACTATTTTTACTAATAGTGTGGTGACCACAAAAGGGTGAGGGTACTCCAACAGGAATCACTGCTACAACTTCAGCAATTCCCACTGTAGCTCATAGGCGTCAACTTAAGAACCGCCTCCCCAACGAAAGTTGGGGTCC
>CAYGTS010000188.1:0-3336 GCA_964352905.1 uncultured Legionellales bacterium | reverse complement strand
CGCCGTTTTTAGCCCAAATATGGACGTTCCCTGCTACGGAGTGAGTAGTTACCATTATCATTGCGAACGAAATTCGCAAAGATGGACTTTTGTTGAGCTAGTTTCTAATCGCTGCATCTTCTAGCAAATTCTGTTAGACTTTACTTGGTTACAATGGAAACTTAAGACAGGAGCAGTCACATGAAATTTCTTAACAAATCCTTATGGATCGTCTTTTTTATGCTAGCAAGTCAATTGTTATTTGCGGCAAATACTGACTCAAAGGTTATAACAGCCGAGCAACAACAGGCCTTAACTCCTAAGCAAGTCATTGAAAAGCTAAAACAAGGCAACCAGCGTTTTATTAATGACCAAGGTCGTAATTTCAATTATGCCAAAGCAATGAAGCAATCGTATCAAGGACAACATCCTATTGCTATCATCTTAAGCTGTGTTGATTCGCGCAGTATTCCTGATATTGCTTTTAATCAAGGACTGGGCAATATTTTTGTGGCTCGTGTAGCTGGCAATGTAGTTGATCAAAACATGTTAGGCAGCATGGAGTTTGCAACTAAGTTTTCTGGGGCTAAGGCGATTGTAGTGATGGGGCATACACGTTGTGGTGCAGTGGTTGGTGCATGTAAAGGTGTTAACAATCCTGCCAATTTAAAAGCCTTATTACAACAGATTATGCCAGCAGTAAAAAAAGTTAAAGCGCAACAAAAAGCTAAATTTGATTGCAATAGCACTGAAACTATTAACGCGATTACCAAACAAAATGTAATTCAGCAACTTAATAATATCCTAACAAATAGCCCAGTCTTGGCGCAAAAAATCAAAGAGAATAAAATAGCGTTTGTTGGTGCAATGCATAACTTGGCAACCGGGGAAATTGAATTTTTCGATGCGAAAGGTGTAGCGCTTTAGTTACATAACTATAGCGCGTGCAATGCCTAAAATAATTACATGTTTAGTAATAACCTCATTGCTTCATGATTATTTCGCTAATAAAACACCACCCAACGCTATTTTTTAAAGAATTTCTGCCAACAGGATGACTTTTCCTATTTTTTTGTTAGAATGCCTGCAGCCATGGAGGCGGATGACAGTAATTCCCGGCGTGATGTTGAATGATTCAAGAACGGCCAAATAGGGCTGTTCCTCGCTACACCGGGAATTGCTGGGCGGATAAGCATAAGGAAATGATCATGACAGTAGCAGAAACCTTGGAACAAGTGATTGACTTGTATACAAAGGCTGGCCAAATGGATTATATGGGTGAGCCAGTATCGCAATTGCAGCATGCCTTGCAGGCGGCTTTTTTAGCAGAGCAGGCAGGCAAAAACGACGAGCTGATTTTAGCTTGTTTATTACATGATATAGGTCATATCTGTGCACTGCAGCATCATGACCCACTCATAGGGGATTTTGGCATTTCACATCATGAAACAATTGGTGCCAATTATCTGGCGCAGCTAGGATTTAGCGAAAAGATTTGTATCTTAGTAGCCAGTCATGTTGATGCTAAACGCTATTTAGTGAGTCGCCAACAAGACTATTATCAAAAATTATCAGATGCATCAAAAGAAACGTTATTGTATCAGGGTGGCACCATGAATCTGCGAGAGTGTGAAAAATTTAAAGCCACGCCTTTTTTCGCAGAAAAAATTTTCTTACGCACTTGTGATGAAAATGCCAAACAGTTTAATAAGCAAACTCCTAATTTAGCACACTATATTCCGAAAATAGAATTGCATCTTACGGTAAGTCGTTTTGTGGTGAGTGCCTAAATTTGCAAATAGGTCCTAACAAAAGAGTAAAAAAAATGGCTTCTGAAATCGTTTTCGGCATACACGCTGTGAGTGCAGTGCTAGAAAAATACGCGTATAAAATAAAAACCTTAAATATTGCCACAGAAAGGTGTGATGAACGTTTGCAAGCATTAATTGATCTTGCTAATACTCATGGTATTGCCATGCAAACAGTGCAACCACGCAAATTAACTGAAATGGCTGATAACACGGGGCATCAAGGTGTGGTCGCTGTGTGCCAACCTTTACCCAAAGCCAGTGTTGATGATTTTATGCAACTTATTCAACAACCGCCCCAGCAATGTTTAATTTTAATTCTCGATGGTATTCAGGATCCCCACAATTTAGGTGCTTGTATTCGTGTTGCCAATGCCGCAGAGGTGGCCGCAATTGTGATCCCTGCGCATGCGGCAGCAAAAGTGACAGCGGTGGTGCGTAAAGTTGCCAGTGGTGCCTGTGAATTTATTCCCATCATTGCGGTTCATCAATTAAAACGCGTGCTCAAAGAACTTAAAAAAAATCAATTTAGCATTTACGGTTTAAGCAGCAATACCCACAATAATCTTTATGATATTAAGTTTCCCGATCACACAGCGATTATTATGGGAGCTGAGCATGAAGGTATTGATCCAAAGCTTGCTGAATTATGTGATAATTTATTAAAAATTCCGATGCAGGGTTTTGTTGATAGCTTAAATGTATCGGTGGCTTGTGGTGTTACGTTGTTTGAAATTAAACGGCAATGGCAGGATTAATGTATCGTTTTTAGGTATCTATTCAGCAAATTTTAGTTGAATTTACTGAGAACGTTCAGATTTGGCGATAAAAACTGCGGTGCTCACTCGATTTGCGCCTCGCTGCTGCTCAAAAATACTGGTTTATCGTAAGTCCTATTACTTTTTTTCAACTTCTGCTATAAAACAATCGCACGTTTTCTTTTCAGCATTTGGATTAGTAAAGGTTACGTGTGTGATAAAATGGTCTTCTAACATGATTGCGCTGCAATCTGGGTGATAAACATTAGCGTGTTCCGTGTTTAAATTTAATTGCAAATAGACTTTGCGAATAGATAGTGGTAATGGATACATGCCATTGCTGCTAACAGGTATAGTATGGTTATGCCGGTTTAGCATGTAATGAACTTTACCGTTTGCCACTTCACAAACACCTTCGCCATGCAAATACAAGTAGCGGCCCACTTTGCGTGTTAAAAAATGATGCCCAAGCCATATCAAGAGAATAATGATGGTGGTAATTATCAAAGAGATAATTTTTTTACCCTGAAAAAATTGACCGATCGGACCCACGTTGTTACCTGATGTTGCATTAACTTAATGTAAAGGGCCCAAATATGGGCGCTCCCATCAGCAATTCCCGTTTTTGAGTTATTCAACATCTCGCCGGGAATTACTGCGCTCCCATCTACATGAAAGATAAGTTATTCTGGCATAAAGGGGTGACAGCCTTCAAGTACGCGCAGTATAAATATAGCAAATATGGCTGTTCCCAGCTACAGCGCATAGGCGTCAACTTAAGAACCGCCTCC
>CAYGTS010000187.1:0-3365 GCA_964352905.1 uncultured Legionellales bacterium | reverse complement strand
CTCCGCTATTTTTTAGTGTTTTTAATGTGACCTTGCCTCAAATCTGACCGTTCTTAAGTTATTCAACATCTCGCCGGGAATTACTGGTGGTAAGGTGAATAAGAGATGTTTAGCCAAAGTAGTTTTACCTACTTGTCTTGGACCACCAACAAAAACCATTTTTTTAGCCAAATCATGGCTAATTTGCGGTGATAAATAGCGTTTTTCGTATTGCATAGGCAAATGATACGAGTATTTAACCCCTCACAGCGTTTCTGCCAATACCCTTAGCAGCAATGTTTGAAAATCAATGCCGATTTGTTTTGCAGCATTTCATATTTAATCTGATCTTCAACTGCGGCACTGCAAATCATAGAATAATAAGCAGGGTTAATCGCTTTTAAAATTTCAATCTCTTTAATGAGCTCCAAAGAAGATTTATAAATAATGTTAGATGATTGCAAGTCATACAATTCAAAGAATGTAAATGGCGCGTGATCAATGATTTTTTGAGAAAGAATTTTATATTGATACTTTTTTTCCTGAGGCTGTGACATAAATAATTTCCTTTATTAATTTAGTTAAATACGATTCATTTGAATTTTGTATCAAAAATATATAAAAATCAATATAAATATCAAAAAATAATATATTTATGTTTATGAATATTTATTATTAATATTTTTTTGATACAAAAATTTATGCTATACTGCGCTTTTAAAATATGTATGGCACACTAATTTGGCAAAAACTATATTGCAAAACAGCTCAATAGCAGCAGGGAATAGAGTGAAAAGTGCCCGTACCTTGAGTGGTAACTCGCGACAAGCTTTCGCAATGGCATCGGGGATCAGTGCTGCAACCTTGCGGGCATGGGAAGAGCCTTCTTCAGAACGCAGGGGACTAACCACCAAAGGTGCAACTAGGCTGGTGAATGCATTGAATAAAATCGGTGTCTATTGCACTGAGGAGTGGCTATTAACTGGCTTAGGACCTGGCCCAAAAATCATTCTTCCTACTACCGAAAACTCACGTGATGATCCTATCTCATGGGGTGAGGAAGAATCTATCTTGCTCGATATTGAGTCTTTTAAAGCCAACAATCCCTCCCCCATCGTTGCAATTGTCACTGACGCATCAATGCTGCCAAAATTTTCTTATGGTGATTATGTTGCTGGCAACAAAACGTACGGCGAAAATATAAAAAAATTAATAGGTACTAACTGCATCGTAGAAATGCAAGATAAAACCTTAATTAGAAGATTAGGATCTTTCTCGGAACATGGCTATACACTCACTGCGTTAAATCAAGATCCTGCTATTTTTGATCTCATTATAATTAACGCAAAAATTCAATCAGCGGCAGAAATAGTTTGGCACCGCTGGCGGAAAAAAATTCAGGATATCATTGTTTAAAGGAGTTTAACCTCATGCTTAAGCAAATTTTTTTTGAAAACTTAACTCATGACGAAGCTGCTCAATTGAGATTTTTTAATTCATACAGAAAAATGGCAAATCAATTTGGTTGCTACTATATGGGGTATATTTTAGAAGATCTGACTGCAAAATTACGCCTTGGCTTTACCACTAATATGTTATGGGGTAAAGAATACTTAAATAAATATATTCATGTTTGTCATTTATGGAATCAAGTTCAATCTTTTTATCATAACTCACTAACATCTTCACTAATATTACCCTGGAATATTGTTCCAATATCAAGCCCATTACAAAAAGATATCATACTAAGACGCGAAGAATTATTGATTGGTACTGAAGGTATTAGCTTTTGTAAAAAAACGCCTTTATTTAGAGAGTATTACTATTTCGCCCCGGAAATAAAGCAAAGAAATTTTCTCCGCTATGTTGCAAGCAACATAGATATCATCCGAGCAGAAGTCAACCTCTTCAGAGTTGATTCGCTAAAACGCCTTAATGATTACAAGATAAAAGGATAAACCTGATGCAGGAACACGTTATTTTTAAAACAACCTTGCACGTACTGGTAAGCCATTTAAACTACGGTAATCATTTAGGCTATGATGCCTTACTCAGTTTACTGCAAGAGGCTCGCTTACGCTGGTTAAAAAGTATTAACCCTGATTTTTATGAAAACAATATTGTGAATAGCATTGGCTGGTTAGTCAAAGAGGTTCATTTGTGCTATTTCTCTGAAGCAAAACATGGCGATGAATTAAGCATAATATTATCCCTATCAAATACCACAAGAACAACTTTCACCTTAGAACATCATGTTAATAATGTAACGACGGGTAAAGAGCTTTGTCGTGCCACTCTTCATTTTGTTTGTTTTGATTTTGAAAAAAATAAAATTTCAAAAATTCCAGTAGAGCTTGGTTTAACCCCTCACAACGTTTCCGCCAACACCCTTAGCAACAATGTTTGAAAATCAATACCGATTTGTTTTGCAGCTTTAGGCAACAGGCTATGGCTGGTTAAACCAGGAATAGGATTAATTTCGATTAAATTAAATTGCCCGTTTTCATCACGAATGAGATCCACGCGCCCCCAATGCCGGCAACCACAAGCTTGATAAGCCTGCCAAGCTAAATCCGCAACGACTTTTGCTTCGTGATCGCTCAAACCAGCTGGGCAACGGTAAATTGTGTCATCGAGGAAATATTTGGCTTGGTAATCGTAAAATTCACGCTTGGGCGTTTCGATCTTGATCGCGGGTAACACCCTATCTCCTGCAATGCCTACGGTATATTCACCGCCACTCATAAATTTTTCAGCAAAACACAGATCACCGTGTTGTTTAGCACTAGCCAATGCTTGCTCATATTCGGCAAGCGTTTTGACTTTCGTAATACCCAGACTTGAACCATCTTGATTGGGTTTTAAGAAAAACGGTAAACCGATTTTCGCTACAATATCTTGCACTGTTGTTTCATCATTGATAATAACGCTTGCCGGTGTAGGCAAATCTAAACCACGCCACAACCATTTACAGCGCATTTTATCTAGGGTTAACGCGCTGGCCGCAACACCACTACCGGTGTAAGGAATGTTTAAGCCATCAAGGATTGCTTGGATAAAACCACTTTCCCCATCATTACCATGCATAGCGATAAACACGCGATCGGCTTGCACTTCGCTCAAAACACGAATGGTTTCTTTTTGTGATTGCAAATCAACCAGTTTAACATTTAAACCATAAGCATTGAGCGCTTGGAAAACCGCATCACCACTCATGAGAGATACTTCACGCTCAGGTCCCCAACCACCGTTTAAGACAATGACGCGCCCAAAGGCTTTTTTATCGTAATTCATGGCCAACACTCACTCTGCCAGTAAAAATTGATTTTCAGTAACTATTCACCAAGTAGACGGGAACGTTCATATTTGGGCTAAAAACAGCGAAA
>CAYGTS010000186.1:0-3429 GCA_964352905.1 uncultured Legionellales bacterium | reverse complement strand
ATCGCCAAATCTGAACGTTCTCAGTAAATTCAACTAAAATTTGCTGAATAGATACGTTTACTTAATAGTTACCCCACTATTGCCTATAATACAATGCTGGAGACTTCCATGATTGAAACAACTGCTGCAGGAATTGGCGCATCCACTGATTGGTGGGAACACCTGAACTTAAACCGTGATCCTTTTATCGATTATACAAGTCAGGAGAAGCCTAATGTTTCGCAAACGTTGGAGGAACACCTTGATTTATTATTATTGTTAACACGCCATAGTTATGAGTTAGCAACAGTTATTGGTGATGTTGGTAGTGGTAAATCCACTTTGATCGATCTTTTTTTAGCGCAATTACAAAATAGCATGCCGGTGTGTTATCTCAATGGTAATAGCAGCTTAACGGTTGATGATATATTTCATAGCATTAGTGTTAGTTTTGGCTTACCACAGACTTATAAAACGGGTGCGAATATTCGTGCACAAATTAATGTGCTGTTGGATTCGTTAATTAAACAAGGTGAGCGTTGCCTTTTAATTATTGATGATGGGCATTTGTTAAATAGCCAAATGTTGCAAACCCTATTGTTTTTACAAAGCCAACGTTGGGAACAACAAGCGCCATTGGCGATTGTGATTGCGATAGAGCAAGAGTTTGAAGAACGTTTTAATCAAATAGCCCAAGCTTATCTTGAAAAAACCATGTTAAAACCAATCCGTTTATTACCCTATGCGTTGCCCGAAACAGAAGCATATCTACAATATCGTTTACAACAAGCAGGTTTCAAAGGGGGGATGCCTTTTACCCAAGAAGAATTAGAACATATTCAACAATGGTCACGTGGCTTACCAAGTCGAATTAATAGTGTGGCTAAAAAACTATTAATCGAAATATCAGAAGAAACTGAAAATGAAGAATCGGTTTCATATTGGCGCCAACATCAAACGCGTATCCTAAGTCTGGCGGTGTTAGCCATGATGTTTATTACTGGTTTATACTTTTGGAATATGCAACATAGTTTTAATCGTCCTTATCAATACCAGCCTAAATTTGCTGAGCAACAACCAATAACGGTTGCTAAAGCCAATCCTGTCCCGCAACAATCTTTGCAGAATGATAAGGTCTTAACACCGCAATCCTCATTAGAAACTTCACCGCAAGTGATTAAAACAGCTACAGTGTCTCATCCTTCTGTTGCGACAAGTTTATCTGATAGCGTTGTTAATGTTAATAGTGAACCTAGCCCCACAATCGCAAACCCATTGCCTGCTGCAAGGTTAGCAGTGTTTGATATTGCAAAACAAAATGGTAAAACATTGCAGCGCAGTGTTGCACAGCTCACCTTGGCTACGCCAAGGCAAGTTAAACCTAGGCAGAAACTGCCTGCTGTTCCAGAGAATGGCTTCACCATTCAGCTAGTTGGCTTAAGTAGCAGAAATGAAGCAATGCAATTTTTGCAGCGTGAAAAACTGCAAGGTAAAGCGCACTATTATCAAACAAAGCGCTCAGGAAAAAACTGGTATGTTGTCGTTTTAGGTCGTTATGAAACTAAGCAAGTAGCCAAAAAGGCTATCCAGCATTTACCTCAAGCGGTGCAAAAATTAAAACCATGGGTGAGAACCTATGCCAGCATTCATAAAGCAACTAAAAATGTATAGTATAGCTAAAAAGCAACGCAGTTTTGCACTACTAGATTTAATTTTATGGGGCGTGTTAATCATCGTGCTAGCGATTACCGTGATCCGTTATTACCAATCAGCGCATCATGCGGTTAAAATCAGGAAGGGTATTACATTAACCCAGGCTATTCTACAAGGTGCTGCAAAGTATCAAGCAACGCACGCGAGTTTTAAAGGTTTAACATCTTCCTGGTTATGCCAGCAAAAATTATTATCGAGTGATCATTGTGTTGATACACATTTACCTGTCAACCCGTGGGGTGGCCATATCGTGATTAAAGCGCAAGCCAAACAATATCGCTTGTTGATGGATCATGTGCCGCGTAAAGTGTGCTATAGCATGCAGCATAAACTGGCAGATTATTCTATAACTTGCCAAAAAGCAGAGGGAGCAATGAACTTGATTGCGACCATCAAACCTCAGAATTAATGTGGAGAACAACAACTGTGTCAGCTATCAAAAATGATCGCATCATGCGCGTATTAGCAAAAAAAACGGTTGATAAAACCCCAGTGTGGGTGATGCGGCAAGCAGGGCGATATTTGCCAGAATATCGTAAAATTCGCGCACAAGCCGGCAGTTTTTTAGCGCTGTGCGAAAATCCAGAATTAGCCTGTGAAGTGACCATGCAGCCGATTAAGCGTTTTGAACTAGATGCGGCGATTATTTTTTCGGATATTTTAACGATACCTGATGCGATGGGCTTAGGTTTGGAAATGATCGAAAAAGTGGGGCCAACCTTTCGCCATCCAATTACGTCAACTAAAGAAATTGAATCATTAACTATGCCTGATCCACAAGAAAGATTAGGCTATGTCATGCAAGCCATAAAATTAGTGAAGCATGAATTAGCTGGTAAATTACCCTTGATTGGTTTTGCGGGCAGCCCGTGGACCGTTGCAACCTATATGATTGAAAATGGCAGCAGCAAAACCTTTTCTAAAATCAAAAAATTATTATATTGTGAGCCCAACGCGTTAATCACATTACTAGAAAAGTTAACCTCTGCTACGATTGCTTATTTAAAAGCACAAATACAAGCCGGCGCTGATCTCGTTATGATCTTTGATACGTGGGGGGCAGTGCTTAGTACGCCACATTATCAAGCCTTTTCCCTAAAATTTATGCAAGAAATTATCACTGCCATTAAAAAAGAGTATCCGCATCTGCCCACTATCTTGTTTACTAAAAATGGTGGCCTATGGTTAGAGGCAATCGCTAACACGGGAACCGATGCAGTTGGGCTTGATTGGACAATTGAAATGGCTGTTGCAAGAGCGCGTATTGGTGATCAAGTTGTTTTACAAGGCAATCTTGATCCGGCAATTTTATACGCTGATTTTGCAACCATACGTGAGCAAGTAAAACATATTTTACAGCAAATGCCCAAAGGTCACGGTCATATTTTTAATTTAGGCCATGGCATATACCCTGATGTGCCAGTTGAAAATATGGCGTATTTAATTGAGTGCGTGAATGAGTTAGCTAGAGCTTAACAGGTTTATGAGGATCCACCCGTGAACGCTTATGTTTACCGCAGTTTGTATAATTATTTGATATATATTAAGTTTCTATGATAGCAGAAGGAAGCTTACTTTTTATGTATAATAATGTTAAAATCAACTTTGTTATACCCAAAGCGATTAGAAAGTAGGTCACCGGGATCGTCGTCGTCATTGCGGTTGCTACGCGCGTGGCCAGGAAAAGGATCTTTGAGCTAGCAAGCCTCGTAGAATTTTGCTAGTTCGAAGATCCTT
>CAYGTS010000185.1:0-3441 GCA_964352905.1 uncultured Legionellales bacterium | reverse complement strand
CCAATCGTGCCTACGTTTACGTGTGGTTTCGTTCTTTCAAATGCTGCCTTTGCCACGTTATTTACCTCTTCTCAAACTGTTAAACAATTAAACTCTATTTTTTATTAATAATTGCTTCAGCGACATTATTTGGCGCTTCTGCATATTTTTCAAATTCCATCGTATAGGTTGCACGACCTTGTGAGAGCGAGCGAACATCGGTTGCGTAACCAAACATTTCAGCAAGCGGTACTTCAGCACGGATCACTTTGCCAGAAAGCGTATCTTCCATACCTTGCACGATACCGCGACGACGATTTAAGTCACCCATAACATCGCCCATGTAATCTTCAGGTGTGACCACTTCAACCTTCATGATAGGTTCAAGTAGTACTGGTTTTGCTTTTTTAGCACCTTCTTTAAAGGCCATTGAACCAGCAATCTTAAACGCCATTTCGCTCGAATCAACTTCGTGGAATGAACCATCAAACAAGGTAACTTTAACATCCACAACGGGATAACCAGCGATAACACCATTTTCCATTTGTTCTTTAATACCTTTATCAACAGCAGGGATATATTCTCTAGGGATCGCACCACCAACAATAGCATTAACAAATTCATAACCCGTACCAGGCTCTTTTGGTTCCAAGCGAACCCAAACATGGCCAAACTGCCCACGACCACCTGACTGGCGAACAAACTTACCTTCTTGCTCAAGGGTTGAGCGGATTGTTTCGCGATAAGCAACCTGTGGTTTACCCACGTTAGCTTCAACGTTAAATTCACGTTTCATGCGATCAACAATGATTTCTAAATGCAATTCACCCATACCAGCAATAATAGTTTGCCCAGACTCTTCATCGGTTCTAACACGGAATGAAGGATCTTCTTGCGCCAATTTACCCAGTGCAATACCCATTTTTTCTTGATCGGCTTTAGTTTTAGGTTCAACTGCAATGTGAATCACTGGCTCAGGAAATTCCATTTTTTCAAGTGTGATGATTTCGTTTAAATCACACAAGGTATCACCTGTGATAACACTTTTAAGGCCAACAGCCGCCGCAATATCACCGGCACGAACTTCTTTGATCTCCTGGCGAGAGTTAGCATGCATCTGTAATAAGCGGCCAATACGTTCTTTTTTACGCTTAATGGGGTTGTAAACCGTATCACCGGCATTAACCACACCTGAATAAACGCGAAAGAAAGTCAGCGACCCAACAAAAGGATCGGTTGCAATCTTGAATGCCAGCGCCGCAAATGGCTGCTCATCGCCAGACTTACGCGAAGAAAGAGTTTCTTCAGCGTCATCTAAAATACCTTTGATATCAGGTACATCAGTTGGGGCAGGCATATAATCAACAACGGCATCTAGTAAAGCTTGTACGCCTTTGTTTTTGAAAGCTGAACCACAAACAACAGGCACAACTTCATTAGCCATTGTGCGTGCACGAATACCTGCTTTAATTTCTTCAACACTCAGCGATCCCGTTTCTAAGTATTTTTCCATCATTGCTTCTGATGATTCTGCCGCTGTTTCAACGAGCTGCTCGTGTAATGCTTGGCACTCTTCTAGCATCGCAGGATCAATTTCAGAAATTTCAAACTTCATACCTTTGGACTCATCATCCCAAGTGATGGCACGCATTTGGACTAAATCAACAACACCTTTCAAATATTCTTCTTTACCTATCGGTAATTGTAGTATTAGGGGATTAGCACCTAAACGATCTTTGATTTGCTTAACTACACGCTTAAAATCCGCACCAGTGCGATCCATTTTATTAACAAACGCCATGCGCGGCACTTTATATTTATTTGCTTGCCGCCATACGGTTTCAGACTGCGGCTCCACACCACCAACAGCGCAAAAAACAGCCACTGCACCATCAAGTACACGTAAAGAACGCTCTACTTCAATTGTAAAGTCAACATGCCCAGGGGTATCGATAATATTAATACGGTAGGGTTTAGGGTATTGTTTTTCCATACCAGGCCAAAAACAAGTTGTTGCCGCAGAGGTAATGGTAATACCGCGCTCTTGCTCTTGCTCCATCCAATCCATAGTGGCGGCACCATCATGCACCTCACCGATCTTGTGAGAAACACCAGTATAAAACAGGATACGTTCTGTTGTTGTCGTTTTACCCGCATCGATATGAGCCATGATGCCGATGTTACGATATAATTCAATTGATGTAGTACGAGCCACGTTTATTTACCTCTTTACCAACGATAATGCGCGAACGCTTGGTTAGCTTTAGCCATTTTGTGAGTATCTTCACGTTTCTTGACTGCGTTTCCACGACCTTCGTAAGCATCTAGCATTTCACCTGCTAAGCGTAATACTAAACCTTTTTCACCACGGCCGCGTGCACAGTTAATTAACCAACGCATTGCAAGCGCAGTTGAACGATCAGCACGTACTTCTACTGGGATCTGGTAAGTTGCACCACCCACACGACGTGAACGAACTTCAACGGTAGGGCGTACTTTATTGATAATTTCGCCGAACACATCAAGGATAGCTGGAACAGTAGCGCCACCGACTGCTGAACGACCACCTTCACCGCTATCGCCATCTTCATCAGCGTTCGCAGTGACTTGCTTATCTTTAATATTAAGCTTGTTTGCCACTTGATCAAAAACACCATATACAATCTTTTCTGCAACAGGTTTTTTACCGTGCATCATGAGACAGTTGATAAATTTTGCCACCAATTCACTTTTGTATTTTGGATCTGGCAATATTTGTCGCTTGGGAGCTGCTTTTCTTCTCGACATAATCTTTACGCCTATTACTCTTTAGGTTTCTTTTCACCGTATTTAGAACGACCTTGACGTCGACCACTTACACCTGCGGTATCCAAACTACCACGAACAATGTGATAACGAACACCGGGCAAATCTTTTACACGTCCGCCACGAATTAACACGACTGAGTGTTCTTGTAGGTTATGACCTTCACCACCAATGTATGCGGTAACCTCATCACCACTGGTGACACGAACACGAGCTACTTTACGTAACGCGGAGTTTGGTTTTTTAGGCGTTGTCGTGTAAACACGTGTACAAACACCACGGCGCTGCGGACATTTGCGAAGCGCTGGAACTTTACTTTTGCGGCGCTGTAATCCGCGCGGCTTTTTGATTAACTGATTAACTGTCGCCATAGTTTGCGTTCTCTTCTAAATTACAAAGATGCACAATACCCGCCTTTTAACAAGGAGGGCGGCATTCTAAACTAGGTATGAGCTAAAATCAAGCTCAGTTGTCATTTAAGCTGCTGTTTTGTGAGCAACTCTCATTCGTATGTGCCATACCGACACACAGGCGAGGGACTATACCGGTATTCAATCTTGATTGCAAGCGGGTTTGTGGATATTTTTCTTGCTTAAAGTCTAATACAGCAATTCCCGGTGTAGCGAGGAACAGCCATATTTGGGCAATCTCACATTA
>CAYGTS010000184.1:0-3541 GCA_964352905.1 uncultured Legionellales bacterium | reverse complement strand
TCGCCGTTTTTAGCCCAAATATGGGCGTTCCCATCTACATGGTGAATAGTTACGGCATTGTTTAATAAAAAGGATGAGAAATAAGCAGAAACTTATTGTTTAGTTAGATATTGTATACTACCATTTGATCATAACTTAAATAACAATAAAAAATAGGTGACAATCATGCTTTCAAGCTTAGGCGATCCCTATCGAGAACAAGTTACTAACGCTATCAAGCAGCGAGAAATCTGGTCAACAGATAATAAATTAGATACTGTCTTAACTGGCTTTACTACCGCCGTTGGTGAGACTGGTATTAAGCAATTCACTCAAAACTTACAAACTCACTTTAACGACGCTTTTGCAGAAATGGATCGGCGTGCTAATCAAATCCAACCGCGCACACAATGCTATCACCGCTCACCGCATGCCGCAGAATTAGCTCATGATCTTAAAAGACGCTTAGAAGCTAACCCAGTCTGTAAGAATAAAAAAATTCAAACCTTATTAATCAGCTTAGCAACGTTTGCCGCAGTTTGTCATGATATCGAACAAGCTTACACTGGTATTAAGCCCATCGAAAATGAAAGAAAAAGCCGAGATTATTTTGTTGATATTGTCACAGAAGTAATCAACCAAACGTTCCCAAATGACAGTGAACAAAAAAAACAATTTATTGAAGCGGTAAAATTCATCGGTGATGAATTTATTGTTAATGGCACCACACTGGTGTTCGATCCAAAAACAAAAGATACTCCTCATGATAGCTTTATGCCACTCTCGCATTTTATTTTGCAACAGGAAGAAACCGAAACCACTCGCCACTATTCAAAGGTGACTAACTTAATCGCACAAACAGCCACTATCATTGCTGCTTATGATACAACGCGCGCTGGCGATGTAAATGTTTTAAAACAACAAACCTTATTGCAACGAGAAAAACCAAAAGCATTAGAAAACTTAGCGACTCGATTATTTGCACATTTAGGTATTGCTGCTAAGCCAAAACAACAAGAAGCTTTTTTATTATTACTCACACAAAACATGCGCATGATGCCTGAATTAACGCCTCTCAAAGACGAACAAAAAACACTACTGCATTTATTGGTAGGCAATCCACCTAGATTGCGTGATCAAAGTTTTGCCGATTGTGATCAATACCGCGGTCAATGCCAAGACCTGTTTAAGATTTTTTTAGATCAGAGTTTAGCGAATCAATTATTTTTTGCGCGTAACTTACAAACAAATCAATATCGTGAAATTGAAGCAGCTTATGCTCCTGAAGACACAAGAATGCTAAATAAAGCACATTTTGACACAGGCATTTGGCAAAAACATGCTGTGTGGTTAGAAAAATTAAAATCCTTTTATGCCGTACTAACTACAGAAAATAAAACTTTATTAAGCCAATGGGTTATGTGGCTCACTGCCAACCAACCTGGCTGTGAGTTAAAACAACAACTCTTACCCCAAAATGAACCTGCCAGGCCTGCCCTAACTGGTTCAATTTGAACCCATCAGGGCAGGCCTAATGGGTTCAACGGGTTCATTACGCTACTTCAAGCAACAGCCCATTCAGTTTTTTCACAAAACCTGCGGGATCGCTTAAGTGCCCACCTTCAGCCAAAATCGCTTGATCGAGTATCACCACCGACCAATCTGCAAAGTGTTTATTTGCGCTATCCGTTTTTAACTTCATGATAACCGGATGAGTTGGATTAATTTCCAAAATCGGCTTCACTTCAGGTAACGCTTGCCCCGCTTCTTTCATTAAACGTTGCAATTGACCGCTCATTTCATGTTCTTCAACCACGATACACGCCGGCGAATCGGTTAAGCGATGCGTAACGCGTACTTCTTTAACGCGCTCACCTAAGGTTTCTTGCACTTTTTTCGTAAAATCGGCAAAGTCATCTTCGGTTTTTTTGTGCTCTTCCTTGGTTTTTTCATCTTCCATGTCACCTAAATCAAGGTCACCTTTAGCCACAGAGATTAATTTTTTACCTTCGAATTCTTGTAAATGGCTGGTTAACCATTCATCAATGCGATCGGATAATAATAAAACTTCAATGTTTTTCTTACGAAAAATTTCTAAATGCGGGCTATTTTTCGCGGCACTAAAGTTTTCTGCAGTCACATAATAAATTTTATCTTGGCCACTTTGCATGCGTGAAATATATTCATCTAACGATACATCTTGTTCATCAGAATCTTTATAGGTTGTGGCAAAGCGCAACAACTTAGCAATTTTTTCTTTATTTGCAAAATCTTCACCCGGCCCTTCTTTCATGACTTGGCCAAAGGCTTTCCAGAATTGCTGATATTTCTCGGGTTCGTCTTTGGCGATTTTTTCTAACATGGTTAAAATTTTGCTAACACATCCTTTGCGAATGGCATCGACTAAATCACTGTGTTGTAAAATTTCGCGAGACACATTCAGCGGTAAATCATTGGAATCAATCACCCCTTTAACGAAACGTAAATACAACGGTAAAAATTGCTCTGCATCATCCATAATAAACACGCGTTGCACATAAAGTTTTAAACCACGAGGACTTTCACGATTCCATAAATCATAAGGCGCATGCGCTGGCACATATAATAAACTAATGTACTGGTGTTTACCTTCAACACGATTGTGCGACCACAACAGTGGATCTTGAAAATCATGCGAAATGTGTTTATAAAATTCTTTATATTCTTCGTCTTTAATATCTTTGCGTGGCAAAGTCCATAACGCCGTGGCTTTATTCACCACTTCATATTCAGGGGCTTTATCTTGCGCCTTGTCTTTATCTTCCTCTTCACTTGGCATTGTCATTTTTTGCATGTAAATAGGGAAACCAATGTGATCAGAATATTTGTGAATGATATTGCGCAAGCGCCATTCTTCTAAAAATTCTTTATCTTCATCGCGTAAATGTAAAATAACATCCGTGCCGGTGCTGTCTTTGCTAGTTTCAGCGATATCATATTCACCCTCACCCGCAGATTGCCACTGCACCGCTTGATCGGCGGCTAAGCCTGCTTTACGAGAAATCACCGTGACTTTATCGGCAACGATAAATGTAGAATAAAATCCAACCCCAAATTGACCGATTAAACTTGAATCTTTGCTTTGATCGCCGGTTAACGATTGTAAAAATTCTTTGGTTCCAGATTTAGCAATCGTACCCAAATGCGCAATAATGTCATCACGATCCATACCGATCCCATTATCACTCACCGTGATCGTTTTCGCATCTTTATCAATGTCAATCGTAATTTTTAATTCAGTATTATCTTTTAAAAATTCAGGATGCTTTAATGCTTGAAAACGCAATTTATCATTTGCATCAGAAGCATTCGAAATTAATTCACGCAAGAAAATTTCTTTATTACTGTATAGCGAGTGGATCATTAATTGTAATAATTGTTTAACTTCAGTTTGAAAACTAAGCGTTTCTTTTTGCAGAGCTTCAGTCATGTTGTGGGTTACTCCTATTTTAAATTAATTCAATTGTCGTAACTACTCACTCCGTAGCAGGGAACGTCCATATTTGGGCTAAAAACGGCGAAA
>CAYGTS010000183.1:0-3595 GCA_964352905.1 uncultured Legionellales bacterium | reverse complement strand
CTAAAGGCATGGTGCTAGCTCCACTGGCTCTGTCGCAAATAAATAAGGTAGCGGGAGAAAAAGTTAGACAAAAATGGTAACTACACTCACTCCGTAGCAGGGAGCGCCCATATTTCGGCTAAAAACGGCGCAAATCTTTTATCAAAATACTCATTTATAACGCATAACCTGCGCTTTCTCAAAAACATTTTCGCCGTTTTTATCGCCAAATCTGAACGCTCTAGGCAAATTCACTTTTAAATTTGCTGAACAGACACAAAATTTACAACATTTCCACTGCAATCGCAGTGGCTTCACCACCACCGATGCAGAGTGCTGCTACACCGCGTTTTTTGCCGTACTTTTCAAGGGCTGCAAGTAGCGTTACTAAAATACGCGCGCCACTGGCACCGATCGGATGACCCAAAGCACAGGCACCACCGTGTACATTCACTTTAGCATGATCGAGTTTTAAATCATGGATTGCTGCCATGGTAACACAAGCAAAAGCTTCATTGATTTCAAATAAATCAACATCATCTTTGGTCCAACCGGTTTTTTCGAATAATTTTTTAATCGCACCAACAGGCGCAGTCGTAAACCATTCCGGTTGGTGTGAATGGGTTGCATGCGCGATAATCTTGGCAATGGGTTTAATGCCATTTTTTTTAGCATCCTCTTGGCGCATTAGTACAACGGCTGCAGCACCATCTGAAATAGAACTGGAATTGGCTGCCGTTACCGTACCGTTTTTATCAAACGCAGGTTTTAAGGTGGGGATTTTATCAATATTAGCATTACCAGGTTGTTCATCGGTATCAACCACGACATCGCCTTTGCGGGTTTTGATTGTGACAGCGGTAATTTCATGCTTAAAACTGCCATCTTTTATGGCTTGTTGCGCGCGTTGCAGTGAAGTGATCGCAAATTCATCTTGTTGTTCGCGAGTAAAATTATACTTTTTAGATGTGGCTTCGGCAAAAACGCCCATTAAGGTGCCGCGTTGATAAGCATCTTCTAAGCCATCTAAAAACATTGAATCGTAAAGTGTGCTATGACCCAAGCGATAACCCATGCGGCCTTTCATAGCAAGATAGGGGGCATTGGTCATGCTTTCAATTCCACCGGCGACCAAGATATGATTGGTGCCTGCTGCGATTAAATCGTGTGCAAGCATCACTGCTTTCATGCCAGAGCCACACATTTTGTTAATCGTGGTTGAATCTACGCTATCCGGCAAACCTGCACCTAATATGGCTTGTCTGGCAGGCGCTTGGCCTAATCCGGCGGGCAGTACGCAACCCATAATACCGGCTTCAATTTGATCGGGTTTTAAGTTAGAACGTTCAACGGCCGCTTTAATCGCGGCACTGCCTAATTCAGGTGCTTGCACATCTTTTAACACGCCCATCATGCCACCCATCGGGGTGCGCGCATAACCGGTGATTACGATTTCGTGATGGCTCATCATTATACTATACTCCTGTCATTACTGATAATTTAAAATAACTACTCACCCCGTAGCGGGGAACGCCCTTATCCCCGCTTATCAAGAGGACTGGCGTTTGGGCTATTTAGTTTCCTCAAAAATTTCACGGCCAATTAGCATACGGCGAATTTCTTGCGTGCCAGCGCCTATTTCGTAAAGCTTGGCATCACGCAAAAGTCTACCGGTTGGGTATTCATTAATATAACCATTGCCGCCCAAACATTGAATCGCAACGAGTGCCATTTGCGTGGCCTTCTCAGCGCAATATAAAATCACACCAGCGGAATCTTTGCGTGTTGTTTCAGAGCGATCGCAAGCCTTGGCAACCGTATATAAATAGGCGCGACAGGCATTTAATGTGGTATACATATCCGCAACTTTGGCTTGCATTAATTGAAATTCACCAATGGCTTTGCCAAATTGTTTGCGTTCGTGCAAATAAGGTAGCACTACATCAAGGCAAGCTTGCATAATGCCTAAAGGGCCTGCAGCTAAAACCACACGTTCGTAATCCAAACCACTCATCAAAACTTTTACGCCTTGGTTTAAATGACCTAAAATATTTTCTTGCGGGACTTTGCAATTTTCAAAGACTAATTCGCAGGTATTCGATCCGCGCATCCCGAGTTTATCCAATTTTTGCGCAGTTGAAAAGCCTGAGAAACCTTTCTCAACAATAAACGCAGTGATACCATTTTTACCTGCAGTTTTGTTGGTCTTAGCATAAACAATATAAGTACTCGCTTCGGGGCCGTTGGTAATCCACATTTTATTGCCATTTAAAATAAAATCATTACCGTGTTTTTCTGTGTGCAATTGCATACTCACTACATCGGAGCCAGCGTTCGGTTCACTCATAGCAAGAGCACCAACATGTTCGCCTGAGCAAAGTTTCGGTAAATAATGTTGTTTTTGCGCCATAGTGCCATTACGCTGAATTTGGTTAACGCATAAATTAGAATGCGCGCCATAACTCAAACCAATCGAAGCGGATGCGCGTGAAATTTCTTCCATGGCAATGACATGCTGCAAGTATCCCATGTCACTGCCACCAAACTCTTCTTTGGCAGTAATGCCGAGTAAACCAAGATCACCCATTTTGCGCCATAAAGGTTGTGGAAAAGCATTGTCATGATCGACTTGTTGTGCAATAGGAGCTATTTCTGCCTTGGCAAATTGCCTAACGGAATCGCGTAATAAATTCGTTGTTTCATCAAGATCAAAATTTAACTGATTGAGCATCTTGTTTTCCTTGTTTGTTCCTTAGGAGAGTATTCTAACTTAATCTTTCTGGTTTTGCTTGTATGATTTAGCGGGTATAATAGCATTTTTAAAATACATACAAACGGAGTTCTTTGAGATGGCAATGCAAGATATTGCGCTACTGGGTTATACGCTAGATGAATATTGTCACATGTTCGATTTGAAAAAAGATGATCTGAAACTAAAAATTCTCGATTGTGCTGCGGGCCCTGCCAGTGTTAATGCCGAATTAACACAGCAAGGTGGCGAAGTGATTTCTTGTGATCCCCTTTATGAATTGCCCTGCGATTTGATTAAAGAACGCATTAATTCGCATTATGCTGGCTTAGCGCAAAGCTTAGCGCATTACCAAGCAAAATTTAATTGGGATCGTTATCCTACAATTGATAGTTATATTAATTTACATCACAAAGCCATTGAACAATTTTACCAAGATTATCCACAAGGTATCACGGCGCAACGCTATCAACGTTGTTTATTGCCGCAATTACCTTTTGCTGATTTTGAATTTGATCTTTGCCTTTGTTCACATTTTTTATTTGCCAAACATTATGATCACTCGCAACAATTTATTGTTACTTCCATTTTAGAAATGTGTCGTGTGGCGCATGAAGCGAGAATTTTTCCACTGCTTGATCCACAAGGTGAAGTCACTGATTTAGCCGGCCCGGTTGCGGTTGCATTACAACAACAAGGTTATGGTGTTGAAATTCGCCAAGTACCGTATGAATTTCAAAAGGGCGGTAATGCGATGTTGCGAGTTTGGGCGAATGAGTGCCAGGTTGGTTAACCTTGGGTTTTAAAATACCTGTAACTATTCACCCTGTAGATGGGAACGCCCTGATCCCCGCTTATCAAGAGGAC
>CAYGTS010000182.1:0-3629 GCA_964352905.1 uncultured Legionellales bacterium | reverse complement strand
GTACCACTTCCTTAACTAACATCACCTTAACATCTAATACAACGGCTCTCGCCCCGGGATAATCGCTCGCAATGACGACACTAATTAAACCAAGGTGGTAATTTAAAGCCAATCAATAACCCAACGACCACAATCCAAACAATAGTCACAGGGATTAATACTTTCCAACCCAAACGCATAATTTGATCGTAACGATAGCGTGGGAAAGTGGCGCGGATCCACAAATAAACAAATAAGAAAAAACAAATTTTTATCAAGAACCAAACAATGCCTGGTACAAAAGCAAATAACGGACCTAAAACTGGAATACCTTGAAACGGTGATAACCAACCGCCTAAGAAAAATAAGGCAATGAGTGCAGAAATTAAGATCATGTTGGCATATTCTGCTAAGAAAAATACCGCAAAGGTCATGCCAGCATATTCAACGTGGAAACCCGCAACGATTTCAGATTCACCTTCGGCTACATCAAAGGGCGCGCGATTCGTTTCTGCCACACCAGAAATCCAATACACCAAGAATAAAGGAAATAATGGAATGAAAAACCAATGCCAAATTCCGCCGCCTTGTTTTAACACAATTTCAGATAGATTGGTGGAGCCGGCTGCCATTAACACGCCAACTAAAGCAAAGCCCATAGCAATTTCGTAGGAAACGGTTTGCGCTGCCGCGCGCAATGCGCCGAGTAAGGCATAACGGGAATTAGATGCCCAACCGGCAATTAAGACGCCGTAAACACCAATCGACGAAATCGCAAACACATATAACACACCGGCATTAATATTAGATAAAACTAAACCATCGGCAAAAGGGATCACTGCCCACACCGCTAAGGCTGGCGCAATGCTCAGCATGGGTGCTATCACAAATAAATAGCGATTGGCTTTGGTTGGGATGATAATTTCTTTAAATAATAATTTAACGGCATCAGCAATCGGCTGTAATAAACCAGCAATACCGACCCGATTAGGGCCAATACGGCATTGAATATAACCAATGACTTTACGTTCAAAATAGGTAAGCCAAGCGACGCCAATTAACAAGGGGATTAAAATGCAAATGATTTTAATCACAATCCAAATTATTGCTACTATCCCTTCCCACATCGTTTTATTCGCCTATCTTTTTAATTTCAATTGCTGCAAATGAATGACCCAACTTAGCTGTTTTGGCCGATCCGGCTGGAATATAAACGCAACCATCAGGAATGCGCTCATCGATACAAAGAGGTAATTCTACGTTAATGCCATTTTGGATTGCAATGGCTTGTTCGTGATCCATTAAATCCAATTGCTGCGCAGATTTTGCATTAAGATAAATTGCCACCATTTCATTAGCCGCTGCTGCTTGCAATGGTTGTGAGCGACGCACGACGTTATCACCAAGATACATCGGCCACAAGGTAATACGTTGCAATTCTTTGCTAGCTGGCATATGTGATAAATGCGTCATGGCTGGCACGGCCGTTGCTTGTAACTGCGCAGGTTGTTCAACAATTTCGCGCAATTCATCGCGAATTTGTTCGCTGCTAACATAATCAAAGTCATTTAAGCCCAATAAATTGCCTAAGACGCGTAGTACCTTCCAGGCGGGTCGTACTTCAGCAAAGGCGCCAACATTCGCATTAAAATGTTGCCATTTTCCTTCGCAGTTAATAAATGTGCCGGTGTTTTCAGTAAACGGTGCGATGGGTAAAATGACATCAGCATGCGCATTTAACACACCACCTTTAAACGCTGAAAATGACACAACAAAATCGGCTTTTTTCAATGCTTGCGTATTAACATAAGGATTAGCCGCATCGAGTTCGGGTTCAACATTAAATAATAAATAGGCTTTTAATTGTTGATCAAATATTTCGCGGCAATTTAAGCCTGCGTTGCCACAGGCAGCACCTGCAACCGTACGATGTGGCACACAGCCTGCAAGCCATGCACCAGCGCTATTAGCGCCTTCGGTTAATTCAGCAACTGATGCATCACACAGAGCGGCAATGTGTTTTACGAGCGCGCGGATAATCGCTTGATCAGGATGTTGTAAGCTAATCGCGCCCATGAAAATAGCGGCTTTATCATTACGTTGTAACAGGCTCGCGATAGCTTGTTGTTGATCGCTGGGATTAATATTGGCTAATAGTTTTGCCAAGGCTTTGTCGTGTAATTCAGTTTGAGTTGCGGCTAATAACACTTTTAAAATGCCCGCCAGTTGGCTTGTCATGAGTTGTGGCTGGCAAATAATTTTATGGGATTGATCAAAATTAAATTGAAAATCAATCGGATTAACGCTGGCAACGTTTGCATGGTTGCTAACCACTGCTTTGCGAATACGATGACTCATGATTGGCTGTTCGCGTTGCACATCACTACCCACTAAAAGAATAGTTTGTAATTTTTCAATTTCTGCAATGCTAATGTCACAGGTTGGCATTAACGGTAATGTTGCTTGATCGCTAAAATCGTTATGGCGTAAACGATGATCGATATTGTTACAGCCGATACCACGTAATAATTTTTGGAAAAGATACATTTCTTCTAACGTTGCATTCGGTGAAATCACACCGCCAATATTACCGGTATTGTGATGAGCAATGACTTTTTTTAATTTTTCAACGACGTAATGTAGTGCTTCACTCCAATCGCATTCTTCCCAATTACCTTCGCGTTTGATTATAGGTTTTTGCAAACGTTGTTTACTGTGCAACGCAGTGTAGCTGAAACGATCGCGATCGGATAACCACATTTCATTGATAACTTCATTTTCTTTGGGTATGACACGCATGACGCTGCCACGTAAGGAATGCACAAAAATATTGGAACCAACACAATCGTGTGCTGCAATGCTTGGGGTTTGATTTAATTCCCAAGCACGCGCGGTAAAGCGAAACGGTTTGGAGGTTAAAGCACCGACAGGACAAACATCGATAATGTTACCTGACATTTCTGAGCGCACGGCATGCTGAATGTAAGTGCCAATGCGGCTTTCTTCACCACGTCCTGTGACCCCGAGTTCACGAATACCCGCAATTTCTTCACCAAAACGCACACAACGCGTGCAATGGATACAACGGGTCATGTCTGTCGCAATTAATGATCCTAGGTTTTGATCATCAACTGCGCGTTTGCCTTCGGTATAACGTGAAATACCTTTGCCATAGCCCATCGCAACATCTTGCAGTTCACACTGGCCACCTTGATCACAAATAGGACAATCGAGTGGGTGATTGATAAGTAAAAATTCCATGACTGCTTTTTGCGCCGCAAGCGCGACATCAGATTGTGTGAACACTTTCATGCCAGAAGTAATGGGTGTAGCACACGCAGGTAAGGGTTTTGGTGCTTTTTCAACTTCTACTAAACACATACGACAATTAGCCGCGATGGATAGTTTTTTGTGATAGCAGAAACGTGGAATATGAACGCCATGTTGATCAGCAACCTCGATGATCATGCTACCATCTTCTGCCTGTAATGTTTTACCGTTTATTTCAATTTCGATCATAGGTTTTCTCGAATTTTCCTTACTTTTTCGTCATGTTAATCGTACCACTGCATTAACCAGATCACCCTACTATCTCACTCACTGCCACTCGCCTCTGGATTGCCGCGCTTCGCTCGCAATGACGGTAGCGG
>CAYGTS010000181.1:0-3721 GCA_964352905.1 uncultured Legionellales bacterium | reverse complement strand
TTAATGTGAGATTGCCCAAATATGGCTGTTCCTCGCTACACCGGGAATTGCTGGAAGGTAAAAGTCATTAGAAAGACTATGAGCAGGAGAAATCATTTGATAAAAATATTGCGCTAACCTATTGCCATTTTATGTGGAACTGGCTAGAATGCTTTTCCTTTTTTAGCTAACTTATACATATGCTGGCGTAGCTCAGTTGGTAGAGCATCTGATTTGTAATCAGGCGGTCCGCGGTTCGAGTCCGTGCGCCAGCACCAAAAAACCTCTGATTAATCAAACATTTACAAGCAACACACCACATTTAAAAATCTTCCCAAAAATTCGTTACGCGACATTTACGCGACCCTTATTTTGGAAAACCATCTTTAACGCGTAATAGCGTCAAAGCCGGTGCATTTTGATCACGACAAACTTTATTCGCCGCAAGGATTAAGTTTGTTAATTCTGCCGCCGAATAATGCGTTGTTATACGCCCATTCTTGTGGCCCAATAAATCTTGGCGATCTTCAAACGAAACCCCAGCCGCGCGTAAGCGCCGCCCAAACGTGTGCTTGAGATCATGCACGCGCACTTGTGGCAATCCTGCTCGCACTCGCGCCTTCTTCCAAGCTGAGTTCAACATGCGTGTCACGGGTTTACCATTAAAAGTAAACACGTATTCCGAATGTTGCCCTCGCACGTCATCAATCACTTTTTTAGCGATGTCATTTAAAACGATTAAACGATCTTCCCTGTTTTTTACCTTTAATTCAGCATTCACACCTGGAATAATGAACACACTGCAATTTAATGTTGGCAATTTTACTTCCCATTCCCAACGTAAACGACAAATTTCACGATCTCTGCAGCCGGAGTTAACGGCAAACAAAGCCATGTGTCGCAAATGCGTTGGTAATTGCTCAAATAAAATAGCTTGTTCATGCCAATCCAGTGGAAACGGTTTACGTTTATCGTGCTCAGGCAACAATTTTATTTTGGGTGCCAATGCCAACCACGTTAAACCATTTTCATCCAGCCAAACACTGGCAGCTAAATTCAGCATATGTCGAACAACCTGTAAACTTAAATTAATTGTTCGTGATTTTACGCCTTGATTTTGTCGCATCTCGATAAACGATTGCAAACTGCCCATGTGAATAGCTTCTAGCGTTAAATTACCAATATAAGGATCAACTTGTTTAATCGCATAAATTTCATCATGCAATCTTTCTTTATGTTTATTTTCGTTAACATAACGTAGCGCCGCTTCACGAAATGTCCGCTTTGGCCGAACACCGTAAACCGTCGCTTGACGAACAATTTCAAGCTTACGGATTAAGTATTTTTCTGCTTCTGCAAGATCACTCGATCCAGTGCTTTCGTAAATTCGTTGTCGGTTAACTTTTTTGTTAATGTGCCATATCCCGCCCCGCAGGGTGAGTCCTGGCATGCGTCTGCGTCCCATAGTGCTTTTACCTCACTTTTGCTAGTCGCAGGACGCCCACTACGGTCCTTATAATCCTCCAACCACGCATCTAAATCAAGTCTATCAAAGCCAATGCCATGATTGCCGATTGGGATCTGGATTAATTGTGGGCGTACCAAGCGATTAAATAAATTCTTATTCATGCCTAAATAGGCGGGCGCATCACGTAAGCGCATTATTCTCGCTAAATAATTATTTTTTGCCATCATCTGCCTCTGTTTTTGGTTATGAAAAAATCAAACGTTGATAACAAGCTTGGCAACATTGAATCGTGTCTTGGCAGGTGTTAATCAATGTTGCTAATTGCTGTTGTTCGGGAAATTCTAAAATACTAATCTGATCGATGATTGAACTGTATTTTGCGGTTTTTGAAAGTGGTATGTGCAATTGATAAGCTAATTCGCTTAAAGTCAAAGTATTTAATTTACCACTCCACAATTTAGTGGGATCGCATAACCAGTGGCTGCCATGATTATTTTTTATGGGTAAATGAATCGTCGGTGTGACATGTAAAATAACGCAGCGTTGAAATAAAAAACGCAACATCGTGTGAATGCGAAACCCCACCCACAGAAAATGAGGCTGTGTGATCTGTTTTGATAACAGTTTAAAAAAAGTTTGCAGTAACTTTTTTTCATTGATTTTTTTAGTTTGATAAATTACTTGTGGCTTTTGATCATCAATAGCAAAGGCCAGAAAAAAGATTTCTTGATCTAAAACGCTTCTAAGCGTGAAATACAGTTTCATTTTGATCCCCTATCGATATTTTTTGAAAAACTGATCAACCTTTTATATCTACCAAGATTACTTAAGTATTTTTACTCCAGTACTCCTCACTTATTAGTGTCATACTGTTAGTCGGTAATCATCTCTGAAAAAATTAGTGCTCACGCTAAACGTCGTCTTTTTGGCTGTAGCTTTGTTGCAAATTTTGCTCGCGTCCTCATTTATTCGCTTATAAACTCCGGCGCTCGCTCAATTTGCGCCGCGCTACAGCCAAAAATACTCGTTTATCGCAAGCCCTAACATAATTACAGAGGGTTTTAAGTTTTTAGGTTTTACTAAATTCAAATTACTGTAACGCAGATAATGTGACCAATTGGTCACATTGCTTTCGTTATGCTGATTGTTTAGTGGGCTAAAAGCGAATAATCACAATAACAATGATTACCGTCGATCACACTGTGGCGCTTCTAAAAGCCATTCGATTGCTGGGAACTCAAAGTGAGCTTGCCAGGCAATTGAAAGTGAAACGCGAAACAGTTAATAAATGGCTTAATCGTAACAAGCACATTCCATTTGAATATGCCATGGCGATTGAGATTTTAACCGATCATCAAATTAATTGTTACGAACTTGCACCATATGCCCGCTTTTTAAAAAAACTAAAACCGATCAATAGAAAATTGTAATTTCATTATTAGTTTAATTTTGGATTTACCAAGAACGTTCAGATTTGGAGATAAAAACGACGAAAATATTTTTGAGAAAGCGCAGTTTATAAATGAATAAATGAGCATTTCGATAAAAGATTTTCGTCGTTTTTAGCCCAAATATGGACGTTCCCGTCTACAGGGTGAAGAACTACAAATAAATTTTTAGGAGTATCACTATGCCTAAAATTCGCACCGTCAAACCTGATTTATTTCGTCATGAAACATTATTTGAAGCAGAAAAAAAATATCAATTACCGCTACGCATTGCATTTATCGGCTTATTAACCTGTTGTGATCGTAAAGGTCGCTTTCGTTGGCGCGCACGCCAATTAAAACTCGATATTCTGCCGTATGATGATCTTGATTTTGAAAAAATTTTGACGGCGTTATTAAACGAAAAATTCATTTGCCAATATCAATTTGAAGATGAAGTTTACGGCTACATTCCGTCTTGGGAAAAACATCAAGTCATCAACCCTCGTGAACCCAAATCATTTTTACCCGATCCGGAAAATTGTTTACATGCACAGGAAAATACTTTGTGCACGAAAAACACTGCATTGCACGTGCAAGACAATGCAACACACATGCAAGACAGTGCAATGCACGTGCAAAACAGTGCAACGCACATGCAAGACAGTGCAACGCACGTGCAAGACAGTGCAACGCACGTGCAAAACAGTGCAACGCACATGCAAGACAGTGCAACGCACGTGCAAAACAATGAAATGCACGTGCTTGCACCATTGGAAATGGAAATGGAAATGGAAATGGAAGTGGAAGGGAAAGGGAATATGGAAATGGAAAGGGGAAAGGAAGT
>CAYGTS010000180.1:0-3751 GCA_964352905.1 uncultured Legionellales bacterium | reverse complement strand
ACGCAGTGAAGCAATCCAGGGGTTTGTGGCATTGAGCGAAATATTAAAGGCGATGTTGCTATAGTGGTGGTACGACTAGCAAACACAGTGAAATTTTGCAAAATTAAAGATCCTAACCCTGGATTGCTTTGTCGCTAACGCTCCTCGCAATGACAAGATTTTCCGTCACTGCGAACGAAGTGCGGCAGTCGCAATGACAAGGAGAAACAATATATGCAACTTAAATTCGAACAATTCAGCAGCGCGATCAAAAAATCGTTAGCGCCGATTTATTTAATCAGCAGCGATGAAATTTTATTAAAAAATGAAGTGCTCGATCAATTACGCATGACAGCACGCCAACAACAATTCAGCGAGCGCCAACAGTTTTTTGTTGATAATAACTTTAACTGGCAAACCTTGCTCAACTCTTCACAAAATTTAAGTTTATTTAGCGAAAAAATCCTTTTAGAATTACACATGCCCAATGCCAAGCCTGGCACGACCGGTAGCAAAGCGCTGAAAAATTATTGCAGCAATTTACCAGGCAATAAATTATTAGTGATTATTACAAATAAACTCGAAAGTGCTACCACTAAAAGTGCTTGGGTTAAAGCCATTGATGATGCCGGTATTGTGCTAAATATTTGGCCGATGAATCCAACGCAATTGATCGCTTGGGTTAAAGCAAAAAGCCAAACCTTAAATTTACACCTTGCACACGATGCAATTTTATTATTGATCGAACAAAATCAAGGCAACTTAGTGGCACTCGATCAAGAGCTCACCAAGCTGTCATTAATATTTAAAGAAAAAAACATTAGCATCGATGATATTCTTGCCACGGCCACCGATAGTGCGCGCTTTGATATTTTCACCTTAGTTGATACGGCATTAGATGCCCAAGCACAAGCGATTCAACGCATTTTGCAACGCTTGCAAGAAGAAGCCATTCCTGCGATTTTAGTGCATTGGGTTTTACAACGTGATATTCGCACACTCGCAAGCATGGCATTCAATAACCAAAATCAACCGTTTGATAAATTGTGCCAACAACATGGCATTTGGCAAAATCGTAAGCTCTTGTTTAAAAAAGCCCTAGCGCATATTACTTATCAAGATGCTTGTCAGCTATTGCAACAGTGTGCCAAACTTGAATTAATGATGAAGGGATTGCAAGCCGGTCATGTTTGGGATGAGTTAACCACAATCACATTAAGATTAGCGGGCGTAAAATAATGCACAAATCAATCGCAATACTTGGGGGCACCTTCGATCCCATCCACAAGGGTCATTTGGCGATTTGTGATCATATTTTAGCGCATAAACTTAGCGATCACATTCATCTAGTGCCTTGCCACACCAATCCTTTAAAACAAAGTGCCAACGTTACAGCAAACGATCGCTTGGAAATGATTCAACTCGCGATTGCCGATCGCACGCACTATCAATTAAACCCAATTGAATTAAACAGCAAACAAACCACGTATACGGTTAATACGCTGCAAAATTACCGCGAACATTATCCAGAAAGTCCATTGCTGTTTATTATGGGGATGGATTGTTTTAATCAATTACCACAATGGAAACATTGGCAACAATTATTAGATTATGCGCATTTGGTGATTTTTCCGCGTGCGCATGATCAAATTGTCACTAACGCCACCAGCCAAACCTTATTACAGCAACATCAAACAACGGATACTACTGCATTACAAACTGAGCTGGCTGGCAAAATTTATTTGCTTAATATTAAAGCGATTAATATTGCTTCAACTGATCTGCGTCATAAAATTGCTAAACATGAAGATGTTAGTGACTTAGTCCCCACGGCAGTATGGGATTATATTCAGCAACATGCGTTATATCGTTAACGCAACAGCAGACGCTGATGCTGCTCCAATCTATCTGCAATCCAAAATTTAATCAGCGCTTGACGGGTCGTGCCTATCCTATTACTCACAACTTTATTATTCGCCCCTCTTGATTTCCATTTTAATGTTTACTATGATAGTCTTTAAGTTTAATTAAAGTATATTATATGAGTATTTAAAATGAAAAAGTCCATTAACTTACCCATCCCTGCCATTGCTGCATTACGCAAGCTCGGCAGTGATCTGAGTGATGCACGCAAACGCCGGCGGATCACCCTTGCTCTGTTAGCCGAACGTGCCGGCATTTCACGTGCAACCCTTAGTCGCATAGAAAGTGGTGATCCCAATACTTCGCTTGGTAATTACAGCGCTGTTTTATTTGTTTTAGGCATGTTAGATAGGCTTAAAGATTTAGTGGATGCGCGTCATGATCTCACAGGCCGATACTTAGCTGATGAGCAACTGCCGCAGCGTGTTCGTTTGCCAAAAAAACCAAAAGCGAAACCATAAAATGAGTAGTCAAGAAATTATTGTGTGGCGAGCACTTGAAGATCAAACTATTCGCGTAGGTCGATTGTGGTTTCATTCACGTAATGGCAAAGAGAGTGCTTCGTTTGAATACGATCCAAATTGGTTAAACAATCCTGAAAAATTTGCATTAGAACCTGCGTTAAAACTAGCAACGGGTTCATTTCATACCAATCCTGGGATAAATTTATTTGGTGCCATTGCAGATTCGGCACCGGATCGCTGGGGACGCATTTTAATGCGTCGCGCGCACCAGATCAATGCAAAAGCACAAAATATAACGCCATCAACTTTATTAGAAGTTGATTATCTGTTAGCAGTTAATGATGAAGCACGCCAGGGCGCGCTGCGTTTTTCACGATCAGAAAATCAAGATTTATTTTTAGCCTCAAAAGACGATATGGCCATTCCCCCCTTGATTTATTTGCCCAACTTATTGACTGCCACAGAGCATTTCATTGCACATGATGAAAGTGCTACTGAACTTAAATTATTATTAATGCCGGGGTCATCATTGGGGGGCGCACGCCCTAAAGCGTCGATCCGCGACACCGATCACAGTCTTGCAATCGCAAAATTTCCGCGTGCTGATGATGAATTTAATATTGTCTTATGGGAAGCTGTTGCCTTAACCCTTGCAAAAAAAGCGGGAATAACGGTAACAGACTGGCGTATTGAAATTGTCTTAAATAAACCCGTTTTAATTATTAAACGTTTTGATCGCATTCAGCATTGGCGAATTCCTTTTCTTTCAGCGATGAGCATGTTAGAAGCAAAAGACAATGAACAACATAGCTATTTAGAAATTGCCTATGCGTTAACACAATTCGGCGCCAATCCAACCAATGATCTTGAAGAATTATGGCGACGTATCGTATTTTCAATCCTGATTTCTAATACAGATGATCATCTACGTAATCACGGCTTTCTTTATGATCGTTATCAAGGATGGCGTTTATCACCCGTTTACGATATTAACCCTAACCCACTTGCCAGCAAGCCCGCTTTTTTAACGACCGCCATTGATTTTGATGATAACACTGCATCGTTAGAAACAGCATTAAGTGTTGCCAAAGAATTTCGCTTATCACAAACACGTGCCACAGAAATTATTCAGCAAGTGCAAAGCGCAGTGCGAACATGGCGTGAGGTGGCAAAGCAGTTGGGGATCACACAGGCAGAATCTCAACGCATGGCAGTCGCGTTTCAGTAATTCCCGCTGTAGCCTGGAACGGCCATATTTGGGCAATCTCGCGTTAAAAAAATCAAAAAACGTGCTCATTTGTCACTTATAAACTGCGCTTTCTAAAAAAAATTTGTATCTATTCAGCAAATTTTAGTTGAATTTACTGAGAACGTTCAGATTTGGC
>CAYGTS010000179.1:0-4025 GCA_964352905.1 uncultured Legionellales bacterium | reverse complement strand
TGCCTCAAATCTGACCGTTCTTGAATCATTCAACATCACGCCGGGAATTACTGATTCAGTAAGTGGTTAGGGCATGTTTATACTCTTCGGCTTTCATGCGGCGAGCTTGTTGTGCGCTCATCTCGCGGCTCTTCGTCTTACATATACACGCAGCTAGCAGATTTCGCGCAGGCCTCGCCGCAAAATGAAATCCTATGAGTATAGAATGAGCCGGCCTCTACTCAAAAGAACCATTCACAATAATGTCACGCGCTTGTTCAAGGCTTATTGGCTTAGATAAAAAATTATCCATGCCTGAGTTTAGCGCATTGTTTTTACATTTTTCTTCGATGTGCGCAGTCAATGCAACAATCGTGACGGGAGCGCGCAACTTTTGTTTTTCAAGATCACGAATTTTTTTTGTCACGGTATACCCATCAATATCCGGTAAGCCTAAATCCATAAAAATCAGATCATAATGCTTTTCTTGAAATTGATTAAATGCTTCCGTACCATTGTTAGCAACATCAACGTCATTTGAGCCTACTGCTTTTAGCGTCATAACTACCATTTTTTGCGCTAAACTATGATCTTCTACCACTAAAATTTTCTTAAACTTATGTTCCATGTTCCTTTCCTACTAAAACTATACCTAAATACTAGCCTCACTATTTGTGGCGCAATTTTTACGTAACTATTCACCTGTAGATGGGAACGCCCCGATCCCCGCTTATCAAGAGGACTGGCGTTTGGGCTAAACACGGCGAAAATCTTTTATCGAAATGCTCATTTATAACTTATAAACTGCGCTTTCTCAAAAATATTTTCGTAGTTGTTCACCAAATCTGAACGCTCTCGGTGAATTCACCTTTAAACTTGCTGAGTAGATACATCTTCACTACGCTTAAATTCAGTATTCACTAAGGGAACCTTAAAGGGCAATGATACTGTAAAGGTTGAACCTTGATCCACTGTACTTCGCAGCTCTATATCACCCTCTAATTCTGTGATAAATTGTTTTACTATTTTTAATCCAAGTCCCAGTCCCTTATATAACCCTTTATTACTGGGTGAACCTTTCATAAACTTTTCGTAAATAAGCGCTTTTTTATCCTCAGCAATGCCCATGCCACTGTCTTCGATAATAAATTTAATAACAATATTGCGTCCAGCCTGATCTTTATGCGCTAAAATAACCGTAACTTTAACATAGCCTTGTGCTGTAAATTTAATGGCATTACTCACGAGATTAAGCAACATGCGCTGCAAACGATAGGGATCGCCAATAATAATGCGTGGTAATTTTTGATCAAAATCCAACGATAAATCGAGTTTTTTATTTTTTGCAACAACACTTTCAATCTTCATGCTACTATCAATCACTTCACGCAAATCGAAATTTTTTGAAACAATGGGGAATGCCTCTGCTTCAATCTTTGAAAAATCGAGAATATCGTTACAATAATCCATTAATTCTTTAGCACAAGTTGATACTTCTTCGAGAATGCTTTTCTTTTCTTGATCGGGTTCTTGTTGGGCTAAAATATTTAACGTACCGTAAATACCCACAAAGGGTGTGCGAATATCATGTTCCATGTTGCTGATAAAATCAGCTTTAGCTTGGCTAGACTTTTCAGCTTCTTCTTTGGCTTTCCGAATGGCCTCCTCGTGCTCTTTGCGCTCAGTAATATCGAGAGAAATACCAACCATACCGATGACTTCGTTATCATCATTGAATAAAGGTACTTTATTGGATAAGAAAATTGCATCCTCACCGTTAGGTAAAATCGCTGGCTCCTCAACAGATAATTTTTTACCCGTTGTTATCACTGTTTCATTATGTTTATCTAACACTGTAGGGATCAAAAAGCCAGGAATCTCAATGTTACGTTTACCCACAATCTCTTTTCTAGATCTTAAACCAATTAACTGCGCCTGGTTATCGTTACAGCCCTGATAGGTACCAAATTTATCGAGCCAATAAACATTACCGGGCATCACAGCAATAATCTTTTCTAATGTTTCTAATTTAGTAATAGTTTCCTTGCTTTTTTCTGTCACATCCATTGAGATACCTAATACTCCCATTATCTGATTTTTGCGGTTTTTTAATGGTATTTTGTGAGTTAAATAAATTGTCTTACCTGTAATAGATGTCACATGCTCTTCAATCACTTTAATTTTGTCTGTTCTCATGACTTCTTCATCAATCACTCTTAACTGATCAGCTTCTTCTTTTGAGAACAAATCATAGTCCGTTTTACCAACAAAATCTGCTAAAGACTTTTGACCAAAATCTCGCCAATTATTAGTATTACACCCAAGCAATACGCAGTTTTTATCTTTCCAATACACATGCCCTGGTAGTCGTTCTAATATTTCCGCCGCTGTAATTTCACAGTTGCCAGCTTCTTTTTTACCATAAAATAAAATAAGAGCAACCACTGTTCCGCAGGTAATCATGCTGGCGGCATAACCAAAAATTAATAAATAATCTTGAACTATTATTCCATGAAAAACGATTGCAAGTTGAATAAGTAAAAAACCCAGGAATGTAGTCAATGAAACATCTTTAGTTGTTTTCTCTTTAACAATTTTTATTGCTTGCGGAATAAACAATAAAGCATTAATAAAAAGTGCCGCGCTAAAAACGAATTGTACAATTTCCTTGGTTAAGTTCATATATAATCCCTCATAGAACTTGGTATATTATGCTTTTGATCAAGGCATAAAAATTGCTGCGGTGCTAATTGGCTAGCATTTCTAAAAACGAGTGTTATTAAATTCAGCAAATTAGGCCTATGGTCTAAAATAAAATTTTGTCTTGTCCGGTTAATTGCAGCATTATGTGAATTTGGATAAACCTCATAGGCACAGTTTAATTCTGGCCACAAGCACAGTGCGGCACACTCTTCCAAAATAAAATCAAAACTTAACTTTTTAAGGCGCTTAAAATTTAAATCTGCCTTGGCAACTGATCGTTTATAAAACTTACTTATAAATTCCTCAGAAGAACTATTAAACGCTTCAGTATAACTATTGTCTGTCTCGAGTAGTTCAAGAATGGCTTTTTTCTTTTCATTAAATTTTTCGTGTTGCAACCAATTATCCCACCGAATAATTTTCTCTAAATTCCTTAATTTTCCATAGTATTTTTTATTGCGTTGTAACCACAGATCACCTTCCTTAATTGAAGTTTCGTAAAAAAAACCTGGTTCTTGAACAGTGTTCATAGCCATAGTGTATCGTTGCAAACTGTCATCAACAAGCATAATGCAAGACTTAAAAGATGAATCTAGTAATTCAATGGTGGCGTTAAAATGCTCACCTTCATGCGATTGCTGTCCAACACTGATGGTAAATAAACAGCGTGACTGTTTAAACTTTTCTTTATCGCTTTCGGTGACATTTTTAAAATTGCACTTTATTGTTTTCACTTTCGACACTCTCTCTTTGAGTCGATTTTTTTTAACATTTTTGTTCTTCTTCACTTAAAACAAACCGAGATTGTACATTTAAAACCAATCAAATGCTATTTTTTTCAAACTTTAAAAAACGTTTAAAAATTAAACTACTGTTAACTTTACTGCATTTAGCTGGTTTACTACTGCTCAATAAATAACCATTGAACTCGCGAGCATTATAAAACAACTTTTGAAAGTTCACACCTATTAAACGAAAAAAAAAAAGAAAAAATTTTTTTTTGTATTTTATTTGAACAAACCTTGGCATTACCCCTCTCATAAATGCTTTAGATCGGTGATTAAAGGCTCATTGGCTTGAATATTTTGGTTTTACGACAGAGTGTGTTTCTTGCTTATACTCTTCGGCTTTCATGCGGCGAGCTTGTTGTGCGCTTGTCTCGCGGCTCTTCGTATTACGTATACACGCAGCTAGCAGACCGCGCGCACGCCTCGCCGCAAAATGAAATCCTGTGAGTATAGGTAGCTTAAGCATTTTTCATACGCTTTATTCTGAAGTTAAGAATCCCTGTAACTACTCACTCCGTAGCAGGGAACGCCCATATTTGGGCTAAAAACGGCGAA
>CAYGTS010000178.1:0-4115 GCA_964352905.1 uncultured Legionellales bacterium | reverse complement strand
GCATAACAGCAAGCAGTAAAATTTAAAAAAAGCAGCACCACGATCAGGATTAAACGATAGGGGTAAGGATCACGTGGCGCTGACAAGGGCCGTGCTAAGGTTGGCATGGTTAAATTCTCGATGAATGATGCGATGAATTTCGCAAGGATAATTAAGGTTGGTGTGCCAGCAAAGGCAACAGGCACACCACTCACAAGTTTAGAAAAATATTACCTGATTTGTTTTTACAAAGTCAAAAACTATTTTTTTAAGATCCAAACCTGGGTTTACTTAGATCAATTCCACGCTTATTCGCAAGATCAGCAGTAGTTTGTTGCAGAGCTTGTAGCCGTTGTAAAACTAATTCAGTTTTATCTTCTATACCGCTCGCTAATGAAGTTGCGAAGTCAGCAAAAATTAGATCAACAGTTTTCTATTCTTAGGGAATGTTTGTTAGATTTTCCAAACACTAAAGCCTTCCTTTATATAGGTTTTTCTCGACGTTTTTTATGTTTTTCTTAACGCCGTCAGCACCTTTATTCCACGTGGCTCGGTTCGCTGTCCAAGTCGTTAAAATATCCGTGAGCGTGATGCTCCACACAAAATCACCTGCGAGTGAATGACCACAGTGAGCAACGGTATCTGCCTCAAGAAAACCGGGCTTACTAATATCCCAGTGATCGGTCTTGATGGGAATTTGATTTTTTAGTAACCGGCCTGGCTTTGTTCCACTTCGGCCTTTACCTGGATAGTTCAATCGCGATGCTTTTAATAAACGATCGATTGTTGCAGGACTGATGGTATACAGCTGGCTACGTGTTAGGTCATCCAAGTTACCGTGTTCCTTCTCGTAATAAGGTAACCAGTCACGTAGTGCTACTTTTAACTTCTTACTGCACATAAAATCACTGGCCAGCCAAATCACTTTAAGTGGCATTAAGATCCGCTCATGGTTATATCTCGACTTTCGACCGGGTTTCTTTCGCTGGCGTTTGCTTTTGCGCTTCTTCAATGCCTGTATGGCATACTTGCGGTTATATCCCGTGGTTGCACAAAACTCGTCTAGAATCCTTTGTTTCTGTTCGCGCGTTGATTTCTTATACCTGCCTTTGATTGACTCCAGGTAGGCCCGTTTTTCGTTCAAATTCATACCATCTACTCCAAATCTTTGGGTTAGATCTAATATGAGTCAACGATTACTTTTTTGCCTACCTTCGGTTAGATTTAATGTGAGTCAATTCGTACTGCCCTTTTTAGGTTGAATAATAAAACGCAATTGTATACGCTTGTAACGTTCTTATTTTTAAGTGTATTGGTTATGAGACAACCGTTTGTGTTTATTTAAATTATAGGGAGTTAATCAAATGATAGATCCAGCGATAATCAAGAAAATTGCTGGCATGGTGCTTGCCATTCACGAGCAAGTTCAAAAAATGAAAGCGCTTAATCCACTAGCGGCTAGTTTAGAGAAACGAGTGAATATTTTAAAAGACACCTTGGATAAACTGCAAGGAGTAAAAGATACGAAAAGTCTTGATTCGGTTATCGCACGAATAGTGAATTTGTTGGAAAACGATTGTACTCGTTTTATTACTGACTTGGCTAATATGTCGAATATTAAAAAATTTATTCGCGCGGGTAGTTTGGTAACTGAGCATGGCAAGATTGAAGCGGAATTAGATCGAGCGATCGCCGATGTGTTATTGGCGTTGAATACGTATAGCGCGTTAACACAAGAAGCGGCTGCAGAGCGGCAAATACAAGAGTTAAGACAACTAACAGAGGCGCAAGAACGATTGCGATTATTTCAAGAGACAGAAGAGAAATATCGAGAGGAGTGGAAAGGTCAACTTCAAGAAGAGTTAATCGGGTTGCAACAATCGGCAGCAGAAATATTGGAACAAGGGGATCACGCTGCAGCACAATTACAAGCAGCACAGGTTAGTCTTGCTGATATTAAAGCTAAGTTAGACGCATTGCATGTACAGGCATTAAAGCAAGATCCTCGTTTACCACGTACGATTAAATTGACGGTGTTAGCCAAGGGAGCGACTGCCGATGAAGTGGTCCATGAAACGGTGATTGGGGTTGGGATGGGAGCGATTAGTATACCTGAGGGAGCGGATGAGCGAACGATAACAATGGCTGAAAGGTTAGCATCTTTTGCGCTGAAAGCAACAATGGCAGCGCAGGCAGATCCCCGTACGCAGGCGAATGTTGATATAACGGTCATAGAAGCGGGAGCCTATGCAAAATTAGTGACGGAGCGCACGTCTCAGGCACAGCCGGGTAAGCTCGAAGTAACACAACGGATTGCCCCTGGCTCAGCGGCTCAGGTGGGGCAAGCCTTTTCTGCGCGAACGGGAGGTGGTGGTAGTCATAACGCCGTCGCTGATGAGACCGCTTCTGCCCAAGGGAACACGCCTGCCCCAAAAAAATAACAGGGCAAATGGATGAGCTTGCGGTAGTCCCATTTGTCCCTGAATCCTCTGCTGCTTCTCGCCGCGCTCCTGCCACGGATGTGGCTGTGTCGGCGACGAAGCCTGGTGATAGGATTGAGGTGCTTAATAATACAATGGATTTTAGTACTACCATTAATCTGATCCTAAAACCACGTCCTTTACGTCAGGAAGATCCAGATGAGGTATTGCGTTATTGGCCCTCCACCTTTCCTAAAGACAACGCTCACTTTTTCGTTGGTCGAAAAGCACTATTAGCTCAGATGCAACGCATGGCTCATTCCTCCCACTCCTCCTCGATTGTATTAAGTGCGGTTGGTTTAGGAGGTGTGGGTAAAACGCAATTAGCCATTTACTTTGCCCATCACAGTCATGAGGCCCAAAAGGAGCAAGTAGGCATTCATTATGACTGGCATTTATGGTTTCGGGCGGAAACGCCGAGCTTGCTCTTAACCGATTATTTGGAATTGTTGCATGTACTAGGATTAAAGGCAGAAGAGGAAAAATGGTCAGAAGACAAGATTATTGCGCGGGTGAAAAGGTTCTTAGAGGATCTCCCCGCCGGCAAACGTTGGTTAGCGGTGTATGATAATGCAGGAGAGTATTCTCACATCAAGCATTACCTGCCTGAGCGAGGCGGACAAATGCTCATAACGACACGACGCAAAGAGTACAACCAAGTTAGTCGACCCATTGAAGTGAAAGTATTTACTGAGGCGGAAGCTTTGCAGAATTTAAATCAATTAACCCAGCACAGCTATCAATCCGATGAGGCTCAACAAACCCAGTTCAAAGCGCTTGCCAAGACCTTAGGCTATTTGCCTTTAGCCTTAGCGCAAGCGGGGGCTTATATGGCCGAGTGCAGCATTACTCCTCAAGCGTACTTAACCCTCTATCAGCAAGCCACTCAAGCAATGCTCGCCGATGAGACCTTACCGCCTGATAGCAAAGAAGCCTTGAGTGAGGGAGCGAGCAAATTACTGGCTGAACAAGGCTTAAGCGAATCACAGGCAATAATCAAAACGGTTGCCATCACCTGGTACATCAGCTTAGGGGCGATTAAACGAGAAGAAGCGGCAAAGGGGGAATTACCCTTAGCGGAACTACTATTACAAGCCTTAAGCTTTTTACATCCAGAGGGGATCCCAAAAGAGGCTTTACTTCCTTGGGCCATGGGTCAAAGTAACGGTGATGCGCTTCAAGGACAACTACGCTTAAACAAAGCGATACAACGCTTACGAGCTTATTCCCTCATCACCAGTCCAGACCCCAAGACGCTCGAGGTTCATCGCTTGGTACAAACGGTAGTTCGGCCAGCCTTAGGGCAGCAACGCTCCGGTGCAGTGGTTAGTTCTGCTCCCCAAGACGAAGCTCCTCTACCCGAAGGAAATGCCTTGTTGCATGGAGTGATAGCCAGTCTTCATACCATCTTCTGCCAAGACCCCCACGTCTTAGAAAACGAAGCCCGCCGCCTAACCCTGGTTCCCCACTTAGAAACCCTCGTGGACTTTGCAGAAAAGGCCGGCGATGCCGCCTTACGCCCCTTAGCGGACTTATTATTTGACCTAGGTTTCGTCGCACTTCACCAAGGCCAAGCAGCCCTCGGAAAACGCTACTATGAACGCGTCTTGGTGATTTTAGAGCGCCACTGTGGGAAAGACCATCCCGAGGTGGCCA
>CAYGTS010000177.1:0-4164 GCA_964352905.1 uncultured Legionellales bacterium | reverse complement strand
AATCTGAACGTTCTCGGTAAATTCACCTTCAAATTTACTGAATAGTTACAAATTTTTTCAATTAATAAATCTTGCTGCAAGGCCATTAAAAATTCAATAAAGGAAAGTGGCTTCAAATAAAGATACTCGATTCTACCAACAGGAACACTTACTGATGCATCTTTCAACGCAAATTCTAATAATGAACCTGCTGCAATCACATGCAATTCTGGCATTAATTCTTTAAAATAACGCAAAGCTACGATGGCGCGTGGGCAGATTTGAATTTCATCTAAAAATAATAAGCTCTTGCCAGCCTCAATTTTTTCATTCATTAAAATTGAAATTGCATCAATAATTTTATGGGGATGAAGATCATCAAAGCAACGTTGAAATTGAGGTTCTAATTCAAAATTAATCGTATGGAATTTTGCAAATTCTTGTTTGCCAAACTGATCAATCAGGTGCGTTTTACCGACTTGGCGCGCTCCGCGCAATAATAATGGCGTGCGCTCTTGATGCGTTTTCCAAGTGACAAGGTGTTGATATAGATGTCGTTTCATAAAAGACAAGATCCCCCAAGCTTAACTCGTCTTTTTAGCCAAAAGTTGGCTAAAATAACCACTTCTTTTAGCCATATTATGATCAGAATCATAGTTTATTTTAGCCATTTTTTGGCTAAAATCAAATGAAAAGTTCGGTACACATAATTTATTGATTCTGTTATGCTTAACAAAAAGTCATGAGGAAAATTACGATGAAAAAAATGGCCACCCTACTAATCGCTTTAAGCTTATGTTTTTACTTTAATACTAGCCTTGCACTTTATGTTTGCAAATGCCCGGCAACCAACCAAAAGCAGCATGCCTTTACAGGTGCAGCTTATAGCTCATTAGGATCAGGCCTAACCTGCGCTTATGCTAATGATCAGAATTATTATTTCTTAGGTGCGCCAATTACTGATCCCCTGTATGCGCCCGCAAAATATCGTGGCAACTGGAAATCAACTGGTGTTACTCAGTGTAAAAGCAGTATTCCAGGCCAATGTTTAGTTGTATCCAATAGTACAAATTGCAGCAATATTACATCACAGCCACCTCATGCGGTAGCTTTAGAAAACGGCGAAAAATAAGAAATAGATCATCTATCTTTTTGCATAAAACATTTTGGAATAAACATGAAAAAAATAATGACAGCCTTGATAGCTTGCGCCTTTGGCTTCTACCTAAACGCGAGCTTTGCTCTAGCTGCACAGAATGTTGCAAATGAAAAGCACTTTTGTATCTGCCCAGGCTTAGCAGCGACAGAGCCACTACCTGGGGACAATTTTACGCTGAAATCGTTAACTGCTCAATATTCAGCTGATTCTGGCGGCAGAAAAGGCATTTCTTGTTATTATCGCTACTCTTATCAAGATCGCAAGACAAAAAAGGTACTTTCCTATTCGCTTGGCCCCATTATTTATGAGAGCAAGGCTCTTAATAATCCGAACTGGCACTCAAATAAATGCGTAAACGGAAAACCACTACATTGCATCATAACAAGTACGATTGCCTGTGATGAGGTTGTTTCCATTCATCCTCACGGTAGTGCTTTGAAAGAGATCTCCACGCCTATTGGAAACTGAAATAATATTATCGCAATGACCGTTATCGGCCATTGCGAATGCAGATCAACAGCAGCTTACTCAGCCGTTTCTTGCTGTACTTCCTTCATTGATAAGCGCACACGACCTTGGCGATCGATTTCTAACACTTTAACCGTAACTTCTTGGCCTTCTTGTAAGACATCCAGAACGTTTTCAACGCGTTTATCCATGATTTGAGAAATGTGAACTAATCCTTCGCGGCCAGGTAAGACGCTCACAAAGGCACCAAAATCCATGATTTTGACAACTTTACCTTTGTAGATTTTACCCACCTCCACTTCAGCGGTGATCAGTTCAATGCGTTCTTTAGCTTCTTGAGCTGCATGCGCATCAACTGCAAAGATTTGCACTAAGCCTTCATCGCTAATATCAATGGTTGCACCGGTCTCTTCAGTGATCGCACGGATAGTGACACCACCTTTACCAATCACATCACGAATTTTATCGACATGAATTTGCAGCGACATCACACGTGGCGCATAATCTGATAAAAGATTAGGCGCTGATAAGGTTTTATTCATTAAACCTAAAATATGCATACGGCCTTCTTGTGCTTGTTGCAAGGCTGTTTGCATAATGTCTTGGGTAATGCCATCAATTTTGATATCCATTTGCAAGGCGGTAATACCTTTTTCAGTACCGGCCACTTTGAAATCCATATCGCCTAGGTGATCTTCATCACCCAAGATATCCGAGACAACAGCAAATTCATCACCCTCTTTGATCAACCCCATAGCAATACCCGCCACGTGTGATTTAATCGGCACGCCGGCATCCATTAATGCTAAGGATGTACCACACACGGAAGCCATAGAGCTTGAACCATTTGATTCGGTAATTTCAGAAACAACACGCAACACGTAAGGAAACTCTTCCATATTAGGAACGACTGCTTGAATACTGCGCTTGGCTAAACGACCATGCCCAATTTCACGGCGTTTGGGTGATCCTACAAAGCCCACCTCACCCACACAGTATGGGGGGAAATTATAATGAAGCATAAAGCGCTCTTTATATTCTCCTTCAAGCGCATCGATAATTTGCGCGTCTCTGGCGGTCCCTAGCGTACAAACGACTAATGCTTGCGTTTCACCGCGAGTGAATAATGCGGTGCCATGCGTGCGAGGCAAGACATTTGTTTCAATCGTAATAGGACGAATGGTTTTGCAGTCACGACCATCGATACGTTGCCCGTGTTGTAAAATTTGGCCTCGCACATGTTTTTTCTCAAGTGTTTCGATCACTTCTTTAACGATCTTGTCGCTCGGCGCATTTTCATCTTCAGGATTAACATAATCAGCCATAATTTGCTGGCGCAATACGGCTAATTGATCACGACGTGCTGCTTTGTCTTTGATGGCATAAGCCTTGGCAATCTCACTCAAGTATTTTTGTGAAATTTGATTGATTAACTCTTCTGGTGAAGCTGGTGCAGTCCAGTCCCACGCAGCCGTACCAACCTCTTTAGCAAATTCATTGATTGCATTGATAACTATTTGCATTTGCTCATGGCCAAATACCACCGCGCCTAACATGACATCTTCAGGCAATTCTTGTGCTTCTGATTCAACCATTAATACGGCTTTTTCGGTACCAGCAACCACTAAGTTTAATTGTGATTCTTCTAGTTCACTAAAGGTTGGGTTTAATAAATATTGACCGGCTTTGTAGCCTACACGAGCCGCACCAATTGGGCCATTAAATGGAATGCCCGAAGTCGCAAGCGCTGCTGAAGCACCAATCATCGCAATGATATCAGGATCAATGTTAGGATCAACTGACATAACGGTGACAATAATTTGAACTTCTTGCTTAAAGCCTTCAGGAAACAATGGCCGCAAGGGACGATCAATTAGGCGTGAGGTTAAGGTTTCTTTTTCAGATGGCCTGCCTTCACGTTTGAAATAGCCACCCGGAATTTTACCTGCAGCATAGGTTCTTTCTTGATAGTTAATGGTTAAGGGAAAAAAGCCTTGCGCAGCAGATTGCTCTTTAACACCAACCACGCTCACCAACACGCTGGTATCACCCATCGTTGCTAATACGGCACTGGTTGCTTGTCTTGCTATGCGTCCTGTTTCAAGCGTGACAGTTTGCCCGCCATATTGAAATGATTTTATTGTGGCACTCACATTGATTCCTTATAGTTACAGATTAAGAGCGTAAGCCTAACAATTCAATTATCTTACGGTAATGGTCAATATCGTTATTTTTTAAATAATTAAGCAAACGACGTCTTTTGTTAACCAGCATTCTTAAGCCACGACGAGAATGCTCGTCCTTTTTATGGGCTTTAAAGTGTTCAGTTAATTCAACAATACGCTTCGTTAAAAGTGCAATTTGCACTTCTGCAGAACCCGTATCGTTACTATTGAGCTGCAATTGGCTATGAATTGATTGCATCACTTCGGTTTTCACTGTCGCTGATAACGACATAATCGCTCTCCTATACATGTATTTAAATTAAAATTATCTGGGCAAAGCCAGCAATTCCCGGTGTAGCGAGGAACAGCCATATTTGGGCAATCTCACATTAA
>CAYGTS010000176.1:0-4193 GCA_964352905.1 uncultured Legionellales bacterium | reverse complement strand
AAATATTTTCGCCGTTTTTATCACCAAATCTGAACGTTCTCGGTGAATTCACCTTTAAACTTGCTGAATAGATACAAAGCAATTTTAATGCAATGGGAGGATCAACTCCTGCAATATGAAAAAGCTTCTGAGGAAAATATGCCCGGGCGCGATTACACCAACACGCTTACTCTAATTAAGCAGGCATTGGGCGAGCTAGAGGATGGGACATAGGGAAGGCATTCTGCTAACAGGAACAGGCGGACTCGCAACAGGCTTTCTACTCACTGAAGAAGAGCTATAAGCGTTATAATTATCCTCTTGTTTACCTGCCTCCTCTTGTTTACCTACTTCCCCTTGCTGACTAACTGTACCTAACCAATTCTTAAGGCGCTGCGTGGTAGTAGGGTTTGCCTGATCATATTTATTAACGATACCCTGAAAACTTACTTTTAATTGTTGCAAAGGATTATCGGCTATTATCTTGTCATCAGCTGGCAATAGCTTTATGAAATTTCTCAGCATTTCAATGCTATCTTTATTCTTGCTATTAATAATTGGGTTTCCTTCCTCGCCTAACTGGCTTATAGCTGCATTTAAGTTCTCGAACAACTCGTGCAATCCTGAATCTTGAAACGCTTCATCTTGCAATACATCATCGCAAATATAGCGCAGGATAGATTGTGTCTCATCTAATACCGCCGCATAATTGGGGCCAAACGATCCAAGTCCCCACGCAAGTTCACCACCCAACGCCAATACACTGCGGGATGCATTGGGATCAATGCGATGGCTTGCACCCACAGCACTAGGACATGAACCCGCACCTTTTTGTCCTAATGTATTCATAACGACACATAATGTTAGTAAAGCACGCTGCACGGAAATTTTTGCATTTAAAATTGTGGCTACATCGATTTTCCTGATTTTATCGCGTATGCTTTTAAACGCGTTTGCGATTGATTGAGCGCTATTTTTAATTGCAGCCTTGAAAATATTATCTCCTGTGTTTGCTGTTTTTTGCGGCAAAAGCTCTCTTACTATAAGCCAAACAACACCAACAGTAGCTGTGATAGCAAGCGCTAACGTATTGAATACTAATTTTAAAGTCCAAACACCCGCTGTGGCGATTTTATTCGCAATACCGATTAACCCCGATTTTTCAAAAAAATCTTTGCTTATGCTGAACAAAGCGCGTGCTTTTTCTTTCCATTTTTCGTTACCAAAAACAAAGCCAACGATAGTGCCTAAAATAGCCGGCACAATAGTGATTGCAAACATAGCGAGGTTATAAGCAAAACTCAATACTCGATGACACACAGCAACCGTGATGTCTTTGATTAATATTAAGCCTGTGGCTTCAAAGAACCAATTCATTGAACTGCCCAAAATTGAAGTTACCACACCAAGAATTGCGACAGCTAATGCACTAAGGTGCGTTAATGCGTATATCTTGATACTACGCGCCAAGAAAAAGCCAATGTTAACTGCGGCTAAATGTATTAATAAATAAGCAACCGCCGCTAATAATGCAACTTCTATCAGGGTTTTGATCAAACCTTTTATTGCATGCAGTATTTTTTGCTTCCAAGTCATTTTACTCCAATACGCAAGAGCCATATTGACTTTAATGCGGCGCCCCAATAATGCAACTGCTTTGACCACCATATAAGCAGGAACCACAAGAACCAGCAGTATTGTTTTTGCTATTACCTTCAAACAATAAGCAACTTTCTGCGAATTATTCAACTTAGACCAATTCGGAAGATTAAAATATTTACCTAAAAAGTTAATAAAACCGTTAAAAAATCCATTTTTCACAACTTGTGCCCAAGCAGAGTAAAATAAAGGTGCCAAAGAAATAGCGGCAACCAGAGAAAAAAGGATTGCTAATGCTGCCAACCCAGCAGGTGGGCAGGCAACACCAAATGAAGCAAACATGGCACCCCATGCTAGCCAATTGGAGCCAAGAGAAATGATTCCAAAACTCAGGGCAGCAGCAATTGAACTGGCTAAGCCAAATATAATCATTCGCCTTTGCCCAAGAGATACTTCAAGATCAGGCGTAGCGCCGGGTTGAGAACTCTTGGCATACAGGCCACGCACTTTGTGTGGGAATAAATGCTTATTTAAGAGTTCGTATCTATCGACAGTATGGCCATTAGAGGCTATATAGTTCTTATTTTGCGCATCCCACCAAGAGGCTATATAGTTCTTATTTTGCGCATCCCACCAATAGGCTATTTCTTCTTCATCATATTCATTTATGCAATAAATATGACCATTCGCTTTTTTAAAATAAAATTTGCCATTTCCATCCTTATAAATAAATTCCCCTTTTTTATTTTTCATGTGATACTTATTAAAAAAACTAGCAAAAGAATATTTTAATGCACCTTTAACTAACACATAACTGATAAGTGCGCCAGGAACGCCAACTATTAGTAATAACATGCTTGTAGAAGCCACTGCACCAATCAATGGTAAGAGTAAAATGCCGGCTAGCGTTGCCGCAACAATACCTTCATTCAAACTCACAAGCGGTAACAACAATTTTTGCAACCACCGCAGCCAAAGCGGTTTATTAAAGGCTTTTTTGTAATTTTTCTTTTTGCGAATTTCTTCCAAATTCGCTTCTTCATTTAACCAATAACCGTTGTATACTTTTTTAATTTCGTTTGTTCTTTCCTCATCAACATGTTTATCTTGGTTAACAATCCTGTAACCTGAACCTACTGCAAATAATAAACGATTAAACCTAACTTTAATGTCTTTAAGTTCTTTTTTATTTTTTTCTAAGGCTTCTTCTAAACAAGGTCCTTGGCCCATAACGCCAAGTAACAATGAACGAAGCTTAGCATGCTCATCACCTAGTTCAGGAAATTGCTCACGTACTTTACTAAGCCAGTCTGCATCATCATTTATGGCTTGAACCACAACTTCCCAATCATCATCATGAATTAATTGCGTGCGATCGATGAAAATTGCTTTATATTCGTTATCTTTCTGCTTTACTCGCGCTAAATACGCTTTTTCAGCAATCGCATAAATTGCTTGTAATACGGCATAGTGTTGTGAATTGGTGAAATCTAATGTGATCGTTTTTGTATTTTGGGGCAGTGTAATGCTAATTTTATTCACGTTTACATTGATTGCCTGGCTAATTATAGCCTTGTTGTTATCGGTATTATCACTAGCAAAACGTAATTTTTTTGTTCTGCTAATTAAATTCCACGCGAATTTTATAGATTCAGCAACAGCTGTTTCAGGATTCTTGCTTAGATTATTGGCTAAATCCATCCTTAAAAAAAACAAATACTCTTGCATGCCATACGCAATCATATGTTTTGCAAGGTAAAATACATCTTCATCAAAACGAGCAGGACAACTACGCAACACCCTAAAATCATTGGCAAGGATATAATCAAGCGTGGCAAGGGCTTTTTTAGCCGTTTGGACTTGAATAGCTTGTAGCGCTTGTTGTTTGAATGCGGCAATGGCTTTAGTAGGGTTCTGCTTTCCGTTAGCATGCAAGCTCATATACAAGTGAGATAGAAATTGACTATCCAACCCTTGCAAACGCACGGCCAAATCAAAGATTTCGCTATCCATACCTTTAGGACAGGTAGCAAAGCCATTCCAAGCACGTGCTCTTCTGGGATTACTACTGGCATAATTTATGGCTTCTAAGGCAGCAACCAGATTGGTTAATTCGGTAATTTCATTTTGGCTAGCTTGCTGTTCTAACTCGCGCAATCTAGCCTGAAAGTGATCAAATAACCCAAGTTTGTGCAAACGAAGCCCTAACTCAAAAATAGATTCATGTTGTTGCAAGCGTTTAGGACACCCGAAAATACGCGATTGATAAGGATGCCTTAAAATGTGATCTGCCACAGTCTGTTGGTTGATATCTACTGCGCCTGCCATAACCTACCCTTAACGTCGTTTTTCTTGCTGTTTAACTTACTATTTTGGGTACCGTCCTGGTGGGATAATTGCAAACATCCTTTTTGCAAAAGTGCTTGACAATCTATTTCGCTTAAGGTATAGTTCTGCGGATTTTTATATATTTACTGTAACTTAGCGATATTTTGCATAAAATTGCCATGTATTTACCATTCTATTACAAAGTTGGTTAAATGTTAACTGTTTTGTACCTATTCACAGTAATTCCCGGCGAGATGTTGAATAACTCAAGAACGGTCAGATTTGAG
>CAYGTS010000175.1:0-4220 GCA_964352905.1 uncultured Legionellales bacterium | reverse complement strand
CTGTTTTTAGCCCAAATATGGACGTTCCCGTCTACTTGGTGAATAGTTACAAAAATTTTAGCCGTTTTTATCGCCACATCTAAACGTTCTGGTAAATACGCAGTTAAAAGGTATGAGCAGATACAGTGAAGCGATACTACGCTTGAGCAGCTGCTGCAGGGTTGCAACTAAATTGCCAGAATTGATCTACCTCTTTCACTGTCTTTAAGCTGGTTGATTCGCTAACTCCTAATGGATTTCGCTTTTTGCGCAACGTATCATAATTAAGGTTGGAACTAAAAAAGTTAGATTGAGATTGAGATTGATTGTTGCTAAAGCTAGTTTTTAGCTGCTCCACCTTAGCTTTCTTTTCCTGTGCCAGACTAGAATTCAAAATTTTCACTTTAGATAAGCGCTCTTTTTCTTCGGTAAGTTTTTGTTTAACAACGCCACGGTCAATAAAATCTCTATAGGTGAGCTGTTGCGGTTTTTCAGGCTCTGTTGGCGTGGGTTGTAATTTATTAGCCTCAGCTAATCCTAAGTTAAGATTAACCCCGTGATTTACTTCAATATATTCTTGTTTCTTCATACCAAAAATACGGGTTGCAACTCCGCCAACAACATAGCCAACGCCAAGACTCACTTTATTCCACACCCACTCACCAGCGCTTAATATTAGATTAGGCACCGCAATCACAAACTTTGCAAAATCAGAATGCTGGTGATCGGAGTCGGGGGTTAATAACTCTTCATCACTTGGCCCACTATGATCATGACCATGCAAATCTAAAACAGCATGCGCATCTACTGCTAATTCTGCTGCAGCATCGGCTGCAGCTGCAAAATATTTATTTAAAAAATTATCCGCTGTCACTGCAGCACTGATAATATGCCCAATAAAAAGCACCGAACGTATAACACCATTGAGAATTTTTTTGGTAATACGAAAAGGATTGAAAAACTGCAATACATTTTCTTTTTGCCAGGTTGCTTTGATCTCACTCCACAATGCAAGTATTGGTTCTTTAATTTTTACTTTGCTTTGCCAAAATTCCGTAAGTGATTCAACAATATTAGCCAATTCAAATACTAGCATATACACTGCCGTGACAGTATTAATGACTAAACTAATCATACCAATTGCAGCACTTCGTAATTTGGGTAAGTGTTTGCAGGCATACCACCATGTACCGGCACTGGCAATTGATGAAAAAATCCAAAGTGCGGCTAATACCACCAAGACAATAATCCACGCTTTATTCTCGCTACATTTTTTATACAGGTTTTGCCAGAAATTGCGAAAACCATCATCGCGCAACATATTACTAACGGCATTCGCTAAGACAAACGCGTAAGCCGCCCCGCCTAATACTGCAAGCGGTGCAATGATGGTGAGTGAGGTTAACCCTATTGCAAATAATCCTTGGCTTAGCATGTAAAAGGAAACGGCTGTCGTGGTTGGGAATACACCAAATATTGCTACGACGCCGGTAAAAATTAATAGTTTGCGTGTGCGCTCTATTTTGGCGAGGAAAGACTTGCCCAATTGTTCTTTCAAGTTATTTAAATTATCTCTAATACCTGCTGATACTTTATTACCTACTTCGACAGGAAATTCTTCCTCAGAATTTTTAATCAAGTACTTATATAACCAATCTAAAATGAGTTGTTCACGATACCGCCAAAACCGTAATTGCTTGGCTAGTTCTTCTTTAGAAAGCGAAAGTTGGTTATGCTCGTGGTGTTCATGCTCGTGATGATGGTGATGATCATGTTCTAATTGTTCTTCTAGCTTTCTTATGTTGCGGCGGATCAGCACTAAATCTTGTATTAATGGATTATTAAGACACTTAGTATCTTTCTTAATTTGATTGAACAATAATCCCAATAAAACACTTTTGATAATGCCTTGGCGCAATTTAGCAAGAAAGCTATTCAGATTATGTTTAAACACTTCTCCTTCAATAATGACTGCCAAACCAAACGAGACCGCACCAATGATCATACTTGGAAATAACAAATACATCCCAGCAAAACTCATGCAGCCAAAGACCAAGGACATGGGGATAATCAAACCACCCCATTTTATCAATGAACCCAGAGATAATGACTTCAGATGGTATTTTAAATTTGTAAGTTGGCCATTCAATCTATCAAGCACAATAGCAAGCCTTTTAGGTTGGTCGTTGTATTAGGTTTGTCTGGTGATAAATGTTAATGAGAATGATTATTATTTGCAACTAATTTATTGTCATTTTTAGCACTTTATCGTTATCTGCAGCCTTGATACCAGCTACTAACAATCAAAGTATAGGCCTATCCTATTCTACGGCAAGTCATTTTTTGTAACCGAATTGTTAAAATTTGTTACAAAAGTGGCGATCCACGGCAGGGCTGGATCGCCACTTTCAATTCAAGTCACAACACGCTATGATCACAATTTAATCATTGATGACATACAAGGTAGAATAATTAATAATATGCAAGCAGCTCAACTTTTAGAACTCGCCCAAAACGCGTTAAAAGACTTAAAAGCCTGTGATATAACAGAATTTAATGTAACCGAACTCACTTCCATCACTGATTTCATGATTATTTGTACGGGTACTTCTTCACGACATGTTAAATCTATCAGCGATCATTTAGTTGAAACCCTTAAACAGCACCAGGTTCATATCATTGGTGTTGAAGGGGAACGCACTGCGGAGTGGATTTTAGTCGATGCCGGTGACATTATCGTGCATGTCATGCAAGCCGAAACCCGCGATTTTTACCAACTCGAAAAACTCTGGGGTTGTCCTAAGGCCACCACCAAAAATGCTAAAACTTAATATTTTAGCGGTTGGCAGCAAAATGCCAAGCTGGGTAGAACAGGGTTTTACTGATTATCAAAAAAGAATCACCGGCCATTTTCAAGCGCAATTGCAAGAAATCCCGCTCGCTAAACGTCATAAAAATGCCAATCCCAGTGTATTAATGGCGCAAGAGGGCCAGGCGATTTTAAATCACATTTCGCCAGATGACTTTGTGATCGCATTGGATGTGCAAGGCAAATCATTCTCAACCGAATCATTAGCCGAAAAATTAGCACAGTGGCAATTAGCTAATAAAATCTGTTGCTTTTTAATCGGCGGCCCCGATGGTTTAAGTGATAGCTGCAAGCAACGCGCCGATTTTAGTTGGTCACTTTCAGAGTTAACCTTACCGCACCCGTTAGTACGATTGATTTTAATCGAACAACTCTACCGCGCAATTTCGATTTTAAATAATCATCCCTATCATCGCGCGGGTTAATTTTATTGGCTACGTCGCAAGTGCAACATCAAATAACTGCTCTATCCTTTGGTATTGCTTATAAAACAAGTTAGAGGAATACCTGGGAATCACTACTTTATCCGTAATATAAAGCCTAATCGCTTTTTCAATATTAACATCCATCGCTGTTAATTTATCTCCACAATCTTCCCATTTTTTTACAGCAGCATGAGTTTCATGCACCACTTTTTTCGAAAATTCTCGTAGACTCATTTTGAAATAGGTTCGAATAAATTTAATTTGATTGCCTGTTAATCGGCTTTCTTGCACAGCTAAAGTTTGCATCGTATTTTCGGCAAGCTCTCTAATATCTATTTTGGGATGAAATTCACCATCAACTTCAACCATTTCAACATGGTGCAATTCTATTGGAAATCCAAATCCATTATAAGTATACGTTTTCATTTTTTTTGTTTTCATGATTTTCCTCCTAGTCATTAACTCGTATTACTGTAATAATTAACATCATCTTTTCATCAAATGAAATGGCTATTCGTATTTTTTCACCATTCAAATCAAAACCCTCAATGCAATAACTCCAGTCGGAAAAGTTTTCTTGATATTGATCTTTTTTCTTGTTACGTCGCCGATGGCGTTTTTTCTTATTTTCTAAGATATCTAAAATATCAAGATCCGTTATATTTCTTTGCTTTTGCCTTTCGCGTGCGTGCTTTAAAATTAAATATTCAACATTTTCAATTTTTTGGGTAATTAATTTCCATAATTCTTTGTCTGTTTTCTTCCTGGGTTTAACGGTCCCCAACATGACACCTTTCCTCTTAGTACTATTCAGTATAGCCCATTATACCAGGTTGTAAACTGAGTTTACAACCTACTTTTGTTTGATAGTACTGTTGAACAGTAATTCCCAGCGTGATGTTGAATAACTCAAGAACGGTCAGATTTGAGGCAAGGTCACATTAAAA
>CAYGTS010000174.1:0-4309 GCA_964352905.1 uncultured Legionellales bacterium | reverse complement strand
CGATTCTACCGCATTAACTAACATCACCTTAACATCTCATTCATTGGCTCTCGCCAGGTTGCTTCACTTCGTTCGCAATGACGGGCAAGTTTCATTGCAAGAGGTATCCCTAAATCACCCCTAACACATTCAACAAGACTAAAAAAATTGCTACTGGTACAAAAAATTTCATGGCATAAAACCACGCATTAAAAATGATTTTATTCACATGCGGCAATTCTTGATGCAATATAGTTTTATCCACTGCCCACGCCACGAACAATGTCGTGAATAATCCCCCAGCCGGCAACATGATATTAGCGGTTAAATAATCGATCAATTCAAAAAAAGTAAGCCCAAAAATTTTTACATTTTGCCAAATATTAAAAGAAAAAACGGTACTAAAACCCAATACCCAAATGATAAAACCCACTAAAATAGCAGCTTGGGCACGATTCCAATTAAATCTTTCAATCACCCAAGCAACGCTAGGTTCTAATAATGAAATCGCTGAAGTAAAAGCAGCAAATACTAACATCACAAAAAAAAGCACTGCAAAAAAATGACCGTATTGCATATGCCCGAACGCTAACGGTAACGATTTAAAAATTAAATCAGGGCCTTCGCCAGGATTTAAACCATGCGCAAATACCAACGGAAAAATAGCGAGTCCCGCAAACAAAGCAATCAAGGTATCCGCAACTGCAATAAAAATAGCTGATTTAAAAACAGAAATGTTTTTTGGTAAGTAAGCACCATACATCATGATACTGCCAGTTGCCAAAGAAAGCGTAAAAAAAGCATGCCCTAGCGCAATTAAAATATTTTGTGGTGTTAGCTTGGCAAAGTTGGGATGAAATAAAAAAGCTAAACCTTGCCCAAAAAAACCACTATCGATCGAATAACCAACTAGAATCAATAATAAAATCACCATGCCGGGAAACATGATGTAAATGGCTTTTTCAATCCCTTTTTGCACACCCAGTGAAATCACAAAAATTGTAAAAAACATAATCAGGGTATGCCATAAAATTAATTGTTCTGGATCATGGATAAAATTTTCAAACAAACCATCAATTTTGGCAGCAGATGCATGATCAAAAATCCCGCTAGCCGCTTTAAAAACATAATCTAGTGCCCACCCAGCAATCACACTGTAATAGGTTAAAATTAAAAAACCGGCTAAAATGAGCAAATACCCAACAGCAGACCACATTTTTGATCGATGCGATAACGCTGCAACCCGAAAAAAACTTACCGCAGGGTTGCCGCGCCCATGACGGCCAACCGCAATTTCCGCCACCATGATCGGAATACCCAAGAATACGACGCACAATAAATAAATTAAAACAAATGCACCACCACCATTTTCACCGGTGATATAAGGAAATTTCCAAATATTTCCTAAGCCAACCGCAGCACCTGCCGTTGCCAACATGAAGGCCCATTTCGATGTCCATAACCCTTGGATAGGCACGTTCTTTTTGCGCATATTGCGATCCTTGTCTTGACATGTCAGACTAACATCTTTTGGTTAGTCCTAATTTGTATCTTGCCATTCTGCGCTACAGGAATCAAACACAATGCCTTTTTCAATCGCTACTTGGAATGTTAACTCAATTAAAATTCGCTTAGATCAAGTTTTACAATGGTTGCAAGCTAATCCGGTGGATGTGTTAGCACTGCAAGAAACCAAGTGTATTGATGAAAATTTCCCACAAGCGGCTTTTAATGAGATCGGCTATCAAACCACGTTTAGCGGCCAAAAAACCTATAATGGTGTGGCGCTAATCAGTAAAATAGCGGCCAAAGAGATTATCACTGCCTTGCCTGATTTTACAGATGATCAAAAACGCGTGCTAGCAGCAACCATTGGGAAAACACGTATTTTAAATTTATACGTGCCCAATGGGGCCAGTGTTGATTCCGATAAATACCAATACAAACTCAACTGGCTTGCAAAATTAATCGCATTCACCGAATCACAGCTAATGCAGTACAGCCACGTTATTTTACTCGGCGATTTTAATATTGCACCCGAAGATCGTGACGTGCACGATCCTGCTAAATGGCAAGGGGAGGTTTTAGTTAGCCCGCAAGAACGCCAAGCCTTTCACGACTTATTGCAAACCGGTTTAGCGGATAGTTATCGCTTATTCGATCATGAAAAGCAAGAGTTTAGCTGGTGGGATTATCGTCGTTTTGCCTTTAAACGCAATGCCGGTTTGCGTATTGATCATATTTTAGTGAGCAAACCGCTCGCTACGCACTGCCAACAAGTCAGCATTGATGCTGAACCACGCAAAGCCGAGCGCCCATCGGATCATACGCCTGTGGTAGCGGAGTTTGATTTGCCGCTTTAGTTAGATTTTCACTATCGGGTCTTGCATTTATGTTATAACTTCGCTACCATCGCGTGTTCTATTTCCATGTATTTACTTTATTGAGACGGTTATGAAAGCAGAAATTCATCCAAAATATAAATCAATATCAGTTACTTGCACTTGCGGTAATACCTTTAATACTGGCTCAACCTTGGGCAAAGATTCATTGCAAATCGAAGTATGCTCTGAATGCCACCCTTTCTACACCGGTAAGCAAAAAATTCTTGATACCAGTGGTCGTGTTGATCAATTCAACAAGAAATTCAATCTTGGCAAGCGTACTAAAGCTAAAAGCACCGAAGAAGATTCAAAGTAACTAGTCACTCCGTAGCAGGGAATTGCTGATGTTGTTAGTGTTTATAAGACCTTGATAGTTAACTGACTTAGCCATAATTATATACTCTGCGGCTGTGTTGCGCGCACGCCTTCAGCAATTCCCGCAGAGTGAAATCCTGTGAGTATATGTATACTTTTGCTGATTTTTTATCGCCCTTCGTGTAAAATAACTGCTGCTTTTAAATTAATCAGTAAGAGAATTACCAATATGATAAGTTCGAAACCTGTAACGCGACTACCTGTTTCATTTGTTTCTTGGTTTATTTGTAGCCTTGGCGCTTTGTTTTATTGCTATGAATATTTTCTCCGTATTGCGCCCAGCGCCATGGAAAATCAATTGCGTGCCACCTATCATTTAAACGCTTCCGGCTATGGCTTACTCGCATCGTTTTATTATCTGGCTTACACACCCATGCAATTAGTCGTGGGATTATTAATGGATAAACACGGCCCGCGCCGCTTACTATTTTTCTCTTGTTTAATCTGTGCACTTGGCGCCTATCTTTTTACCTGCTCAGATTATTTGGCTGTAGCTGAATTAGGTCGTTTTTTAGTGGGCTTGGGATCAGCATTTGCCTTTGTTGGCGTATTAAAGCTCGCCACCATTTGGTTACCCCCGGATCGCTTTGCTATGATTGCGGGCCTCACAACCGGATTGGGAATGTTAGGTGCCATTATTGGCGACAATACCTTAACCAGCTTAATTCGCCATGCAGGCTGGCGACATACGCTTAATATTTCCGCAATGTTAGGTTTTTTATTAGCCTTTGCAATTTTGTTAATGGTGCGTGATCAAAACGATCATAAAACCTACGAAGAGCGCGTTGAAAATCATAACTTTCGTGAGTTATTTACAAATTTGCTTGCATTGTTACGTAATAAGCAAATCTGGATCACTGGTTTAATTGGCTTTTGCGCTTACACTTCTGCATCAGCATTCGCTGAGTTGTGGGCAACCCCTTATTTACAAAGCGCGCATCATTTAAGTAAAGACGCTGCATCTGCTGGGACCTCATTGATTTTTTTTGGCTGGATGATTGGCAGCCCGCTCATTGGATTTTTATCTGATCATTTTCATAATCGCCGTACGCCTTTTATTTACTGTGGGTTATTAACAGCTACCACAATGTTTCTGCTATTATTTTTTCCTTTTATGTCCAAAGATCTTTTATACACTCTATTATTTTTAACAGGCTTTTTCTCTGGTGCGCAAATTATTATTTTTGCCATAGCTTGTGAGATTAGTAATGTTAAATTAGCCGGTACCGCAATAGCTTTTATTAATATGTTTGTCATGATCAACGGTAATTTATTTCAATGGTTAATTGGCCAATTACTAGATTGGCATTGGTTGTTAAATAATCATGCGCTAGCCGATCGCGTTTACTCAGCATATGACTATCAATTTGCGTTGTTTTTACTACCTTGCACCTATTTAATGGTGTTTGTTTTAGCTAAATTCTTTTTGGTTGATTCTAAGGCTAGATTAATGGTAACTATTCAGTAAATTTGAAGGTGAATTTACCGAGAACGTTCAGATTTGGCGATAAAAACAGCGAAAATCTTTTTGAGAAAGCGCAGTGTATGAGTTATACATGAGCATTTCGATA
>CAYGTS010000173.1:0-4572 GCA_964352905.1 uncultured Legionellales bacterium | reverse complement strand
TTTAATGTGAGATTGCCCAAATATGGCTGTTCCTCGCTACAACGGGAATTGCTGATGTAGAAACGTGACTTAAAGCAACCTGCGTTTCAGATGAGCTGAACATATCGCTTCCTTATTATTATTTGTTATAGGGAAATGACATGTATTACAAAACATCTTTATACATATACCAAGTAAATCAACGTGCCAACCAAAAAAATCAAGCACTTAATTTATTTTCCCAGCAATTAAATCATTAATAACCGTTACATCGGCAAGCGTTGATGTATCGCCCAACTGTTCATGCTCACCGTTGGCGATTTTACGTAGGATGCGGCGCATGATTTTGCCGGATCGGGTTTTGGGGAGGGCGTTGGCCCATTGCAATGCGCTGATTTGCGCAATGGGGCCAATTTGTTCGCGCAAGCAAGCGTTCAATTCTTTTTGGGTATTTTCAGTTGGCGTAAAATCTGCCATGGGTGTGACAAACGCATAAATCGCTTGGCCTTTGGTTTCATCATCAATCGGAATGACTGCCGCTTCGGCAACGTGAGGATGAGAGACAATCGCTGATTCAATTTCAGCGGTACCTAAACGGTGGCCGGCAATGTTTAATACATCATCAATGCGGCCACGGATCCAGTAATCACCGTCTTGATCGCGATAGCACCTATCACCGGTGAAATAATAACCGTGACAAGGTGTTAAATAAGTTTCAACAAAACGTGGGTGATCACCATAAACTGTGCGCAACATGCCAGGCCAAGGTTTTTTTATAACCAACGCACCTTCACCGCCAGCTGTGATTTCTTGATTTTGCTCATTAAGCAAAGCCGGCTCAATCCCAAAAAAAGGACGCATTGCCGCACCGGGTTTTAAATCATAACAACCTGGCAATGGCGTGATCATGATGCCGCCGGTTTCGGTTTGCCACCACGTATCAACAATCGGGCAAAAATCATTTCCCACGTCATGATAAAACCATTCCCAAGCGCTGGGATTAATCGGCTCACCAACACTGCCGAGTAATTTTAAACTGGTGCGTTTGGTTTGTTTAAGATAGTCATCACCTTCGCGCATTAGCATGCGAAGTAATGTTGGTGCAGTGTAAAGAATATTCACCTGGTGGCGATCAACGATTTGCCAAAGGCGGCTAGCATCTGGGAAATTGGGCACGCCTTCAAAAATCACACTTGTGGCAGCATTGGCCAGCGGCCCATACACACTATAGCTATGACCCGTAATCCAACCCACATCGGCGGTGCACCAATAGATATCTTCTGCTTGGTAATTAAAAACATAATTAAAAGTTGTTGCCGCATACGTTAAATAACCGCCGGTGGTATGCAAAATACCTTTGGGTTTACCGGTAGATCCTGAAGTATACAAAATAAATAACGGATCTTCAGCATTCATTTCTTCACAGGGTGCATCACTGCTAAGATGTTTTGTTTCTTGAAAATAATCAATTTCATTATTATTTAATTGCGTATGTTGATCGCGTTTAATCACAATCACATTTTTTAAATTAGGACATTCAGCCATCGCTTTCTGAGCCTGTGCCAGCAATGCATTGGTTTTACCACCACGAAAAGCTACATCAGCGGTGATTAAAACGTTTGCGTTGGCATCATTAATGCGTGAGGCCAGTGCTGCAGGTGAAAAACCGGAAAAAACCACACTGTGAACGGCGCCCATGCGTGCACAGGCTAACATAGCGTAAATCGTTTCGGGGATCATGGGTAAATATAGGCACACGCGATCGCCTTTTTTCACGTTATATTTTTTTAATAAATTAGCAAAACGGCAAACCCGTTCATGCAGCATTTTATAAGTGATTTTTTGTTGTTGTGTAGCGTCATCACCTTCCCAATAAAAAGCCACTTTATCGGCATGCTGTGTTAAATGGCGATCAATACAGTTATAACAAACATTTAATGCACCATCGCTAAACCATTTTATTTCACCTTGGGTTAAATCACCTTGCAGAACTTTGCTAAAAGGTTTTGACCAAGTAATATATTGCTTAGCCATGTCTTGCCAAAACTTTTCAGGCTTATCGATCGAAGCTTGATACAATTTTTCATAATCGTTGCTGTTTAAAAAGGCACGTTCAAACTGGTTAGGATAAAGGACTGCCATGTTCAGTTTCTCCATCGGTTAATTCAATTATGCCGTCACGTGAGCAGGTTTTTAATAAATTTTTTAACACCGTTTTGTCGGGTAAAACAATATTTTTATCAAGATCGGCAAGTGGATACAGCACAAAATTACGTTCTTTTAAACCGGGATGCGGCACGATTAAACAGGGTGTGCTAATCACATGATCACCGTATAAAATTAAATCCAAATCTAGAGTGCGCGCGCCCCAACGTACCGTATCGCGTATGCGCCCGTGCTGATGTTCGATCGCTTGTAATGAATGTAATAATTCATGCGCTGTCAGTGTGGTATCAAAGGCCGCAACGGCATTAATATAATCAGGTTGGCCTTGCGGCCCGATGGGTTTGGTTTGATAAAACTTTGAAACGGCAACAAATTTAACGCCGCTTAATTTTTTTAAATGAACCAAGGCCGATTGCAACTGTTGCAAAGGCTGATCTAAATTGCTTCCTAGCGCGATGTAAGCTCGTTCCATTATTTTTCCGCCTGCTTTTTTACCTTTTTGGCTTTGGGTTGTTTACGTAATTTTTCAATCATTACGGTTTTTTCTTTATCGGATACGTATTGAAATTCGGTCCACCAAGTGCTTAATTCTACAAGATTAGGATCTTGGCTGGCACGAATCATGAGGAAATCATACGCCGCACGAAAACGACGATGACTAAATATGCGCCAAGCACGTTTGCCTTGGCGATGATTAAGGCGATATTGTAATTTCCAAATGTCATGCATCATGCTGGAAAAACGACGCGGAATGGTGACCGATTTGATTTGTTGATTAATCACATGTTCAACTGCTTTATCACTTGCAATGAGATCAGGCTCACCCAGCTGCTCATATTTTTTAATCGCGTTTTGCAATGGCATCCACAATAGCACGGCAAATAAAAAGGCGGGTGTGACTGGTTTGTCTTCACGAACGCGATCATCGGTATTTTGTAAAGCAATCGTTAACATATTTTCAGTGACGCCAGTTGCGTCATTTTTTAAGCAATGTTCAGTTTGCGGAAATAAATAACCAAACAAGCCATATTGGCGTAACTTATGAAAAGTTTCGTTAGCATGGCCACCGTGAAATAATTTGGTGATTTCTTCAAACAGCCGAGCGGGGCTGACTTCTAATAATAAATGATGTAATGCATGGATTGGTTTTTCGGTATGAGGATGAATTTGCATGCCAAGCTTAGCAGCAAACCGAATCGCACGTAACATGCGTACCGGATCTTCACGATAGCGTAATTCAGGATCGCCAATTAAACGAATGACACCTTGCTGTAAATCCTGCATACCACCGGTAAAATCAACCACCGAAAAGTCAGCAATATTGTAATACAGCGCATTAATGGAAAAATCGCGGCGCCAGGCATCTTCTTCCATACTACCAAACACATTGTCGCGTAAAATCATGCCTGATTCGCTCAGGGTGCGATCCTCATGTGAGGTATTGGCATTGGCACGAAAAGTGGCTACTTCAATGATTTCTTGTTGGAAAAAAATATGCGCCAAGCGAAAACGCCTACCAATCAACCGGCAGTTTTTGAAAATTTTACGGATTTCTTCAGGTTGCGCATCGGTTGCTACATCAAAATCTTTGGGCTCAATACCAAGTAGTAAGTCACGCACACTGCCACCAACCAAGTAGGCAGCATAGCCGTTTTCACGCAAACGGTATAAGACTTTAAGAGCATTGTCGCTAATATGGCTGCGCGAAATGTTGTGCTGGTCGCGCGGATAAATATGTTTTGCAGATTTCATTCAAGTTAAGTCAAGTTTAACAAGCTTAAAGTATAATCGGATTTCCTTGCGAATGACATAGGCTGTCATTAAATAGCGATTTGCATCATGACACAATGCTGCTATATTGCTATTTTTGTATGAAATGATAGAGTTTAGCCATGCGTGAAGTCGTTTGCGGCAAAATCCATAAAGCTACGGTGACCGAAGCGGATATCAGCTATGTTGGTAGCATTACCATTGATGTCGCATTACTTGAAAAAGCCGATTTGTGGCCGGGGCAGAAAGTTTTGGTGGTGAGCAACACTAACGGCGCACGTTTAGAAACTTACACGATTGCCGGTGAGCGTAACTCAGGACAAATTTGCATGAATGGAGCAGCCGCACATTTAATTCAAAAAGATCATGAGGTCGTGATCATTGGGTTTTGCTTCGTTGATCAAGCACAGCAAGTGCAACCTAAAATGGTGTTAGTTGATCAAGAAAATCGCTTTGTAAGTTATCTTTAAGCTTAATATTTTTATGGACTTTAAAAAAAAAGACCGCTAACATACAATTTGTTTTTTACAAAAAACATTACATTTTATAACAATAAATATTATACATTTTGTAACTATTCAGTAAGTTTAATTGTAAATTTACCAAGAACGTTCAGATTTGGCGATAAAAACGGCGAAAATCTTTTTGAGAAAGCGC
>CAYGTS010000172.1:0-4586 GCA_964352905.1 uncultured Legionellales bacterium | reverse complement strand
TTCGCCGTTTTTAGCCCAAATATGGACGTTCCCCTCTACAGGGTGAATAGTTACATGAAAAATCACATAATGTTATAAATAAGCTCTGCCCCAATATCCGCCGCATAAAGCGAGCGTGTTGAATTTAAAACTAAATTGTTACCACCTGCAGCCGGAGTTGATTCAAATTTGGCATTGCCTAAGTAGTTTAAGCGCGCGAATATATTCACATCAACATTCGGATAAGCATTCATACGAGTACCTAATTCTATATCCCAGGCTACGTAACTGGTACTGTTGGAAAGTGAATTATTAACGAATGCATTGGTCGTAATATTCTGCACTTCAGATTTAGTGCGGTTTTGCCCTGCCCCAATACCAGCACCAATGTACGGTACAAATTCAGGGTTCTCGCTGTAAAAATCCCAGTAGGCATTAAATAACAGTTCGGTTGTGGTAATGCGGTTGATCAAATAGTTGTTGCTACCTACGCTAATTGGGTTCATGGTAAGACTTTTTTGTGGGCGGAATAAGCCTAATAACTCTAATCGTAATGGAATAAAATAATTATGATCAAACTTGTAACCAATGACGGCTTCTAACACCCCATTATTAAAATTTTGTGATGGCTTGTTTAATACTAAACTCCCCACTTGATCTTCTAGTTTTAGAAACGCACGCGTATAACCACCCCCTAAACCAAGATACCAATTGCCATTTAAAATGGTTGCTGGTTTGAACACATAGGGTTGCATATTATAGGATGCGGCAAAGGTAAAACTGCTCATTAATAAGCACGTGGCTATGGCTGTTCTTTTAATTAAGCGGCGTAGTAACATATTTTTCTCCAAAATTTTTTATCATAGGGCTTGAATCCACCCCAAATTATTCATACCAACGCGTAAAAGAGGCAACTTCTTCGCGTGCGGTACGGTATTGATTAATGGCAGCTTCGCGATCGGGATAACCCAATGACATACCACAAATCAGTTTGTTGTTGGGGGAAATATCGAGAATATGGCGCACAATATTAGGATATTCTGCCAATGATGCTTGCGGGCAAGTTTCTAAACCATACCCGCGAGCAGCAAGCATGATCGATTGAATAAACATGCCCATATCTACCCACGAGCCTTTTTCCAACACATCATCAACAAAGAAAAATAAACCAACCGGTGCGTGGAAAAAATAATAATTCCATTCCCAAACTTGATTGCGGCGTTGGCTATCCTCACGTTTAATGCCTAAGGCATTGTAAAGCGCCATACCACATTCAACACGACGTTTTTTATAAGGATCAACCCATTGTTGCGGATAATAGTTATAGTCTGGATCAGGTAACTGATTATTACGGCGCGCCTCGGTAATGGCATCACCCATTTTTTGGCAGGTCTTGGCTTTAACAACCGCCACTTGCCAAGGTTGGGTGTTGCCACCAGAAGGTGACCAACGTGCTGTATCTAAAATTTGCTCAATGGTAGAATCCGCTACCTGTTGATCGGTAAAAGCCCTAATACAAGCACGTTCTTTAATAGCACTGATAACTTCCATTAATACCTCATGACGCCATTTGTTTCTCGCGGATTTCTTCCAGGGTTTTGCAATCAATGCAAAGCGTAGCGGTCGGTCTGGCTTCAAGGCGGCGAATACCAATTTCAATGCCACACATTTCACAATATCCGTATTCATCACGCTCGATACGGCCTAGGGCTTCATCAATCTTTCTGATCAATTTACGTTCTCTATCACGTGTACGTAATTCCAAACTGAACTCTTCTTCTTGAGTTGCTCTATCGTTGGGATCGGGATAATTGGCTGCTTCGTCTTTCATGTGTAATACCGTGCGATCAACCTCATGCATGAGTTCAACTTTCCAGCGCCGTAAGATATTCGCGAAATGCTCAATTTGCAATTCGTTCATGTACTCTTCGCCACGTTTTTCAGAATAAGGTTTAAAGGTGCTAGGACGACCCGCTTTAGCAGGTTTTGCTTGAATTTCAACAACTTCATTTTCTTCAAGCACATCTATCGTTGGCTCATGAGTCTCGTTAGTCACGGATTTTTTTCCTTTTAATTTTGTTTCAGCGACAACCGCTTTAGGTTTAACTGGCTTGTTAGCAGCAGTTTTTTTCACTGCCGCCTTTTTTACAACAACTTTTTTAGTTGCTGGTTTTTTTAAGGTTGCTTTTTTTGTTACAACTTTTTTGGCCACCGCTTTTTTCACAGCGGCTTTTTCAGCAGTGACTTTTTTCACGCTGGCTTTTTTAGGTGCTGCTTTTTTTACAGCAACTTTTTTCGCAACTGCTTTTTTGGGCACAGCCTTAGCGCTTTTTTTTGCAACTGCTTTTTTAGACACAGCCTTAGCGCTCTTTTTTGCAACTGCCGTTTTGGTCACCCCTGTTTTCTTAGGCGCTTTTTTCGCTTTGACCGCCCCTGAGTTAGCCCGCGCTTTAGAGCGAGTCTTTGCCGTAGTTTGTTTGCTAGCCATAAATTTTCTCCTGCAAGCAAATATAAAACATAAAAGGTTTATCTATATCAAAATAAGTTAAAACAAGCAATTTATTTTTCACTTTTTGTAAGCGTAACTCAATCGCTCGTTACCCGCATAATCCTTCTTGGTTTGAATTTTCTGAAAACCGGCTTGCGCTAACAGCGTACGCACCTCTTGCCCTTGTTCATAACCGTGTTCTAGCATGATCAATCCTTTTGCTTTTAAGCAGTGGTAGCTTTGGATAATAATTGTTTTCAGATCCGCTAAACCTTTATCCTGTGCTATTAAGGCTGATTGGGGTTCGTGTTGCAACACGTGCAAGTGTGGATCATTTGCATCAATATACGGCGGATTCGCGACAATTACATCAAAGGCTTGTTTGGCAACGCATTGCAACCAATCGCTTTGGATTAAAAAAATCGATCGTTGCAACAGCTTGGCTACATTGAGTTGTGCAACTTCTAAAGTTTGCCACGCCTGATCGGTGGCAAATAGCTGCCAAGCTGTGCTGAGTGTTGCTAGTGTTATCGCTATAGCGCCACTGCCTGTGCCAAGATCAATAATGTTTAACGGCTTATTTTTATCCAGTATCTGATCTAATGTTTCAATGATTAATTCGGTTTCAGGACGTGGGATTAAACAATTTTGATTAACCTTAAAGGTTAACGACCAAAATTCTTTTTCACCGAGAAGGTACGCAATTGGCATGCCTTGTTGGCGCGCTTGCACGTGTTGCTGAAATTTTTCAACCGGCATTGCATCAATGATGTCATCGGCGTGTGTGATTAAATAAACACGCGGGCATTTTAAAACATGGCACAATAATAATTCGGCATCTAAGCGTGCGCTGTCGCTAGCAATGCGATTAACGGCCCATTGCAACAGTGCGCGTATTGTTTGCGATTTATCTCTCTGCATCAAGATTCGCTAATAATTCAGCTTGATATTCGCGCATTAAGGGATCGATAACTTGTGACAATGCACCTTCGATCACTTCATCCAATTTGTAGAGCGTTAAGTTTATGCGATGATCGGTGACTCGGCCTTGCGGAAAATTATAAGTGCGAATACGCTCAGAACGATCACCGCTACCGACTAACGATTTACGCTGTTGCGCTTGTTCAGCTTGTTGCTTTTCTTGTTCCATGGTAAGCAACTTACTTTGTAAGAGTGACATTGCACGCGCACGATTCTTATGTTGTGAACGCTCATCTTGGCACTCCACAACCAATCCACTCGGTAAATGGGTAATACGAATTGCAGAATCCGTTTTATTAACATGCTGACCACCGGCACCACTCGCGCGATACGTATCGATACGTAAATCATTGGGATTAATTTCTATGGAATCCACTTCTTCAATTTCCGGTAAAATTGCCACGGTACAGGCAGAAGTATGAATGCGCCCCTGTGACTCAGTAACAGGAACACGTTGCACACGATGCGCACCAGATTCAAATTTTAATTTGGCATAAACATTGGCGCCGGTGATTCTTGCAATCACTTCTTTATAACCACCTTGTTCAGCCTCATGCTGGCTAATAAGCTCAACTCGCCAACCTTGATTTTCAGCAAAACGACTATACATTCGGAATAAATCGCCGGCAAAAATGGCAGCCTCATCACCACCGGTGCCCGCACGCACTTCCAAAAAAACGTTATGCGAATCGTTGGGATCTTGTGGGATTAATAGTAGTTGTAATTGTTCATCCAATTCATTGATTAATTTTTGTGATGCGGCAAGCTCTTCATGCGCTAATTTTTGCATCTCTTGATCGCTGTCTTGTAACATTTCTTCTGCTTCGTGCCAGCGCGCTTTCGCCTTTAAAAAGGCTTCAAAGGTTTTCACAAGCGGCTCTAGCTGCGCATATTCTTTAGATAAAAGTTTAAAATTATTTTGATCTTTAATTGTATCGGCATCACTTAGTAGTGCTGAAATTTCTTGATGGCGATCGATTAAATGTTCGAGTCTTTTTTGGATCGAGGGTTTCATAAGTTAGTCTTTCTCACTATAGAAAACTGGTAACTATTCACCATGTAGATGGGAACGCCCATATTTGGTCTAAAAACGGCGAAAATCTTTTATCGAAATGCTCATGTATAACTCATACACTGC
>CAYGTS010000171.1:0-4678 GCA_964352905.1 uncultured Legionellales bacterium | reverse complement strand
AATGAAGGGTGGACTGCCTTGATGCAGGTGGCTTGCTATCATCCAGCGTATTTGGCAGGGTGTTTTGAAGGTTTATCTCATGCAAATAAACTGGCGTTATTAAGACAACAAAATAATAAAGAGTGGACCGCCTTGATGCATGTGGCTCGCTATCATCCAGAGCATTTGGAAACGTGTTTTAAAGACTTACCACCTGAAAATAAACTTGAGTTATTAAAACAACAAAATAATGGAAGTTGGACTGCCTTGATCTTGGTGGCTTGCTATCATCCAGCGTATTTGGAAACGTGTTTTAAGGATTTACCTCCCGAAAATAAACTGGCGTTATTAAAACACCACGATAATGAAGGGTGGACCGCCTTAATGCTGGTGGCACTGGAGCCAACGCACCTCACACCGTTGTTGAGTTCTCTTACTCCAGCAGAACAAATGGATGCATTGTGGTTTTCTTTAGATAAATTAGACTACTTACCAGACTATACAGAAGGCGATAAAAATAAGTTACGTAAGACCTTGACGCAAGCCTTTATTCACAGTGCTCAAGTAGAGCCAGAACAGCTTACAGCAGAACAAATTCTATGTATCAAGGGCGCATTACAAGACTGTGATTTAGCTAAAGAAGAAGACGTAACATTATATTTAAATGCAAGGATCCTTCTTGAAAAAAACCAGCATGGGCGTGGGCCTGTAGATACTAAGCTGCAGTCATGCCTTTTTGATAGAGAGGGGAGTTTAGTCGTTCAGCGATTTGAAACATTCATTAAGTTGGCTGGTAAGGATAGCCAACGGTTGATGTTGATTTTGCAACAACAACAAGATAATCATGGCAATACCGCCTTGATACATGTGGTTCGCAATCATCCAGAACATTTGGAAAGGTGTCTCAAAGATTTACCTCCTGAAAATAAACTTGAGTTATTAAAACAATGCAATAATAAAGGGTGGACTGCCTTGATGATGGTGGCGCGGTATCATCCAGAGTATCTGGAGCTGTGTTTTGAAGGTTTATCTAATACAAGTAAACTGGAATTACTAAAACAGCAAGAGAGTGGCGGGTGGACTGCCTTGATGATGGTGACGCGGTATCATCCAGCGTATTTGGAAACGTGTTTTAAGGATTTACCTCCCGAAAGTAAACAGGCGTTATTAAAACAACAAGACAGTGAAGGGTGGACTGCCCTGATGATGGTGGCTCGCGCTCATCCAGAGCATTTGGAACGGTGTTTTGAAGATTTACCTCCTGAAAATAAACTTGAGTTATTAAAACAATGCAATAATAAAGGGTTGACTGCCTTGATGCATGTGGCTCGCAATCATCCAGAGTATTTGAAACAGTGCTTATCATTTTTAGATCAAAACCATAGAAGTGTTTTACTACAACAAAAAATTCATGCAGATGAAACAACTTTAGACTGGCTACTTCAACATACTCCTGGTGCGGATGAACTGCTGCAGTGCTTGTGTGACCAACAAATTGATATAGCCGCCGCATTAACCACATCACCTAAGTTTGATAATTTTATTAACAGATTAGGCAAGGATTCTGCGGATAAGTTATTGTTGTTGATCACATCATCACGGGAACCCCTTGAATTAAGCAAGATAACGAGGTTCACAAACTTATCCCATCTTAAGGGATTACTCTTGCAAGGTTTAGAAAAGGTTGATAAAAGTCATTTAGAAAGAATAAAAGAAGTTTTATTTAGTCCACAAACAAACCTTTTTAGGATATTAAATTGTGAGCGGCATGGTGAGAATAAAGGAACAGTGAGTAGTGATAAGCTGACGACGAAGAGTGCGAAACTTTTTTATAGAAGGCTATTGGCGAAGCAGGGAGTAGGTTTGCAGCTTGCATTCGAGCGTTTTTCTCAGCAACAATTTAAGTCTTTTCAGAATGTCATGCGAACGGCTGATCTGCGTACACAATTAAAGGATAAAATCACGGCTATTTCTTCAGAGGGTAATGCATGGGTAGCGGCTGCAATGACTCAGGAGGAGATTAATGAAATACGGAATGCGCTTAATCGTGAACAATCGAGTAAATTTGCGGCTCGTTTACCTAATTCAGATTCTATTTTTGGCAGATTGACGGACAGGCGTATTCCATTTTTTGGAAAACCGCCGATACCGATAAGACAGCCGGTGCCTGTTGGCGAGGGGGTAAGTTTTGTTGATTCGACAGGTTACCCAAGCGCACCACTGAGAACATCTTTCTAATGGGCGCTCATTGTGGAACTTCAATGAGTAGGCAAATCAATTTTTTATGGTTATTTTCATGAGTATTATTAAAGTTGTCCCCTATGATCCTAATTGGCAAGCCATGTTTGAGGCTGAGGCAAGTGAAATTAAAAAAGTGCTCGGTGATAACTGTATTGAAATCCATCATATGGGATCAACTGCCGTGCCAGGGTTAGCCGCTAAACCGATTATTGATATGCTTGTCGTGGTACGCAATATTATCGATTTAGATCATAACACCACTGAAATGGAGCGGCTTGGCTATGAAAATAGAGGTGAAAATGGGATGCTGTTGCGCCGCTATTTTCAAAAAACCGGATTTAACATCCACATATTTGAAAAGAGCAATGCGGAAATTGAGGGACACTTATTATTTCGCGATTGGATGAGAAAGCACGCTGATGATAGGGAACGTTACGCTACATTAAAAAAAGAGTTAGCCTTACGTTATCCCAATGATATTTTTCAGTATGTGTTTGGTAAAGATGCCTTTGTAAAAGCGATTCATGCTAAAACCGGCTTTAAAGGGTTACGCGTGGTAAAAGCACTAACACCACGCGAATGGGCTGCGGTTAAGCATTTGCGCATGACGGAGTTCTTTGGTCCCTATGGTATCGATGATCCTTATACTTGGACATTTCAGCATGATGAGCATGTTCATTTGGTTTTATATGCTGGTGCAGAAATTATTGGCTATGCTCACATACAATATTGGCCAGAGCGGAGAGCGGCGATCCGCATTATTGTTGTGGATGAGAAGGCGCGCAATCACAATGCGGGCAGCCAGTTTTTAGTTGTTATTGAAAGATGGTTAAAAAATTCGGGCACGAAAAGCATTCATGCTGAATCAAGACCAAGCAGTTTAAATTTTTACCGCAAAAATGCCTATACAGAAATGCCCTTTAATGATCCTGAAGGGCATGAGACCGATCCACATGATATCGCAGTAGGCAAATTATTATAAACGCAGGCGCGTTAACTATTTACATAATAAAGTTATAGCGTAAAATCATGGTGCTAAAATAAGACAGCCCGTGTTTGTTGTGCTGTTTAAATTTTAGATCTGCCAAATATTTTAATAATAAGGATAAGATTATGCCTTCTGTGAATAAAACAGCTGCAAATAAACGCGCATTGTGGATCGTGGAGAAACATCTCAACTTTTTTATAGGCCCTTTTTATTATCCATTCCACTTTCAGGCTTGGGCACAGCAATATCCCAAAAAACTGCTTTTGCAAAGAATAAGTGATGCCATAAAAGGGGCTTTTTCAGATGATGAACTGCAAGCGTGGCGAGAAGCGTTGATTGGTGAAGGTGATTGCGCCAAAGAGCAAAGTGCATTAGAGAATAATTTTGAAAAAGTAAAAGAGTTATTAAACAGTCATCCTGATCTATGTGAAGTCATGGTTGATCCTCGCTGTGAAGCCGTTTTTAACGATTGGGAAGAACATTTTGCTATCATTAACATTCTAATGGAAAAACTTGATCCTCTTTCAAATGAAATGACCCTATTAACACAGCCTGATAATAGTGAATTGCTACATTTTTTATACCAGAAAAAATATTTAAATAATGATAGCCTTAAAATGCTGTTAATTTCAGGAGCAGATGGCACTTTTAAACAATATTCCCAATGGCTTATGATTTGTGATCAAAAAAAATCAGGCTGTATAAACGATGAACACTTTGACTTGTTGCTCTTCTTAATTGGTAGCAATATAAGGCTAACACAAGATCAAATCAACATGATTGTAAAAGATAATGACATTTTAACTGCTTTTAAAGCTATGATAGTCATGTTCTATGATTTAATGGGAGAAAAAGTTTTTAATTTAATTTTAGATTCAATTAGTTTTCGTTCAGCATTAAATATTTTGATGGAAAAAAATATCGAATTAAGTAAGCCTGAGTTTATTATTTTATGTGGCAACTATAACTTACAAATCAGTATTTCATATTTATACAATAATAGCTTACTTGATGAAAATGTAGCAAATTTTTTTACAGTTTTTAATACAGAATGGATCCAAGAATTATTGGCGGATTTATTTCTATCCGGAACAAAGATTTCAAAAGAACAGTTGCAATTATTGACTGACTCTGCATTAATAGGTAAAAAATATACTTCACAAGAAGCCAGAACGTTATTAGAAAAACCTAACAGCGATAAGGACAAGGATTATCCTAAACATGAAAAATTTAGTTTTGGTCATTTAGACTCGCCAAACTTATTTGCTCCATCAACGCCAGGAAAAAAGCTTGAATTACATCCTAATACAAAAAGCGCACAAGCTGCGACGATTTAAATATTCCCAAAGCGATTAGAAAGTAGTTTCTTTCTTCTTCCGTCATTGCGACTGCCGCACTTCGTTCGCAGTGACCGGCGAAGTGCGCGGCAATCCAGGGTTAGGATCTTCGATTTTACAAGATTTCGCTGTG
>CAYGTS010000170.1:0-4710 GCA_964352905.1 uncultured Legionellales bacterium | reverse complement strand
GCCTCAAATCTGACCGTTCTTGAGTTATTCAACATCTCGCCGGGAATTACTGATCGTAAGTCCTACTGGTATCTGCTCACCCACCTTTAGCTCTATGTTTACCAAATCTGAACGTTCCCTGCGACGGAGTGAGTTACATAAACTGTTTGTAACCAGGTGCTCAAGTAAGGTAACATGTGTTCCTGCAATACAAGACAGTCCTAAAGGATTAACTAACGTTGATTAAAGAAAATGTAAAAAAAATAAGCAGCAGCATGGTATCTACCAAAGATGAACAGCAGCTGTGGCGTGCTTATTGGGAGCTGTGTAAACCGCGCGTGGTAGGACTAATGCTGATTACTGCGATTGTGGGGATGTTTTTAGCCAGTCCCGGTATGGTACCAATTAACACGTTGTTTTTTGCAACGCTGGGCATTGCTTTAGCAGCAGGTTCGGCTGCGTGTATCAATCATGTTGTTGATCAGCACATTGATGTTAAAATGAATCGTACCAAACGACGCCCATTGCCTTCAGGTAAAGTCACTGCAAAGCAAGCCTTCTGGTTTGCTATGGTGATTGGTACAGCCGGTTTGCTAATGTTAGTGGTTTTCATTAATCTATTAACCGCGATTCTAACCTTCATCACTTTAATGGGTTATGCCATTTTTTATACCATGTTCTTAAAACATGCTACACCACAAAACATTGTGATTGGTGGTGCTGCTGGCGCCGCACCGCCGTTGTTAGGTTGGACTGCAGTAACCGGGCACATTGATAGCTACGGCCTATTATTAGTGCTGATTATTTTTGCTTGGACACCACCACATTTTTGGGCCTTGGCTATTTATCGCTACAAAGATTATGTTAATGCCAAAGTGCCTATGTTGCCCGTAACGCATGGTATTCCTCATACCAAATTAAATATCTTATTGTATACAATACTGTTGTTTATTTGCGGATTGTTACCGTATATTTGTGGCATGAGTGGTCTCATTTATTTAATTGGCAGTAGTGTATTAGGTGCTCGTTTTTTACAATGGGCAATAAAACTCTATCGCCATGACGATGACCTGATTGCCATTAAAACCTTTCGTTATTCAATTCTTTATCTCCTGTTACTCTTCTTAATCATTCTTTTTGATCATTATTACCTAATACGCTAATTGCCTACGACGGCAGGGCTGGATCGTCAGCGTTCAGTGAAGGCGTTTTGTTTGGCTTTTAAGAGTGGTTTTAATAGATAGGATAAAACAGATTTTCTGCCAGTTAATATATCAACATTGGTTACCATCCCTACTTTTAGGGGCAGCGGGTGTTGTTCTGTGCCAAGATAAGTTTTGTTGGTACGCACTAGCACTTCATAATAAGTCTGCTTTTCTTTTTCATCGGTAATAGTATCAGCGCTAATGTAAGTCACTTTACCATCAAGTCCACCGTAAATTGAAAAATCATAAGCAGTAAATTTCACTTTGGCTTTTTGGCCAAGTTTAACAAAACCAATATCTTTGGGTTTTACTTTAGCTTGAACAATTAAATAATCTTCAGTTGGAACGATATCTAAAATTTCCATACCGGGCTGTATGACCCCCCCAATCGTATTAATATTAATGGTTTTTACTGTGCCATCAACAGGGGAGCGGATTGTGGTGCGAGTGACCCTATCCTGTTGTGACATTAAGCTTTCAGTCAGCGCATCGAGTTCAGCTTGTTTTTTATTGAGCTCTGAATGCGCATCTTCATAAAATGAATCTTTTTTCTCATCAATCTGGCCTTGTAACTCATTCACTTGGCGCTGAAGACGCAGCAGTTCAATTTTTGAGGTCACACCTTCTGCAACCAAGGGGGCTGTCATGTCTAATTCTTTTTTGGTGAAATCATAGCTACGTTGTAGAGTTTTAATACTTTCATCCAGGGCTTTTTTGCGTTGATCAAATAACCTATTTTCACGACTGGTAATGGCTTGTTGGTCTTTCAACACTTCAGGATAATCAACTTTTTCTTTATTTTCTGTTTCTGCAGTTAAACGCGCAACGGTTGCAACTAAAGCTAAATATTGTGCGCGTTGTTCGCGGTATTGTGATGCGAAACGTGTATCATCGATACGAATTAAAATTTGCCCTTTCTTAACAGCTTCACCTTCGCGAACTAAAATTTCCGAAATAATACCACCTTCTAAATTTTGGATTGTTTTTACCTCGGAAGGCGGAATGACTTTTCCTTCGGCACGTGTGACTTCATCTAAAACTGCTAATTTTGCCCAAATAAAAAAAACAACTAAAAAGCCGATCAAAATATAAATTAACAGTGAAGCATAAGGAGTACGTTTCATTAAAGTTGCCTCACGGCAATCGTTTAAGTAATCAAAATCACTGTTTTTCAATGGTTGTTCTTTTTTCTCTGGCATAATATGTATTAATCCTAATAATCTGTCGCACGAACTTTATTTTGTGATAAAGCTGTTAATACTTTTTCTTTCGGCCCATCAGCCACGACTTTGCCATTATCAACAATAATAACGCGTTCAGCGAGGGATAACATTTGTGGTTTATGGGATACTAGAATAATGGTTTTATCATCGCTTACTTCTCTAATATTTTTTAAAAACTCTTGTTCAGAACTATTATCCATCGCACTGGTGGGTTCATCGAGTAATAAAATAGGTGGATCAGGCAAGAGTGCGCGGGCAATTGTTACGCTTTGGCGCTGCCCACCGGATAAACCCTCACCACGTTCGCCAATCGGCATGTCGTAACCGGCGGGATGACGCCTAACAAAATGCTCAACCCCCGCCAGTTGTGCGGTTTTTAGGATAGCTTGGTCATCTGCCCACGGCGCTGAAATGGTAATATTTTCGCGAATAGTACCAAAAAACAAACTAGAATCTTGTGATACGTAGCCAATGTTACGGCGCAAATCAGCCGGATCAATTTGTGCGATATCCGTTCCATCATGCCGTATTGCGCCATTTCCAGCACGATATAAGCCCAAAATTAATTTTAAAATAGTGGATTTACCGGAACCAACACGTCCTATAATGGCTACTTTTTCACCCGACCTAATTTGAAACGACACGTTCTCAATAGCGTTGACTTGTGAATTAGGGTAACAAAAACTAACCTCACGAAATTCAATTTTACCGCTTAATTGGGGGCGATTAAGAAAGGTACTGTATTGGGGGCGCTCGACAGGTAAATTCATTATACGATTTAAACTTTCGAGTCCCATTTTGGATTGTTGATAGCGCGTAATAATGCCAGCAATTTGTGATAAAGGTGCAAGCGATCGGCCGCTTAAAATGGTGCAGGCAATTAAGCCCCCCATTGATAAATCACCCGCAGCAATTAAATAAACACCTAGGACAACCGTTCCCACTGTCACCATTTGCATAACATACATGGTGATGTTAATGGCAAGGGTTGAAAAAAAACGTGACTTTAAACTGGCACGAGCTACCATGCCAACGTATTTCTCCCATTTACTTTGAATTTTTCCTTCACAGGATTGGGATTTAATGGTTTCCAGGCTACTTACCGTTTCAATTAAAATCGCTTGCTTTTGTGTTGCGCCAAAAAAGGATTCTTCAACTGCGCGTCGTGCAGGCACTTCCAAAATAAATCCAGCGATCACCACTATGGGAATGGCTAAGAGCGGCACAAGCACGATAATTCCACCGATCAGCCAAATCACAAATAAGAATAAAAAAATAAAGGGAAAATCGATTAAGGCCACGATGGTTGCAGAAGCAAAAAAATCACGTAAGCTTTCATAGCCGTTTAAATTATTAGTAAAACCACCTGCTGAAATAGGTTTGACTTCCATGCGCATGTTTAAAACTTGCTGCATGATCAAGCTAGCAATCAGGGTATCCGCTTTTTTACCACTGACATCAATTAAATACGCGCGTAATGTGCGCAATAAAAAATCGAAAAAGAAAACAAAGGTAATACCAATGGCGAGTACCCATAAGGTTTCAATTGCATCATTGGGCACGACTCTGTCGTAAACATTCATGACGAAAATGGGGCTGGCGAGCACAAATAAATTAATTAAAATGGCAGCGAGCATTACTCTGTAATAATTGTGGCGATAACGCCACAGTGTTCCCCAAAACCAAGACTTGGGGCGTTCTAGTTTAAATTCATCAGCGCGTTTATCAAAGCGATGGATTGGTTGTGAAAAAATCACATACTCACCATATTCTTCATTGAGTTCTTCGTGTGAAATTGTTTTTTTACCGCCATCCGATTCGGGGAAAATGACATCGTAAGAGTGATCCTCATGGATTTTTTCTAAAATACAGGCGTGATTATTTTTAAGAATTAAAACCACCGGCAGTAATAATTTAGAAATATTCGCTATGGGGCGTTTGACAATGCGTGCGCTTAATCCTGCACGTTCAGCTGCACGCACAAATAATTCGGGGGTTAATAAATTATTTTGCAGTGGCAAGCCGGCTGTTAATGATTCTGCAGAAATGGGATGGCCATGTATTTTGGTCAGCATGACTAAGCAATCCAACAGTGGATCAATAAAAACACCGCGGCTTGGCTCAAGGTTGGAATGTAATTTTGTCATGTATCGTTCTCCCCCTTACTGAAATATAGCACAGAGATCAGTATGAAGCGTATAACAAAGTGTAACTCACTTCAGTAATTCCCGGCGTGATATTGAATAACCCAAGAACGGTCAGATTTGAGGCAAGGTCACATTAAAAACACTAAAAAATAGCGG
>CAYGTS010000169.1:0-4776 GCA_964352905.1 uncultured Legionellales bacterium | reverse complement strand
ATAAAACCAACTGCCGTTGGTGGTATCAGCAGCAGTAATAGCAATCCCTTTAGTGGCACCAATATCAACATCCGTGATCCCTGCCGTGAAGGCTGAAATAGGCGTACCCACTAGGCCAACCGGTGCACCGGCATCTTCACCTTCTGGATTAAGTGTGACAACGCTATCGTCTAAAGTAGGTGCATTATTTACATTGTTTACCGTTAACGAAAAGAGATCGGTGGCACTGCTTTGACCATCACTAGCGGTGATTTTAAGGTTTATCTGGCCTACCGCACTGTTTAACGGTGTACCCAAAAACGTGCGAGTGCTGCTATCAAAGCTTAACCAGCTTGGTAAAATTGAATTATCGGCTAATGTTGCAGTGTAACTCAGCGGATCACCATTACTATCATAAAACGTATTATTCGGAATTTGAAAATTAAAAAGGCTGTTTTCGTTAACAACTTGGTTAGCTATTGGATTTAACACAACCGGTCCACTATTAATAGCTTCTGCTGGAATATTATTACTGGTTAATGCAGCATAATTGGGAGGGAAATCATTAACGATAAACAAACTTGCATTATTGTTAAAATTAAAATTCTCCCTGGAATTTATACTAAATTCATTGGATAGCTCACTTGCGGATAACACAGTTGAAAATGTGCTAGCGTAATCATTACTCATGCCAGAAAATTCAGTATCAATTGAAAAGCTGATCAATACTGCATCGTGATTTGGGTATTCATTATCGGGTAAAGTGAATAATGTATTATTATCTTCAATTAAAGCCAGTTTTACTTCATGATTAAGTAAGGCTGAAAGTTGGCTGGTGTCATAGTCATTACCGTTAATATTGATCAGCAATTCTGCTTTAGCAAAATAGTTTTGAATAATAATGATAGAGCCAGCAGATTCTGTATTAGTTTTTAATATAATGATCAAATCATCGCCAGAACGAGCAAGCTGTACTGGTTGTTTAGTAAGAAGCTTGTTTAATTGCAATACATTAAGCTTCTCGATAGGAATGATATTGCTATTATTATTTGCGGCCGTACTTGTTATTAACTGCAACAAGTCCACCGCCTTACGATCTGCCGCCATTTTTAGTTACCCTAAATTTGCGGACAATCCTTTGCCGAATTAAAGAAAGCACATTACTTACAATAAAGTATAGCGCATATTGTAGGCCTTTTGTAAAAATAACGCGTTGTTTAGGGCTAACAGCCATATAAAGTGGTTATAAGTTGTTGATTGTGCAAAATCTCATGCTAATAGACCTAACGACATATAGGGGCGAAATGGGGCTTCCACAGAATAAAGTTTAACTAATTGATTTATCTGCATTTGGGTATTTTGCACGAAAATGGCGTAGCCAGTATTCAGTCTGAATAAGGCGGTTTAAGGGGTTATTTTTGGCTATCTTTATAAAAAATACGAAATATGTTACATTCTTACTTAAGCACGTTTTTCGTGCTTTTAAGGAAACATTAAAATTATGAGCTTAATATGACAGCGAAAACTGATAGGTATATCGATGAGTTAACAGCTAATGGTGAGATTTCTTTTACTATAGAGAGCTTTTGCCATGCGCTAGAAGTCAATCGTAATGCTGGCTTAAGCGCACTTGACAGACTTAAAAAACAAAACAAGGTGGTCTCACCTAGCAGAGGGTATTACTTAATTCTGACACCAGAATTTAGAAACAAGGGATGCTTGCCTGCTGATTTTTTTATTGATGATTTAATGCATCATTTGAATTTAACTTACTATGTCTCCCTGTTAAGTGCTGCGCTTTATTATGGAGCTGCTCATCAACAGCCACAAATGCTTCAAGTGATGCTAACTGACAAAAAAGCAAATATTCAGTGTGCTGAAGTCTCTGTCGAATTTATTAAAAACACACATTTTAATGAAACACCCTTGAAAAAAATAAAAACTCGGGCCGGATATATGAATGTATCTACGCCAGAAGGAACCGCAATAGATATGATAAAATATATGCGACAGTGTGGAGGCCTGAGCCGTATTGTGACAGTCCTTGATGAATTATCAGAATCCATTGATTCTGATAAGTTGAAACAACTGGCAGAAATTTCAAAAGAGTATTTTTGGGTACATAGATTGGGGTTTATTTTTGATAAACTTGGCAAAACTTATTTAGCTGAGCCCCTTCATGAAATTGTAACCTTAGATAAAAAAGAGATTATTCCATTAGTCCCATACGAACCAATAACAAAGGTTCCTAGAGATAAAAAGTGGAAAATTGCTATTAACGCGATCGTAGAGAGTGATTTAGATGATACCTATTAATTACATTACACAATGGCAAAAGCAGGCACCATGGGCACTGCAATCACAGGTGGAACAAGACTTAGTACTAAGTCGAGCACTGGTGTTAATGTACCAAAACCCATTAATTCAGGAATTACTAGCTTTTCGCGGAGGAACTGCGCTTAATAAGCTTTACTGTAATTCTTCGGCAAGGTATAGCGAAGATATTGACTTGGTACAAGTTCATGATGTTTCTATTGGAGATGTCATGACAGCCATCCGTGAATCAATTGATCCTTGGTTAGGTAATGCCAAATGGAAACAAACATCTCGGTCAGTAAAATTTATTTATCGTTTTGAAAGTGAAGATCAACCATCTGTACCACTTCGTTTGAAAATAGAAATTAATACGATTGAGCCATTCTCATTTTTAGGATTTAAAGAAAAAAATTACTTGGTCGAAAATCGTTGGTTTTCAGGGGAAGCAAAAATTAAAACGTATGAGCTTGAAGAGTTAATGGGTACTAAATTTAGAGCGCTTTACCAGCGTGCAAAAGGTCGCGATTTATATGATCTCTGGATGGCGATTACTCAACTGGGTGTTAATTGTAAAAAAATACTTGAGGTTTTTAGCTATTACAATGAGCAGCAAAATATAAAAATAAGTCGTGCTGAGTATGAAAAAAATCTCCTTGCTAAGGAGTCTTCCCAGGAATTTTTGACTGATGCAAGACATGTTTTACCAGCGCGTATACCATGGGAGCCAAATGCGGCATTTCAAGTGGTCGCTGATAAGTTAGTAAAGCATTTACCTGGTGAACCGTGGAAAGGTTTAGAACATTAAATGTAACTACTCACTCCGTAGCGGGGAACGTTCAGATTTGGTGATAAAAACGCCAGTCCTCTTGATAAGCGGGGAGCAGGACGTTCCTCGCTACGGGGTGAGTAGTTACCTTAAATTACAACAAAGCAAGATCATGCGAAGCCGTTCTAAACGCTCGCGCAACAGCCAATTCTAGGTTAAAATTCATACCCTTATTCAGAATAGCGATTAGGATCAACTTGTGTTAACTCTTTACAATACCTTAACGCGTGAGAAAACGCTTTTTAAGCCTATTAAAAAAGGCGTGGTGAATCTTTATGTTTGTGGCATGACAGTTTACGATTATTGTCATTTAGGTCATGCGCGCGGTATGGTGGTGTTTGATATGGTGACGCGTTACTTAACTGCGATGGGTTACCAAGTGAATTATGTGCGCAATATTACCGATATTGATGACAAAATTATTCAGCGTGCCCATGAAAATGGCGAGTCTTATCAAGAGCTAACCGCAAGGTTTATTACAGCGTTGCAAGAAGATGCAACTGCATTAGGCGTATTACCACCTAGTTCAGAACCACGTGCAACTGCTTATATTGCTGAAATTATCACGATGATTGGCAAGCTAATTGCTAATGGTGCAGCGTACCAAGCTAAAAATGGTGATGTATATTACAAAGTAACTTCATTTAAACATTACGGCGAATTAGCAAAAAAAGATTTTGAAGGTTTGCGTGTGGGTGCGCGTGTGGAAGTGAATAGTGATAAAGAAGATCCACTGGATTTTGTATTGTGGAAAAGCGCCAAACCACATGAGCCAAGTTGGGATTCACCTTGGGGAAAAGGGCGCCCGGGTTGGCATATTGAATGTTCTGCTATGTCAACGCATTGTTTAGGTGATCATTTTGATATTCATGGTGGTGGTTATGATTTAATTTTTCCACATCATGAAAATGAAATTGCGCAATCAGAAGCAGCAACTGGCAAAAAGTTTGTTAACACTTGGATGCATGTTGGTTTTGTGCAAGTTAATCAAGAAAAAATGTCTAAATCACTGGGTAATTTTTTTACGATTCGTGAAATTTTAACCGATCATCATCCTGAAGTGGTGCGCTACTTTTTATTATTTAGCCATTATCGTTCGCAAATTAATTACTCATTAGAAAATTTGCAACATGCTAAAGGATCACTGGAACGTTTATATACTAGCTTGCGTGGCTTTGAAAATTTATTGGGTGGTGATGAGATTGAAAATGATTACTCACGGCGTTTTCACCAAGCAATGCAAGATGATTTTAATACCCCAGAAGCGTTTGCAGTGTTATTTGAATTAGCAAAAGAAATTAATAGCATTAAAAATACTAACTCAACTAAAGCACATGATTTTGCCAAACAGTTAAAATATTTAGCGAGTTTATTAGGGTTATTACAATTATCACCACAAGCATTTCTACATGCCGGCAATGAAAATGAACAGGCAAATAGCGCATGGATCGAAGCACAGATTGCAGCACGTAAGCTTGCACGCCAAGCAAAAGATTGGGCTTTATCTGATAAAATTCGTGATGAATTATTAGCACAAGGCATTGTCTTAGAAGATTCAGAACAAGGTACGTTGTGGCGGCGTAAGTGAGCTAAATGCCAGCAATTAGCGGCGAAAGATTAGTGCAACAAAAATTTCGTCATTGCGAACGAAGTGA
>CAYGTS010000168.1:0-4794 GCA_964352905.1 uncultured Legionellales bacterium | reverse complement strand
TTAATGTGAGATTGCCCAAATATGGCTGTTCCTCGCTACACCGGGAATTGCTGCCTTAGCCGCGTAAATAAAAAAGCCAGGATACACCTGGCTTTTTTGCATAACCTAAGATTACTGCTTTGCATTTGCAGGATTGACTTTAATCAAATGAATTTTGAAAAGTAAGGTTTGATTAGGCCCAATCATGTCGCCAATACCGTGTTCACCGTAAGCTAAATTCGCAGGAATTGTCACTTGCCAAGTTGCACCAGGTTTCATTTTTTGTAACACTTCTGTCCAGCCGGGGATAACTTGCGACACTTTAAAGGTAACCGGCTTACCACGTTTATACGAACTATCAAAAACTTTACCGTCGATTAATTGGCCTTCGTAATCAACCGTCACAGAGTCATTTTTGCTAGGACTAGTACCTTTACCCGCTGTAATAATTTGGTATTGCAACCCGCTTGGTAGTACAACCACGCCTTTTTTAGCTTTATTCTGTTGAAGGTACGCTTGCCCGTCTTTAAGATTTTTTTCACCTAAGGCTTTAACGGTTTGTTCATGCTTGGCAATTAAATCTTTTTGAAATTGCATCATGGTTGATTCAATCTCTTTTTTCGTCATCAGTGGTTTTGCATCTGACGCAGCATCAGCAATTCCCTTAGCCACAGCTTGTGGATTAACTTGAATATTTTGGTTTTTGAAATTCTCACCTATGCTCATACCAATCGCATAGCTAACTTTGTCTTGTTGATTATTCAGTGAGATATCCTGCGAAGCTGCCTGCGCAAAGCCGGCACACACACTTAAACCTAAAACCAACGCAGATTTAACCATTACTTTCATTACTAACTCCTAATTTTTAAACCAAGAATTGCATTGTGCCTGATTTGTATTTCTATTCATAGTGTTGTAAGAAAAAAATTGGTAGTATGCCAGCAATTCCCGCTGTAGCTGGGAACAGCCATATTTGGCGTTCCCAGCTACAGGGTGAATAGTTACGATATGTTAATCTTTAACAATTCTGGCAAATAGCAGTGATTTTTTGTTCGCCCTTGCTAGCATTTAGGGTGTATATTCCTGCATTATAAGCACATCTATCGTATGTGTAACCACCTTGAGATGCCGGAATTTTATTACAATTTTGCGTTTGCGAATAAAAATGGCCGCAAATATGCTTCACTGCAGCTGCTGATCCCACGCTGCGATCCTGGCTATAATACCAGTGATACCCAAAGGGTCCTTTTACACCAGTAGAAACCCAGTTCCCCGCACCACACGCATTATTTGCCTGAGCATAGCCAGTTAACGTGACAAAACACATGCCCATCCATATGAAGCAGCTCAATATCTTTTTCATGTTCTCTACCTCTTTTTGTTTTCGAAGATGTATATTATCATAACATAGATAACAATTGTTCATAATGGTAAAAAAAATGCATATTAGCTTATTTGATTTATTTTCTATTGGTGTTGGGCCTTCTAGCTCACATACGGTTGGCCCAATGCGTGCCGCTTATGAATTTGCTCATCACCTTATCCAAGACTATGATATTGCAGAAGTTAATCAAGTTTTAGTCGAGTGCTATGGCTCACTCGCCTTAACCGGTATTGGGCACGGCACTGATAAAGCAATTTTAATGGGTTTAAGCGGTGAGTTACCTGAAAGTGTTGATCCTGATGCTATCGATTCACAGGTTGCAAATATTAAAAAAACTAAACAATTACAACTTGCCGGTAAAGCGACTATCGCCTTTAATTTTGACAAAGACTGTATTTTCCACATGAATAAAACCTTGCCGCAACACAGCAATGGCATGCGTTTTTCAGCATTTGCTAAGAATCAATTACTGCATACGCAAGTTTACTATTCAATCGGCGGTGGTTTTATTGTCACTGAAGAAAACTTTGGCCATAATCCCGCAGCAACTAACCAAGAACAACCACCCTATCCTTTTGCTACTGCCAATGAATTATTAGCGATTTGTGATAAAGAGAATTTATCGATTGCTGAAGTAATGCTTGCCAACGAAAAATTTTACCGTGATGAGCAAGCAATCCGCAGCGGCATTCTTAATATTGCGCGTATCATGCAAGCTTGCATCGACAAAGGTTGTCACACGCCTGGCATATTACCTGGCGGTTTAAATGTTAAACGCCGTGCGGCTGATCTTTATGCCAAATTAATTGCAAAAAACCCCAACCCTAAAAATGCTAAAGCTGAAGATGTGATGAATTGGATTAATGTCTTTGCCATGGCAGTTAACGAAGAAAATGCCGCTGGCGGCAGAGTAGTAACCGCACCTACTAATGGCGCTGCAGGCATTATTCCGGCGGTACTTGCGTATTATAAAACCTTTTGTGATAGCCCAAGCGAACAAGGTGTCATCGAATTTTTATTAACAGCTGCTGCAATTGCTGTGTTATATAAAAAAGGAGCTTCAATTTCCGGCGCTGAAGTTGGCTGCCAAGGTGAAGTTGGCGTGGCATCATCGATGGCGGCCGGCGCACTCGCCGCAGTGCTAGGTGGTAGCGTGGCACACGTTGAAAATGCGGCTGAAATTGCGATGGAACATCATCTTGGCATGACTTGTGATCCAGTCAATGGGTTAGTACAAATTCCCTGTATTGAACGTAATGCCATGGGATCGATTAAAGCCGTGAATGCAGCACGTTTAGCTTTAATGGAATCAGGGCAACATAAAATTTCTTTGGATAAAGTGATTAATACCATGCGCCAAACCGGTCGCGATATGATGACGATTTATAAAGAAACGTCATTGGGCGGGTTAGCTGTGAATATTCCGGAATGCTAGGGGCTGTTGACAATTCTACTATACTGGCCGTATCTCATTGATTTTTTGTGCTCCGCTGCGGTGCTCAAAAATCAATGACCTACGCCTCAGCCTAGCGAATTGGCAACAGCCCCTAGTGTTGCGTGATAATCAATTGCGTACCCTTTTTCGCAAAATCCAAATTTTTCAGTGCGCTCATACCCAATAAAATTTGTGGGCCTTGCATGCCAGGATTAAGCGACGCATTAACATTTTGCAGCTGTATTTTACCGATTTGCAATGAGTTTAATTTGGTCGCAAAGGTGTTAACTCGGCCATTTGCCGTGATAGCGATTCCCATGACACCTTTGCTTAAACCAAGATAATGCTGCAAATGCATTGGCACAACCACCGATGTCGCCCCTGTATCAATTAAAAATTCAACTACTTTGCCGTTAACCGTGCCGCTAACGACATAGTGATTGTCGCGATTGCGGTCTAAAATTAAAATACGTGCGCCATTGCTTTGATAAGATTCTGGATCTTGGTTAGGATTTTGTTGATGACTTTCCCAATAACCTAAAAACACCGTTAGCAATAACAGGATAAAACTCCAAACCCCAATGATGAGATACTTCACATAGGATTTAAATTCGCTATGACTCATGGTGGTTACGTGACCGTAGTGTTCTTAAATAGCGAAATAGTCTGTCACAGCGTAAAATAGGCCCTGAAAAGGCAAATGACATAAAACAAACAAATAAAACAATCGGTGGGTTAATCGAAACAAGGACAAACATTAATACCACGAGCAATAATACCCTGAAAGGTACTTTACCTTTAAAATCTAATTCTTTAAAACTATAAAATCGGATATTACTCACCATTAAAATAGCCGCAGCTAAAGTAATTAACGCTGTTGCAATCACGACCCATTGCCCACTCAAAATTAATTCATGACTGGCCCAAACCATGCTCGCAACCACACCTGCAGCAGCAGGACTAGGTAAACCTTGAAAATAACGCTTGCTAATCCCTTCTTGCACATTAAAACGAGCTAAGCGTAACGCAGCACCAGCGGTAAAACAAAAGGCCACTAACCAGCCAAGTTTACCTAAGTGTATGAGCGACCAACGATAAACCACTAAGGATGGCGCAATACCAAACGCGACCATATCAGACAGGCTATCGTATTCTGCGCCAAACGGGCTCGTGGTATTGGTTAAACGTGCCACACGACCATCGAGGCTATCGGCAATCATGGCAATAAAAATTGCAATTGCAGCAATATCAAACATCCCCTTCATTGCTGCAACAACCGCATAAAAACCTGCAAATAAGCCACCGGTTGTAAACAAATTCGGTAATAAATAAATACCCCGTAAGCGTTTTGATTCATGCGCTTGTTCATCAAGCTTGTTTGTTTCTGCCATAATAGTCATACCTAATTAAACGGTAATAAAAGTGTAACTGGTCACTATAAAGCTCAAGCGGGTGAGCAGATACATAAAAGTCTTCGATAATAGCACAGCTGCTTTGCAGCGCACATAAATTTCACTATAATAGCCGACTTAATCAACGATTGATTCCAATTTAACATCATGAATGACGATGAAAAACCAATAAAACAACCCGTTGCAAATACACCCTTGCAGAAAAAAATTTTGATAACAGGTATCACCGATAGCGGTACACAATTCAGGCCGAGCGATTGGGCGGAGCGCATGAGTGGCTGCTTATCAACGTTTGACAAGCATCGTATTCGCTACTCACCGCTACTGCAACCTACCATGCGCGATGGCCACAAATGTATCATCCTTGATCCTGCCTTAAAAAACTCTAATCCAAAACTTTACGAATCCATCTTAGAATTTGCTGAAAATAATCATCTTGTTGTGTGTGATGATGATAAGTGATGAAATATTTGGGCGACTACTCACCCTGTAGATGGGAACGTTCCCATCTACAGGGTGAGTAGTTACTCAGCAATTCCCGGTGTAACGAGGAACAGCCATATTTGGGCAATCTCACATTAAAA
>CAYGTS010000167.1:0-4902 GCA_964352905.1 uncultured Legionellales bacterium | reverse complement strand
ATTTTCGCCGTTTTTATCGCCAAATCTGAACGTTCTGGTAAATATGAAGCTAAATGGGGTGAACAGATACCCATTCATGTTAAATTTTTTAACGTTGCCTCATCAATTCGCTGCATTAAAGGTTCAAACTTGTTAATGTGATGGTTGAGTAACGGTTGTTTAATGTTGCTAAAATCCAATGTATCTGCATTTAAAAAGCTTTCTGCTTTTGCTGTAGTCATAGGTAAAACCGGCTTTAACAAACCCATTAATATTCTAAATAAATTAATTCCCATACTGCAAATTGCCTTAACTTGTGATTGTGAATTTTCTTGTTTAAATAAAATCCACGGTTTTTGTGCATCAATATATTGATTGGCTAAGTCAGCTAATTCCATAATCATTTTAATTGCGCGTGAATATTCGCGATCGTGGTAATGTTTAATAATTAAATCAATGTTATTTATAAATTGATCGTAAAGTTCAGGTTCAGTGAGGTTTTCACTCAAACGGCCATCTATCTTATGAATAAAACCGGCACAGCGACTGGCAATGTTAACGACTTTGCCGACTAAATCACTGTTAACTCGCAATTGAAAGTCTTCAAGGTTCAGATCAATATCTTGAATTTTACCATTGAGTTTGGCAGCAAAATAATAACGTAAATATTCTGGGTTTAAATGTTTCAGGTAATCACGCGCCTCGATAAACGTGTTACGTGATTTCGACATTTTCTGGCCATTAACGGTGACATAGCCATGTGTAAAAATCGATGTGGGCGTGCGAAAATCAGCACCTTTTAACATGGCGGGCCAAAATAAGCTGTGAAAATACATAATATCTTTGCCGATAAAATGATACAGCTCTGCTTTGCTATCGCTAGCCCAAAAGTCATCAAAATTTAAAGAGGGATGTTGATCGCAGAAGTGTTTAAAACTCGCCATATAACCAATTGGCGCATCTAACCATACGTAAAAATATTTATCAGGCATATCAGGAATTTCAAAGCCAAAATAAGGCGCATCGCGTGAAATATCCCAGGCTTGTAAGCCTTGTTTAAACCATTCTTGTAATTTATTAATGATTTCGCTTTGCAAGTTGCTTTGTTGCATCCACGCTTGCAAAAAATTTTCATAATGCGGTAATTCAAAAAATAAATGTACGGATTTTTTCTCAACAGGTGTTACACCGGTTAACACCGAAACCGGATTAATTAAATCCATAGGGTTATAGGTTGCACCACAGCTTTCACAATTATCGCCGTATTGGTCTTCGGCTTTACAGCGAGGGCATTGGCCTTTTACAAAACGATCGGGTAAGAAGATATTTTTTTGTGGATCAAAGGCCTGAATAATTTCGCGAGCGCTAATATCACCGCGCGCTTTTAAACGCTGGTAAAAAGTTTCACTTAGCGTTTTATTTTCAGGGGAATGAGTGGTGTAGTAATTGTCGTAACAAATTAAAAAGTCACTTAAATCTTGCTGGTGTTGTTGTGCAAATTGCGCAATCATTGATTCTGGTGACATTTGTAAGTCTTCAGCTTTTAGCATAATCGGCGTGCCGTGCGCATCTTCACCACCGATAAAATAGCACGTATTACCACTCAAGCGTTGTACACGTACCCAAATATCTGCTTGAATAGCTTCTAAAATATGGCCTAAATGTAGTGCACCGTTAGCATAAAATAAGCCATTGGTGACAATCATGGTTTTTGTTGTCATTATCAATCCTGCTTTGAAATTATGCTGGCTTAGAATCTATGTGAGTAATGGCTACCCCACGATTACAAAAATCGTTACTGGGAGGTTGGCTATTGGTGCGGCTAATGGTTAACACATAGTTTGTTTGCTGTTGGATCTGTCTTTGGTTTGAGGTGATATTGAGTGTAACATTAGCTGCTACTTGCCAAGTATAAACATTTTTGACAAGTCCTTGGGTGATGATTTTTATTGGGCCAATAGTTGGGCTATACACTTCCTTATTAGCGTAAACCGTTTGGATCGATTGATTATCCTGGTTAAAAACAGAAGATTGAGTAGCTTTTACGTACTTTTTCCAATAGCTTGGCGTAAAATAACGTTGCGCAAGTTGTGCTTGTTCAAGCTGTGTTTTACGATAATCAAACGAATTAAAATAACTAATAGCTTCGTTAGCAAAAGCAATAATCTCAGCATTGCTAAGCAGTGGGCTTTGCAGCGATTGTTGATTAACGTTGTTAGGACAGTTATTGTCAGCAAAACAGCGGGCTGATAGTGTTGCTAAAAATGTTAGTGTGAATAAAAAGATTGCGATAATTCTCATGGGGTTAGTTCCTAGCTGCCGATTTATAGATAATTGCATCGAGTTTACTTGATTTTTAGGCATTAGCAACCCTAAAATGCTAGCAATTTTAAGCCATCGTAAGAGGTTATGACGTTGAACGCATCGTTGCAACAAAGTGTGCTAAATTTTCAATTAACAGAAGATATCACCTTAAAACAGTTAAATAGCCAAGTGATGGCTGAGTCGCCGAATAAGATTAGTATTCATTGTGATTTCCCCGTGAGTTATTTTTCCGCACAGGCCATGCAACAGTTGCAGAAGCAACTTTCAGATATTGCAAAGCAAGCTGTTAACATTGATTTAAAACAAGCGATTGTGCCACACGAGGTGCAAGCGCCTTTAAAACCGCTCGCCAATGTGAAAAATATTATTGCAGTGGCTTCGGGTAAAGGTGGTGTGGGTAAATCAACCGTGAGTACCAATTTAGCGTATTCGTTATTGGCAGCTGGTGCTAAGGTGGGTATTCTTGATGCCGATATTTATGGCCCAAATCAACCCCAAATGTTAGGTGTGCCCAATGAAAAGCCGCAAAGTCCTGATGGCCAAAAGCTTGAACCGGTGATGAGCCATGGTTTACAAACGATGTCAATTGGCTATTTAATCGATACTGCGCAAGCCATGATTTGGCGCGGCCCAATGGTGACAACCGCGCTAAAACAATTGTTAAATGATTGCTTGTGGCACGATTTAGATTATTTAATTTTAGATTTACCACCAGGTACCGGCGATATTCAATTAACCATGGCGCAAAAAATTCCGATTGCAGGTTCCGTTTTAGTTACCACACCACAATCAATTGCCGTTGCCGATGTTAGGCGTGCGGTCACGATGTTTAATAAAGTTAATTTGCCGATCTTAGGTGTGGTGGAAAATATGAGTTTTTATCATTGTGCGCATTGCGGTCATGATGATAACTTGTTTGGCCAAGGTGGCGGGAGAAAAATGGCGGCGGAATTTAACTTAAATTTACTTGGACAAATTCCATTGCATCCACGTATTTGTGAATTATCTGATCAGGGTGTGCCACTGGCCGCATTGGCAAGTGAGCATGACATTGCTAGTTATTACCAAGACTTAGCACGTAATGTGGCTTGGCAATTAGCCGCACGCAAGCGTTCGTACGCAGATCGGTTTCCGAATATTGTGGTAGAAAAGTGACAGTGCTATTCCAATTCACTCATCATAAACTCTCTTGCTTGCGCTAAACCCGTGACAGTAATTTTATTTTGTTTTGGCAGAATGGTATAGCTTAATTGCTGAGCAAGTCTGGGATTACGTAAGACGGATTGTTTAAAAATATTCACGTTAATACCATTAGTATGACGCGCCGAAGGTGATAATAAGCCTGGATTACCGCTTTCATAAAGTTGCTTACCAATTTGGTGAGTGAGCTGGTAGTCGTTGTTAAGCAGATCAGGATGGCTGGCTTTTTTGGTAGAAAGATCAATTAATATGGCGTCACAAAAAACATTATAGATGGATCGTTTGCGTACAATAGTTTGATTATCTAACAGACCATTGCTATTTTTTAGTGATTTTACCCAGTAATGTAAGGTTTCATAAAGCGTGGTTTCCAAATCTTTTGAACCATACCAAACGGGGAAAGATCCATCAGAAAAACGTGTTTGCATGTAAGGTTTGGTTGCAAAGGGGTATTCGATTGCACAAGTATAATAAAAATCAGATTGTTGTTTTTTTCCCGCAATGGAGTCGCGCGCTTTTTGTGTTGAAACTAACGCAAGATGTGCATCGTTGTGATCATCAATAAGTGAAGCAAAAGCCTGGTTTGCTTCTGCAACAAAAACGATATTACGTTTTGCATCGGCTGAAAATTTGACGGCATGATTAAATAAATCAGTCATGATTAACTCACCATTTCTAAATCAAGAAAACGCATGACATTTGCCAAACCAAATAAACCTTCTAACATAAGGTCTAAAGGACGTTTGTTATCAAACATTTTATGCTGACGCTTAATCCATGTTTTACGAATAGTTTCATTTTCCGGAAATAAATCGTATAAATTTTTATAAATGGCTAATAAAATACCAATGCGATCTAATTTGTCTTGGTCATAGGGAATAATGCTATTTAAATTACGGTAGCGAATGAGCATGTTACGGCTGGTTTCTCGCAAACCTAATAAGGTGAGTTGTTCAGCCGTCGTGAGTGACCATTCATCAAAAAGACGCATGATCATCTGGGTTAATTTGCTTCGCGCTGACTTAGAAGAAAGCTCCTCTGATATGGGGAGTTTTTTAGCTGCAATGTTCATTTTTCAGCACCTAATGGGTTTATAATTCTATTATAGTCTATTTGTATAAAATAATACAAATTAACGTATTATTTTATACAATATAAGTATAACCTGTTGATTTTCAATATAATACATGCATATAATTAAACTGTTTAACGTATAATTTTATACAAAAATTGTCTGCTAAGCAAATGTAGAAGTCCTTGATAAGATCACTTACAATGCTTCAGGTTTAGTAACTTCACTCTGTAGATGGGAACGCCCATATTTGGGCTAAAAACAGCGAAAAGCTTTTATCGAAATGCTCATGTATAACTCATACACTGCGCTTTCTCAAAAATATT
>CAYGTS010000166.1:0-4984 GCA_964352905.1 uncultured Legionellales bacterium | reverse complement strand
ATATCTCCTTCAATCTTGCACGCTTCTTACGCTAATTTGAGGGGATCGGTGAGGTTCTTGAGTTATTTAACGTAAAAACTCTAAAGCATCGTGGACGAACATTTCCCATTGATCTATCCATAACATATGCATGCATTCTGGGTATATCTTCAGTGAACAATTTGGAATAGAGTTATAAATCAAATCAATGTGAGACCTTGGCATTATCCATTCATTTTCTCCCCATAATATTAGCGTTTCGCATTTAACGTTAACTAATTCATTTTTATAGTCAAAGTGTTTTAAAAAAATTCCCCAGCCATAATTCATTACATCAATATTGTAACCAATTTCAAGCGGCGGCTCCCCTGGCTCGAAAGAATAAGAATACAAAGGGGGCATTAATCTATAAAAGTCGGTAATTTCTTCTTTAGAACCATCAAATGAACCATTCCATAATTTCTCTGAAAACGCTATTTGCTCTGGAGTACCAATTTCTTTTAATTGGGTCGGCCGACATATTCGGAGAAAAGTTTCATTCGTTGATAGAGTAGGGCTGGTCATTTCAATTACTGCCTTAATATTAAGCCAAAACGTCTATCTTACTCGTGCTGTATTTTGGATCACTCTTCCGCCAGGAATGATAAAAATGATTGGCACCCGAATTATGCTTACTCTTTTTACGCTGATTCATATCCATTCACAACTCCCACTGTCTATTTTTTTTTTTGAGATTGCGTTGATCTTAATTATGCTGAAACTAGCTCGTTAAGTTAAGGCTTTTTATAAGGCACAATAGCTCCTGGACCATAAGGATCAGCAGGAGTTGTATCATTTAATAGGTGTTCTGCTTCAAGTTGGCGCTGCAGTGAAGGTAGGGAAGGTACTCTAAATAATCCAACAGTACGCGCTGCAGTGCTTAACCTTAAAGTCGGTGCTGAAAAGGCAGGATAGTAATCAAGCGGCTTAGTTTCTACTGGCCACAGGGCTTTTACTCGAGTTAGCATGGCTTCAGCCATTGTCCTTAAATTCGGCAATAAGTCGTGTTTGGTTGCCACATCAACAAAGGCTTGCAGCCGTGATAATAATCGGGGCCTGGCTGAATTAGCCTCATCTTTCCATATCGCGCCTTCAGGCAAGGAAGCCGAACCCCATAAGGCGTCTTTTTCTAACATCTGGACAACTTGAGCCAGCTGATGTAATGCGTGATAAGCACAAGCCTCAGTATAAGCAGTGGCAAAAACTCTATCGTCAGCGGCAGCAGAAATAACTTTTATTAATTCCTCTCGATAAATTTGCTCGCAATGTGCTAAAACTTCTTCTGGAACCGCCTTGGCACACCAGGCCGTTGGCATGCTCATACGAAGATAAGTGCCATCTAACAAAGCGCTGCGTGGAAAAGACCATTCAAAGTCCATTAATTGCAGCCCTTCCTCATGATCAAACACATTATCTGGCGCAATATCGCCATGCGCTAACACGGTAAATGGTCCTGGCTCAAAAACAGCATCTAAAACTTGTCTTATTTCATCCGCTACACCTGCTGTAAAAGATAGTTCCAAAGCTTCACAGGATGAAGCAAGCACCGGTAGTAATAGGGTAGACATCGCCTCTTTATCGGCTGATGGCTTGGCTGCTGTTTCATTAATTTGGCCAAGACATCGTGTGTAGTCGTCTGTTCGGCCAAAGCTTGTTGCATGAAAACTTCCCAACGCTTTCATGTAGCGTTCTAAAGCTGACAGCGCTGCCTCACGATTTGGGTAAAGCAAGGTATCAATCAAGCTAATATGGGGGGCACCTAAATCTTCAACAAGAATAAATCGCAGCGCTTTATCTCCACCATAAAATCGCGGAACATGATGAGCGCCATCAGCTTGAATACTATTCGCAAATTCAAGGCCAGCCCAATCTCTGGCAAATCGTGCATACGCCTCGCTATCATCCGCGTCTTTCTCTTGAGGTAGCGATTGTTTTAAGATAATGCTTTTAGGAACGGAATCTGAGGCACTGGAGAGCGTTATTCTCATCAAGACATTTCTGCGATCGGGTTCACTTAAGTAGGTAATAGAGGCTATTTCAATATCCTCGGAGCCAAAACGTTCTCGAAGAATTTCTCGTGTTTTTTGCATGAGTGCTGACAGGGCATTATCTTTTGTGCAATGCTCAGCAATCGCGTTACTTAATTGTGAAGCCATAGCACCTTGAAGAGATAAAACCGCTATCGTTGTGCCGCTATCCAAATCAGAAACCAAAAAAGCACTGGCTGAAGGAATACCTCCGTCATGTGCAAGCTCTCGTCTTTCAGGTGAGTAGAACTCACCGCCGTGAGCTTCCATTAAATGTAAAAATTCAGCGTCCGTTTGGCAACGCCGATTAACCCAAACACCAAATTTCTGTAAATCTTCCACCGTCGTCCAATAGCCCCCTGCCGGACTACCAGCAATATGAGGTGCTAGTCGATCACTAAGATTAAACTGCGCATCACTGGGTCTTACGGCTGAAAAGTGAGTCATGCCAACGGGTTCGACAATAAATTCTCGCAAAATTTCTTCATACGATTTAGGTTCTCTCTTTGAGCGATAGGCATGCTCAATAGCAAGCCCCACTAAAAGAATACCTAAATTGCTATAGCGTGGTTCTTCATCTACTTCCGTATCAGCAAAACCCAATAAATCGTGGCAAGAAGCAATAGCGGGGACGGGTTCTTCTTTATCAAGTGCTTCTTCAATAGCAGCAAAATAGTGCATCAGATAATCCCTAAGCCCACTCTGATGTAACATGAGTTGTTTTAAGGTGACGGTTTTCAGCTTTTCTCTTACCTCATCAGATAAACTTTCCAAAACTGATGGATCGAGTTGAACGGGTTTATCAAGGTCTTCTTCAGAAACAACACCTTCCTGTAGCATTCTCAACATTAACACGCCGGTCAATACTTTTCCGACCGAATGAATGGCAAACGTTTTTTTAGAATCAACGTCCTCACTCGCTAGGGTATAAGAATCACCATCGCTCACTATAGAAACGGCAGCAGAATAACCTTTATCGCGTAAATATTCCTGAAGCAAAGGAATACTCGCCGGTCTGACCACAGGAACTTTAGCTCTATCAAGGATGGGCAGCCCCAATCGTTCGCCATTATTAATAATTCTTAGCTCATTCAAGGTTAATGCACTGAATAAACCAGCAAAGCTTTCATAAGCTTTTTCTTCAATAGCTCGTGCAAAATGTTCATTCACAAAAGTGATAGTGCTTTTTTCGTCTCCGTCATAAGTATTTGGTCTAGAATGGCCAAGAAATGCTTTTAATCCTGAAAAACCAGCGATGATTTCGCTCGCTGGTAATTCAGCGTCTATAACACGTTCTTGCCATAGTTTATCTACGACTGCTCTACGAATGGATTCGAGCGCTGTCATGCTTGTTTCTCTATGTAACCAACTTTTAGGCATAATATATAAATTTCTCATGCGGGGTTTTGAGCAAAAAATCACGAATCATTCTAACATCGGAGTAGTGGTAGACACAACGATTATTTCGTAGTACCCTTATAATTCGAATGCAGGGAAGAGGGGATTTTTTTGTCAAAACAAGCACCTATCAAGCCATTATTTACTACCATGACCCATATCAATGATATGGGAAAACTGGCTGTAGATTTCATCGCTGACAATTATAACAAGAAATCAGGCGAGGCTTTAATCGACGCTAAAACAGATGGTGAAGCCATTATTGCATTTTTAAATGAATACAAAGATTCGCCCGCAACCATAAAATCTTATGCCAAAGAAATTGAACGCTTGTTGCTTTGGTGTGTGCACATTGGCAAAGTAAGCATTTCCAGTATAAAGCGCGATCACCTGTTGATTTACCAAGATTTTTTAAAATCACCATCACCGAAAAAGTTATGGTGTGGTCCCTGCGTGCCACGCCTGAATAAAGATGGCACTTTGAATCTTAATTGGCGCCCTTTTGTTAAAGAATTATCAGGTGCCTCCATTAATAAAGCGATTAAAATATTAGATTCGTTTTTTAATTATCTGGTACAAACGAACTATCTTTCTGGCAATCCGATGGCGGTAGACAGGCGTCGTAAACGAAGAAATAATTCAAAACCTAAAATTATCGATCGATATTTAGAAATGGATGAAGTTCATGCGACATTAGATGCGCTTAATGATGCAAAAGACAGTAAACAGTGCAATGACTATCAAATTATTCGTGCGCGCTACATTATCCTATTGTTATTTTTTACCGGACTTCGGATTGCTGAGGCTGCTAATCATAATATGGGACACTTTATTCAGCGTGAAGAGCATTGGTTTTTGCGCGTTACAGGAAAAGGCAAAAAATTAAGGGAAATTCCCATTCCTGATGAGTTAATGGATGCATTAGCCCAATTTCGTAGTCAAGCAGGACTGCCCTCACCTAGGCCAAAATTTCGCGAGAAGACCCCGTTAATTCCCATGCAGAATTTAAAACAACCTATTAGTTGCCGACGTATCGATCAAATCATTCGCTGGGCATTTAATCTAGGCGCGGCCCGTTTTGAACCTGATGAACCGAGAAAAGCCTCTAAACTCAGACAAGCTTCGGCACATTGGTTGCGGCACAGTTATGTGACGTATTTATTAGAGTCAGGTGCTTCGCTTAAAGTTGCCCAAGAAAATGCGGGGCATAGTGACATTGGCACAACCATGCATTATTGTCATGTAGCACAAACAGACAGGCATACTGCAACCAACGCATTGTCATTATCCAGGAAGAAAAAAGAAATTGAGGAAGCACCGTGTCAAACATAGTGATATTAACTGAAGACGAAAAATTAACTTATGATCACCCACCCATTTTAACAGTTGAAGCACGCACATTATGTTTTGCGATAACGCCAGAGTTGGAAGTTAAATTAAATCGGTTACGCACACCAACAAACAGAGTTGGGTTTTTATTACAATACTTAGAAATCCCCTCATATTTAAATATCTGCTAAAATTAAGTTCCAAAATGCGTG
>CAYGTS010000165.1:0-5227 GCA_964352905.1 uncultured Legionellales bacterium | reverse complement strand
TTTCGCCGTTTTTAGCCCAAATATGGGCGTTCCCATCTACAGGGTGAATAGTTACCCGTGATGTAACTATTCAGTAAGTTTAATTGTAAATTTACCAAGAACGTTCAGATTTGGCGATAAAAACGGCGAAAATCTTTTATCGAAATGCTCATTTATTCGCATATAAACTGCGCTTTCTCAAAAATATTTTCGCTGTTTTTATCACCAAATCTGAACGTTCTCGGTAAATTCACCTTCAAATTTACTGAATAGTTACTAATTCTTTAGATATTTTTAATCCGCCATCATCATTAATGTCACTTAAGACAACCGTGGCACCTTCATCATGGAATAATCGAGCAATAGCTTCACCGATACCACTAGCTGCACCAGTAACAAGTACAATTTTGTTGGTTAGTCTCGGCATAAGATTTTTCCATGTGAATAAAGAAGTAGAAGATAGCATGAAGATAACGAGATATCAAATATTTCTGAGTATCCTTATTCACTGTATATGGTTTTTGTGATAGAATAGGGCGTTTAAAAGCAAACGCAATGGGCAAGCATTTTATGTCAGAAATCGTTATTTATAAAGCCAAAGATGGACATATTGAGTTAGATGTTAATATCGCTCATGAGACCTTGTGGTTGTCTCAGCAACAAATGGCTGATTTGTTTGGAACCAAGCGCCAAGCTATCACTAAGCATCTGAAAAATATATTTAATTCAAGCGAACTTAATGCTGATTCAGTTAGTTCCAAAATGGAACATACTGCCGCTGATGGCAAAAGATATCAAACCTTGTTCTACAATCTCGATGCTGTTATTTCGGTTGGTTACCGGATTAATTCTAGCCAAGCAACCCAGTTTCGAATTTGGGCCACACAGGTATTAAAAGAGCATCTTGTTCGTGGTTATACGGTTTACAAAAAACGCCTTGCTGAACGAGGAGTTAAAGAACTCCAGCAGTCCATTCTGCTACTACAGAACACATTGACACAAAACGACTTGGTTAATGATATTGGCATTGAGACAATCCAATTAATTATGAGCTACACCAAAACATGGCATTTATTGCTGGCTTATGATGAAGACGAACTAACATTACCAGCGCGAGGAAGGCTGGCAATTGCTACATTGAATTATGAGTCAGCCGTTCATGCCATCGAAACGTTAAGGTCAGATCTTGCTGCCAGAAACGAGGCAACCCCCCTTTTTGGCAATGAACGTGAACAGGGTCTTCAAAGTATTTTAGGTAATATCGAGCAAACATTTGGTGGTGAACCTCTGTATAAAACTATAGAAGAACGCGCTGCGCATTTACTGTATTTCATTATCAAAGATCATCCTTTCAGCGACGGCAATAAACGCATTGGCTGCCTTATTTTTTTGCTGTACCTTAGATTACAAAATACGGCGATTAAGCTAAATGACAAAGGACTTGTTGCGCTTGCCTTGCTGATTGCAGAAAGCGATCCAAAACAGAAAGATCTGATGGTTCGTCTTATTGTCAATTTATTAACGGATTAGATAACAAAATGACCACAAGAAAGTCAGATCAATATGAATTTATCAAACCCTTATTTTCGGTCACTGATGCCTCAAATACCATGGGGAAAGTTTTGCTAGAATTCACAGATAGCAATTACAACCAAGAGCTAGGCAGCAAGTTAATTGATGCTAATAATGATGCAGAGGCTATCGAAAGCTTTTTAAACGAATATAAAGAATCGCCAGAAACGCTGCGGTCATACGCGAAAGAAATTGAACGCTTATTGCTATGGTGTATTCATATCAGTAAAACCAATATTTCAAGCTTGCGACGAGATCATTTAACCGCTTATCAAGAATTTATAAAACATCCTACTCCCAAAAAACAATGGTGTGGCCCTAGCTTGTCGCGCATTAAAAAAGATGGGGCTATTAACACTGATTGGCGTCCTTTCGTAAAAGGCTTGAGCGCCAACTCATTACAGAAAACCATTCGCATATTGGATTCGTTTTTTAATTATTTAGTACAAATGAACTATCTTATTGGCAATCCCTTAGCAGTAGACCGCCGTCGCAAAAAACGCAACCAATCTAAATCTCGCATTATTGACAGGTATTTAGAACTAGATGAAATTCAAGCCACATTAAATGCGCTATCGCAGTATCCGGCTAATGATGAAACCAAGAAATTTCAAGCCATACGCGCTCAATATATTATATTATTGCTATTTTATTCAGGGCTGCGTATTGCTGAAGCAGCTAACCACACCATGGGAAATTTCGTTCAGCGTGAAGGGAATTGGTTTTTACGAGTCATAGGGAAAGGTAAAAAATTAAGAGAAATCCCTATGCCCGATGAATTGAAAGAAGCATTGGCTGATTTTAGACTTAAGGTAGATCTACCCTCTCCCGAACCTAAGTTTCGAGAAAAAACACCTTTAATCCCAATGCAAAATTTAAAACAATCCATCAGCCCTAGGCGTATCGATCAAATTCTTAAATGGGCATTTAACTTAGGAGCAAATCAATTCGAATCTAAGCAACCACAAAAAGCCTCTAAGCTGAGACAAGCTTCAGCTCATTGGCTGCGCCACAGCTATGTAACGTATTTATTAGACTCTGGTGCACCGCTTAAAGTTGTGCAAGAAAATGCGGGACATAGTGATATTGGTACCACAATGCACTATCGACATGTCGCTCAAACGGATCGATTTGAAGCAACTCGTTTGCTTTCACTAAAAAAGAAAGTGAATTCGAAAAAAAATAAGGATAAAGCATAGATGCCAAGACTTGCTATATTAACTACTGATGAAATAAATGCCTTTGACAAACCACCAAAATTTACAAAGGTTCAACGGGAAAAATATTTTCACATCAATGAGAAATTAAGCGCTTTATTAAAAATCTTACGTGATCCTATCTATAAATTATACGTTACACCTAAAGATTATGCCTTTATTGCCAAAGAATCGCTTGCACGCGACAGCAATTTATCTCAGACAGTGCAAGACTGTCTTAATGAATATTTTAAAATACGCAATGAAATAGAGCTGCAAAAACTCGCTGATCAAATCAGGATCATGCAGCAGCAGTTACAACAATTGCAAAACATGCTCGATACGGCACTACTCACACTTTTACAGCAACTGCCTTTGTCTTCGAATACAATTAATCAGGTAACATTTGCGCGTACTAAAAAAATTCATGAAAAATGGCGGCAAGAAATACCATAATAAATTATATTAATAGCAAGAAACTTTTCAAACCAAAATAAAAATTCCACGTTTAAGCAACTTTCATTAATCAATGGTTATTGCTTATACAAAAAATATCAATCACCCGCATTTAGCGTGAAAGTGATCTTTTATCAATAAGCTGTTTTTTGAGCTCTTCTGCTCTTAGCAAATTTCCTTCAGAATAGATATCTGAATGCTTACCCTCATAAATTTCAATAAGAGTTTTTACTGTATACTCTGGGGCTACAGCAAGGGTCAACTCGAAAGTCGAAAAACTGATTTTCATGTTTTTACGAATGTACTGAACTAATAAAGCGTTATCTTGAGCCGTAAGTTCAATTCCCGTATCTTCTTTCACATTATACAACAATTTTTGAGATAAAACTTCTTGCGGTACCGGTACTTCTTGTTTATAAACAACTTGTTGAACAGGATTTTGAAACATTCTATAGGGATTAACTTCTTGCTGCTGTACTTCTTGTCGCTGTTTAAACTCAAATTCTCGTTGTTCCCGATTATATAACCCTCTCCCACTGCTAATGTAAGCCGGCCCATAGCCAAATATCACATTGGTCGCTATCACTGTAGCATTAGCTTGAAAAATATCTATTGGTTTAGCTTGACTGCCAAAAGTTACTCCACCGTCACCATCGCTAATTGCTCGAGAGTCACACAATACAAGTGTCTCATCGTTACAGCATTTGGGTATCGCAACACGACGAAAATTGGGGATATGGCCATCATCTAAAGCTACTATTGCCCTCATCATTACCGCATCACATTGTACTGAATCCTCCAGGTAGCGGATAATATGTTGGTTATCTTTACTAGGATCTTCATCCAACTCTAGGCTTACATATTCAATCGATTTTTTCACTCCCTGTTGTGTAAAATGAATCACACAAGTTGTCGTGGTTTCATCACCTGGTATAGATTTTAGTTCAAGGCCTGTAATAATGACACCAGGCAAATTATATTTTAAGCGTCTCATCAGGACTACTACTGGCGAAAAATCTCAGTTCGTGAATCCCAATGCAAGATCGTAAAAGTTCCTAAACACTTCATGCTCACCATCCCATGATAAATCACGATCATCAAGTCGCTCAGAATTATATGAAGGACAACAACCTTGATCATCAATACCATGTAGGGATGTTGAAACTATTGTTAGCTGCTTGCAATCCGGAAATATCTTAAAGGGTGACACATCAACCCCACCAAACGGATAGTAAACTTTATCAATAACACGACCAGCTGGAAGTTGAGCACTATAGGCTTTATTAAGTGCTTCAAAATCAAGGCAATATTTCATTGCTCCATTAAACTTAACGTCGCTATTTACAGCTTTGATTAGAGGACTATCTTTAAATACTTTTGATGTTATTGTATGCATTTTTTACCTAAAAATAATGTATTCGAATATTATGAAAAGATTACGCTTAAACCTACTACTAAAGTATTAGTATATACTAGGACTTGTATATTGAAAAAATCTTACTTAATTCCGATTTAAGTTGTTTTTCTTAATTTCATTTTATATGAAAATGGAATATATCACGACGTACACATTAATACAAGACTTCAACGCAGCCTAATTTGATCGACAAAAATTTGATCTTTTTGCCTTTCATTTTAGTGAAGAATTGCCGCGTTTGAGCCGAAGTTAGCACAAGTAAAACTTTTATCGATCAAATTAGGAAGCACTAATATAATTACTAATCTCATTAAATTATTTAAATTAAAACACCTGAGCAAAAGCTCATACAATGAGATATAACTGAATAAATCTAAAACCCGCAAGAATTTTTATGATCTATGTAACCATTAAAGTAATATTATATAACCTACATTCCGACGATCTCCGCAGAATAATTTTTAATTACCCCGTAGATATAGCATGCTGTATCACCAAATAGGTAAATTATTTTCTTTCTAAGTTCATTAATATTGGTAATCAACTCTTTAACTGGTTTTTTTATACCTTCTTCAAAAAACTGTATGATCCCAATACCTTCCATTAT
>CAYGTS010000164.1:0-5240 GCA_964352905.1 uncultured Legionellales bacterium | reverse complement strand
TCGCTGTTTTTAGCCCAAATATGGACGTTCCCGTCTACTTGGTGAATAGTTACAAGTAAACTTAACTGTGAATTTACACAGAACGTTCAGATTTGGCGTTCCCACCCACAGGGTGAATAGTTACATAGTGGGTATTATAGCGCTACGCTATTATACCAAACAAGCAGTGATTGCCTGCAAAACGAGCGCTGGATTAATATCTTCTAAAATGACTGCCTTGCCTATTTTCTCTAACACAATCAGCCGTAGTTTATTACCAACAATTTTTTTATCTTTACTCATTGCCTTTAGCAATTGCTGTGGATCAACCGTTTTATTAAGTGTTATTGGCAAATCCGCAGCTTTTAATAATGTTTGAATTTGCTTCACTGCAACCTCATTGATTAAGCCCAGCATTTGCGATAAATGCGCAGCCATAACCAGACCTATTGCAACAGCTTCACCATGCAAATATTGTTGAAAATCAGTGGTTGATTCAATCGCGTGTGCAAACGTGTGCCCCAAATTTAACAATGCACGCGGCCCGTGCTCTTTTTCGTCTTGCACTACAATGGTGGCTTTTATACGACAGCTTGTCGCAATCGCATGAGCTAAACTGTTAGCTTCATGCACTAACATTGCCGCAATATTTTTTTGTAGCCAAATAAAAAAATGCGCATCCGCAAGCATTGCTGCCTTAATGATTTCTGCAAGACCTGCGCTGAACTCACGTCGCGGTAACGTGTTAAGAGTATCTAAATCCATCACCACCGCTTGTGGTTGATAAAAACTTCCAATAAAATTTTTATTACCCTGAAAATTAATACCGGTTTTACCACCAATCGAAGAATCCACTTGTGCTAATAAAGTCGTTGGTACCTGCAAAAAAGGCACGCCTCGTTGATAACAACTGGCTGCAAATCCACTAATATCACCAACAACACCGCCACCAAAAGCAATCACGGTACTATCACGATGGTAATTTTTTTCAACGAGTTTATTTAAAATAATTTGCCAAGTCTTTAAGTTTTTATGTTGTTCACCTTCGGGTAACTTCACAACATCATATTCAAATTGCGCTAAGCCTTTGCTTAGCGGTGCAAGATGATATTGCGCAACCGTTGCGTTAGTTACAACCAAAACGCGCTTGGTTTTTAATACAGCCTGCCATAAGCTTGGATCGGCCAACAACGCTTTGCCAATATAGATGGGATACGTTGATTCTAGGGCAACCTTAACCGTTGTGATGATTTTGCTCGTCATCGTTTTTAAAGTGTTCCAACTTGGCTTTGTTTATGAATGTAATCAACAATTTCACTCGCAACCGCGCGTACGTTACGATCATCAGTGTGAAATTTTAGATCTGCAATTTCTTCGTATAAGGGTTCACGTTCTACTTGTAATTCTTCCAGTACGCTGCGGCGATCGCCTTTTTGAATCAAGGGTCTTTTGCGATCGTGCTCAACGCGAACCATTTGCTGTTCAAGTGAAGTAGCTAGATAAATAACTAAACCACGCGCACTCAAATTCCTGCGATTTTCCGCTGCCAAAATTGCACCACCACCAGTTGCAAGAACAATGTCACGCTCTTGAGTGATTTCATCAATGGCTTCTATCTCTCTTTTGCGAAAACCCGCTTCACCTTCAACATCAAAAATCCAGGTAATATCAACGCCTGTGCGCCTCTCGACCACTTGATCGCTGTCATAAAACGTTTTTTTTAATTCTCTTGCTAGAAATGTGCCGATCGTTGTCTTACCCGCTCCCATAGGACCGACTAAGAAAATATTCTGAAATTTAAACATTGTTTACCTCTAATCCAGCTCGCTGCAAGTATATACTGATCCTGTGACGAAATGCGACTATTCACGCGCCCATGTGCTGCTAAATGACGGTGCAATTAACGGTTGAACTGTACAATATTGTATGTCATTATGTGCGCCTTTAAAGAATTATAAAAAATATCCCTGACATTTTTTCCATCGTGGCCTAAACTAAGATTCTAACCTCTTAACCTAACATGAAGTAATTCAAGATGAAGCACTTACAAAGATTGATTGTTACAACATTTCGCTTACTCCTGGTCTTTTTAGTCCTCGGCACCATATTCGTGTGCTACGGGTTCTTCTACGTGAAATACCGTTTGCCCAATGTGGAAGTTTTAAAAGACATTCAGTTGCAAGTGCCGATGAAAGTGTATACCAGTGACAATAAGCTAATCGGCGAATTTGGTGAGAAGCGCCGGATCCCCATCACGCTTGATCAAGTGCCTACTTTATTACAAAAAGCCGTCATTGCAACTGAAGATCAACGTTTCTATGAACACTCTGGTGTTGATTTTATTGGCCTGGTACGCGCGGTAAAACAACTCGCCTTAACCGGCCGCAAAGAACAAGGCGCATCCACGATTACTATGCAAGTTGCTAGAAACTTCTTTTTAAGCCGCAAAAAAACCTATTCACGTAAAATCAATGAAATCTTATTAGCCCTGATGATTGATCATGAATTCTCTAAACAAAAAATCTTGGAGCTGTATTTAAATAAAATCTTTTTAGGCTATCGCTCTTATGGTGTAGCCGCTGCCGCACGTGTTTATTATGGCAAAAACCTGGATGAACTAACTCTTGCGCAAATGGCCATGATCGCAGGTCTTGCGCAAGCCCCGTCTTATAACAACCCCATTTTAAGTCCTAAAACAGCAAAAGTGCGGCGTAATCACGTTTTAACAAAAATGTTACAGCAAAAATACATTACCAGGGCGCAATACGAAGAGGCCGTGAAAGAACCCATTACGGCGACCTATCATGGTCCTGTCATTGAAGCACGCGCACCTTATCTTGCTGAAATGGTGCGACAAGCCATGTATGATAAGTTCGGTGAAGATGCGTATACCGGTGGGTTTAAGGTTTATACAACTGTAGATAGTAAAAACCAAGACTTAGCGCGTGAATCATTGCAAGACGGTTTATTGGCTTTCCAACGCCGTCATCCGATCCGTTACCGCCTACCCAAAACCAATTTGGGCACACCCACGGCTGAAAATCGTAAGCAATGGATCCGTAAACTGGATGCTATTCCTGAATTTGGCGTGTTAAAACCTGCTGCGGTATTAAGCCGCGGTGGCCGTTCGGCACAAGCATTAATGAGTGATGGCAAAGTCGTTGATGTGTCTTATAGTGGCGCACGCGGCAGCATTAGCCAAATCTTTAAAGAAGGCAATGTGATCCGGATTCGCTATGAAGAAAAACCTAACCGTTGGGTTGTTGATCAAGCGCCGGCAGTTGAAGGCGCGCTGGTTTCACTCAATCCACATGATGGTGCCCTAATTGCCATTGTGGGCGGGTTTGATTTTAATCACAGTAAATTTAATCGCGCCACCCAGGGTGAATTACAACCCGGTTCTAACTTTAAACCGTTCATTTACTCAGCAGCGTTAGCACAGGGGTTTACTTTAGCCAGTATTGTTAATGACGCACCGATTGTGGTTACGATCGCAGGGCAAAGACCTTGGCGCCCACAAAATGCGTCACGCAGTTTCCGTGGTCCTACACGTTTGCGTGTTGGCCTGATTCATTCAGTAAACTTAATGTCCGTACGCTTATTAGAAGCAATTGGTATCCCTAACGCAATTGATTACGTAACACGTTTTGGCTTTGATGCAAGACGTTTACCTAAAAACTTAACCATGGCATTAGGCACAGCACAAGTGACACCACTGGAAATGGCAAATGCTTTCTCGGTTTTTGCTAATGGTGGTTATAAGGTTTCACCTTATTTCATCCAAAAAATCGTAGATGCTAATGATGAAGTGGTTTACGCTGCGAGGCCTAAAATTGCTTGTACTAGCTGTAATGATATCGATGCGTTATCTCCCATCTTACCGCCTAGTGATCAAATTGCACCGCAAATTATTACGCCACAAAATGCTTTTTTAATTACATCAGTATTACAAGATGTGATCCGTCGCGGTACAGGACGACGCGCACTGGTCATGAAACGTGAAGATATTGCCGGTAAAACCGGTACCACCAACGATAAATACGATGCTTGGTTCTCTGGTTTTAATGGTGATGCTGTGACCACAGTGTGGGTGGGTTACGATCGCCCCCGCTCTTTACATGAATATGGTGGGCAAGCCGCATTACCGATTTGGATCAGCTTTATGAGTAAATATTTAGAAGGAAAACCTGAAAATACATTGCCCGAACCACCCGGACTCATTTACGTACGCATTGATCCACGTACGGGATTACGTACCCCACCTGGATCAAAATATGGCGAATTTGAAGTATTTCGTAGTCAATTCCAACCGGAATATGAACCTTATTATAACGGTTATAATTATAATGACAGTGATTATAACAATGATGGCGGGGCGTATTCAGGGCATCAGATTTTCTGATTTAAACTCTAACGATGCAAATGAAGAAAAAGGATGAGCAGCATCATGCATTTTGATATTCATTTGATCTTTATTATCACTTTTCTCGGTTTATTTACGGGATATATCGATGGCATTGCAGGTGGTGGTGGCTTGCTAACTGTCCCGGTATTACTAGGCTTAGGCCTTTCACCACTGATGACTTTAGGTACCAGTAAATTTGCGGGCGTTTTGGGATGCTCTCAATCTTTGCTTGTCTTTGTCAAAAAAAATATTGTTAGTATTAAATTTTGGTATCCTGTTATATTTGGCGCAATTCTTGGGGCTGCTTTAGGTGCAGTTTTAATACAACTTATTAGTTCAAGCTATTTAACGATGCTCATTCCTCTGCTAATGTTAGTTATTATTATCTATATGCTAATACCAAAACCAACCGCAATTTATCAGCGAAAAATTGAATTAAAACCAAAAAAACGCAGCAGTATACCTATCGCTTCTTGTATTGGTTTTTACGACGGTTTTTTTGGGCCTGGCACAGCCGCACTTGGCACATCACTCATGATGTTGATCTATAAAGTTGATTTAGTTCAAGCAACTGGACTAGTACGATTAGTCTTATTAGCCAGTAATATTTCTGCTCTAGCCATGTTTTTATTTAAAGGGAACGTCAATTTTGCCGTGGGCTTAACATTAGGATCAACCTATATGATTGGCTCATACCTTGGCGCGGTATCAGCCATTCACTTTGGTTCTCGATTTATAAAACCCATTTTTTTATTCATGTCTGCCATTATTTGCTTATATTTGCTTCTCCATAAGTCGTGATTCAGCAATTCCCGGTGTAGCGAGGAACAGCCATATTTGGGCAATCTCACATTAA
>CAYGTS010000163.1:0-5298 GCA_964352905.1 uncultured Legionellales bacterium | reverse complement strand
CGCTGTTTTTAGCCCAAATATGGGCGTTCCCTGCTACGGAGTGAGTAGTTACAAACTATTCATAATGGATCACCAACAATTGTATTGATGGGGTGGGATCAATCATTACAAGATTACTTTTTAATTGTTTTTAAACCTTACGTAGACAAGAACCGCCCTTTTTATTCCAGCATAACAAGTAATAATGGGGAGCGATTTAAAATACTAGCACCACTCTTAGAGATTTTAAATACACTTGCTATTCTTGTGCCACAAGAAATGATTGATGAAGTAATGGAAGATGGTAAGAAAAATATTGGCAATAAAAATGTTTTCCATAGTCTGACATATGGCTTTTATAAACGAAGTGACATTTTTGACGCTGAAATTCATTCACTATTAGCACTTGTGCCAGATATTGGGTAATATTATTCACAAACATTGGAGGGTATAACGCTATTTAACATTGCAATTTTTGGTTAAACATTAAAACAACATAGTCTAAATGGAGAGCTATTTCCATGGGAATACCAAATAATCTTATTGCACTGACCTCTTTTAATAGCTTGCAAGCATTAGCTTCTGCATTAAAAATACTGGATATCGTCTTTTTCAGCTACACACGACTCTATTGCGATGGTCGTTCAACGCATGTTTTGAACGATCAAAAATGGTATGAAATGTTACTGAAGAGGAAAAAGCAAATTTGCACCAATGTATATAGGCTTAAGAGTGATGTTAAATTCTGGGTTAACTCGCATTGTATATGCAACAAGACTGATTTAACTAAAATTAATTTTGGCATACAGTTTAGTTATAAATATAATAACTATATCGAGGTTTTTTCATTTGCTTTCAAATCTGATATTGCTTATACCATATCAAAAATTATTTATAACTTAGATTTGTTAGAGAAGTTTATAAAAAATTTTCAATTTAAAATAAAAAAATAATTACTTCATTACCAAAGAAAAAGATTTTCATACCTGAAATAATCAGTGGTTTTAAATGCACGCATGCTTTTTAGATAAACAAAGAAATAAGAGAAGCATTTTTAGGTGAAATTGGCCAGGAAATTAATTTAAATGAGTTGACTTTACGAGAGATTGAATGTTTAAAATACTTAGCCAATGGCATGACCGCCAAACGAATTGGTAAACTTTTAGGTATTTCTTATCGAACGGTAGAGGTTCATATTGCGAATATTAAGAAAAAGCTAAATTGTAGTAACAAATCCCAACTGGCTGAAATTTATTGGCTGTTTGCGAGTCAAAGTCAACTTGAAGTGGCGCATTGACAGATACTATTTAGTGATTTACGAGGGCAAAGCGAAAAAATCATGAATTTTTTTTTCAAACCGTAAAATCTAAAATTAGATATCGCGGGAAAGCTGAATTATTATCTTTTTTGGAGTATTAATTGTGAACGATTTAATCAATATTGATGAATTAAAAAGAATCTTATCTAATTTTGCAAATGTCAGAGATTGGCAAAAATTTCATAACCCTAAAAATCTTGCTATGGCACTTGCTGCTGAAGCCGGTGAATTATTAGAAATCTTCCAATGGCTCACCGAGTTAGAATCAGCACATATCAAAGATGATAACGATGGCAAAACCCATGTTGCGCATGAACTTGCTGATATTTTGCTTTATATGGTACGCCTCGCCGATCAGCTTGATATTAATCTTAACCAAGCGATAGCCAATAAGTTAGCAAGTAATAATGCCAAGTATCCTGCCGATCAGTTTAAGGGTAGTGCAAAGAAATATACGGAGTATTTGGGTTAATAGTTAACTTTGAGTATTTTTTGCACATATAAATTACTCGATTAAACATAATTGCTACGTGAGCTATACTTCAATCTTTTTCTCTTCGTAAAATGCATGCAAAAATTTGTTTAGCTACCCTCCTTTTTTAGTCAAGCTATTGTATTTACCTAAATTGGGTTATATTATAACGCACATTTCCAATTCACCATATTAAGTACTTAACGTACTCTATTTAAGGTTTAAATCTTATGTCATTAGATGTTGTAGAAAATCAAATCAAGGAATTTTTAACAAGCGCAGAACCAGAAGTTTTAGCCATTTCTGGTGCTTGGGGTATTGGTAAAACGTTTACTTTAAAGAAAATAGTAGACGAAAGTATGCAAGACTTCGCACTAGATAAATATGCGTACGTATCTTTATTCGGAGTTAATTCTATCGAATCACTAAAAACAACAATATCTCAACAAATAGTTTCTAAAGACTCAGCGAATGGTAGTGCTGCGTCAGTCAAAAGCATGCTTACTAATCTAAATACAGTTATTAGTAAAAAGGCTTTACCGGGTCTTAAACATATGCCAAAAATTGGTGCAATAACGCCAATTATCGAAAATTTACTATTCTTAAATATTAGAAACACTATTATTTGTATTGATGATTTAGAAAGAAAAGGTAGTTCACTAGAACTTTGTGATGTATTTGGAATAATTTCCTTATTAAAAGAGGAACGTGATTGTAAAATTATTATCATTTTTAATGAAAATGAAATTAAAGGTATTAATAAAGAAGAATATGATAAATTTAAAGAGAAAGTTATAGACATCAATATCCAGTTTAATATTTTACCTGAAGAATCTGTTAACTTAGTTTTTAATAATGATATTCTTCTGAAAGAAAAAATTGAAAAATTTGTTAAAATCCTTGGCATTACAAATATTAGGATTCTTCAAAAAATACAGCGACTATCCAAAGAATTGCAAACATTGCTTACTAAATATGATACACACGTCCTTCATGAAGCATTACATAGGCTTGTTCTCTTTGTTTGTTCACACTATTCAAATGGAAAAGATATTCCAACTCTTGATTTTATTGAAAAATTTAACTTTTTAGATCTCAATGAAAACGATGAATATACAAATTGGAATAAAATTTTACATGAATATGGCTTTTCATATTTTGATGATTTTGAACGTGTTATTGCTGAGGGAGTTAAATATGGTTATTTTAGTATTGAAACTTTAAAAATTGAAGCTCAGAAAATAGAAAATAACTTCAAAACCGGGCAATCAAGAGAGAATTTTATGAAAGCTTGGGAACCTTTTCATAATAGCTTTGAAGATAATACTGACGAGGTAATTGATTCGTTAAAAGAAGGCATTGACAAAAATTATCGCGTTATCAACCCACGAGAGCTCTCTGATATAAGCAGGTTATTCAGAGAATTGGGGCAAAATGAATTAGCTGATAAGGTCATTTACGAATATATTGAGCGTAGAAAAGATGAAGTAAAGCTATTCTCTCTTGAGGAGCATCCCTTTTATAACGAAATAAAAGACTCAATTCTAATTGAGAAATTTAGATCGTTTGCCAATATGCATAAAGGTGAAAAATCATTGGAAGATATCTTAATCAATATTACAGACAATGATGACTACACTGAAGAAGATAAAAATATACTTTCAGAGAAAACAGTAGATGATTTTGTTGCTCTATTTGAATCCAACAAAGGCCAGATCCTACATAAAATTATCAGTGCCGGAATTTATTTTGGTAAAATAATGAAACCAGATGAAAAGCATACTAAGATTAGTCAATCTGTAACAGCAGCATTAAAAATGCTTGGTAACAGAAGCAAGCTAAACGCTATTCGTGTCAGAAGATATGGTATAAACCTTGAAGATGCCAGTTGACATTATTATGAATAACGGTAAATTTGCTGAAAATGACAGAAAACTAACTACGCGACATTTACGCGACACCGAAGTACTTTATAGTGCGTTATGAGGCATTTGTAGTGGGTGCCTGCTGTTAAAATTGTTTATAAATCAGATAGTTAACTTGAAACTAAACAGTTTGTAATCAGGCGGTCCGCGGTTCGAGTCCGTGCGCCAGCACCACATAATCCCATATAAATCAACAAGTTATCTCAAAGCCTACACAAGCGTCAAATTTGTAATTGGAAATTTATTGGAACTGAGTTGTGAATTTATCGACTGTAAATTCACAAGTGTTGCTCCACTGCTATTTTCATCACAAATTGCATTCGCGGCTTTAATCAAGTTTTGCAATTCCGCATGTGAATAATGCGTCGTGATCCGCCCCGATTTATGTCCTAACAAATCTTGCCGATCTTCAAAACCAACACCGGCAGCACGTAAGCGCCGTCCGAATGTGTGGCGAAGATCATGCACGCGTAAGTCAGGAATACCAGCACGAATGCGAGCACGTTTCCAGGGTAAACGCATCTAAATTTGGACAATCTCAATAATACTTTCAGGCTTAGCCCACAAAGCCAGCTGTTTTCTGCGAATGCTGCCTTTGATATTCGTTGCGCGTTTTAACAACCCAAGAGCCGTTTTTTTAAGCCATGACATATTTAGGGCTGCATTTTCATCCCGAATATGAGATTGATCTTCACGGTAGGCAACATCCAATAACCAATGTAAATTATTTTCAATTTGCCAGTGTGCGCGAATAGATAAAAGTATTTTTTTAGGATCTTGCGGAGCGCGTGAGCTAATATAATACCGATATTCAATCGTTTTTTCTTGATTAATTTCACGTTCACTAATAATTAATATTATGCTTTCAACCCCTTCCATTTAGGTTTAATGATCATAAAAGCCAGTATGGGAACAACAATACATTTTCGGCTTTCAATGCGGCCATGATCGTTGTTTATCTCATCGTCAGCTGTATAGTGTGGCATAGCTTTATAGTTGGTATTTTCGCCGTGTTGAAAGGCCTCGCGTATTTCTTCAAGCAGTCCACCTTGATTTTCTTTTACCCTTAAAATGTAATCAGTCTTTTTTTCGACAGATTCTTTTAGTTACGCATGTAAGATGCTTAATCAGAGATATAAATTTATTGCTGGGCTGATACAAAGTGATTTTCAATTACAAAATCAGCAAATGGTATCTATTAAACCAAAAGAGGTGCTTGGATTTGCAACAAAAGGGACTGGGCGTGAAGTTTATCATGGTTCTATACATTACTATTTATCAGATGATAATCGTCGTATGATTAGTTTCGAACGAACCCATAAAAAATTGCCTGGCGGGCAAGAGCGTTTTGCTATTTTTACCTCCGGAAAGAGTGCCAATACTTCGTGTGACCCATCTGCTCCATATGAAGAAGGGGCAGCAGTCACTACTGATGAAGGACAACCAGCACAACAATCTATCTCTACTAGCAGCGTTGGTAAAAGAATGATTCCATCATGGTATAAATCTCAATCAAGCAGCTAGTCATTAGTATGAAATGCATGGCGAGCTTAGAAATCCCCTCATATTTAAATATCTGCTAAAATTAAGTTCCAAAATGCGTG
>CAYGTS010000162.1:0-5322 GCA_964352905.1 uncultured Legionellales bacterium | reverse complement strand
ATTTTCGCCGTTTTTATCACCAAATCTGAACGTTCTGGTCAATATAAAGCTAAAGGGCGTGAGCAGATACACAGGAAAAATAATTCACATGGATAAAGCTAAAATTAAAAAAATTTTTCAACGTTTGCGCCAGCAAAATCCACACCCAACCACTGAACTATTATATCAAACACCGTTTCAATTATTGATAGCTGTCATGCTCTCAGCGCAGGCAACCGATGTGAGTGTTAATAAAGCCACCCAACCGTTGTTTGCCAAAGCACCTGATGCCAAAACCATACTCTCACTTGGTGAAACAAACTTAAAAGAGGCAATTAAAACCATTGGGCTATATAACACTAAAGCGAAAAATGTCATTAAAACCTGTGAGATCTTACTCAATCAATACCAAGGCAAGGTACCCCAAGATCGTGAAGCCTTAGAGTCTTTACCTGGTGTAGGTCGTAAAACGGCCAATGTTGTGTTAAACACGGCCTTTGGCCAACCTACGATTGCCGTTGATACGCATATCTTTCGCGTAGCTAATCGCACGCGCATTGCGCCTGGGGCTACGCCACTTGCAGTTGAAAAAAATCTCTTAAAAAATATCCCCAATGAATTCAAAAAAGACGCGCATCATTGGTTAATTTTACACGGCCGTTATACCTGTCTCGCGCGCAAGCCCAAATGCAACCAATGCATTATCGCGGATTTGTGTGAGTTTAATGATAAAACGGTTTTAACTGTTCAGTAAAGTTGTAGATTTCTGCAACACAGCAACGGTATAATCCCAAATTAAATCTAGCTGTAAAGGCGCATATAAAGTACATTATGTTTGAAAAACTAAAACGCTTAATTATTGGCCCCCCCCGCAACCCACTCAATCTTGCAACACAAGAAAATGTTGCCTTAATTGCCTTATTTGCTTGGGTAGGTTTGGGTGCAGATGGCTTGTCATCATCAAGTTACGGTCCTGCTGAATCTTTTTTGGCCTTAGGTACCCATCATCATCTCGCATTGTATTTAGCTGTTGCAATTGCCGTGACTGTATTCATTATTTCATTATCCTATAACCAAGTAATTGAATTATTTCCAACCGGCGGTGGTGGTTATAAAGTAGCGACAAAGTTATTAAATCCGCATATGGGCTTAGTCTCTGGTGCAGCACTCATTGTTGATTATATTTTAACGATCGCCATTTCTGTTGCGAGTGGCGTTGATGCTATTTTTAGTTTTTTACCACATCATTTTTTTCATTATAAACTGGAGGCGGAAGCTGGAATTATTTTCATCCTAATTTTATTAAACATGCGCGGCATGAAAGAATCCATTAAGGTGTTAATGCCAATTTTTATTGGCTTTGTGATCACGCATTTGTTTTTAATTATTTACGGCATTTTCGTGCATGGTAATCAGCTACCCTTGATCGTTAACGATGCAGTGAGTGATACTCGGCACGTGGCGAATCACATGGGTTGGACTTTTGTGGTGCTACTATTATTACGCGCCTATGCGCTTGGTGGTGGTACTTATACTGGCTTAGAAGCGGTTTCTAATAATGTTAATACGCTTGCGGTACCACGAGTACGCACCGGAAAATGGACTATGTTTTACATGGCAGTTTCCTTAAGTTTTACTGCAGCCGGTATCACATTACTTTATTTATTGTGGCACGTACACCCACAACCGGGCAAAACTTTAAACGCGATTGCTTTTAGCTCAATTCTACAAAATTGGCATTATGGCCATGTTATTGTGGTCATTACCCTTATTTTCGAAGCTGGCTTATTATTCGTGGGCGCCAATACTGGCTTTTTAGGCGGTCCTGCGGTATTAGCCAATATGGCGATTGATCAATGGGTGCCTAATCGTTATCGTAATTTATCAAGTCGTTTAGTCACGCAAAATGGCATTATTGTATTTGGAATTGCTGCGCTATTTATTTTGCTATGGAGTAACGGCCATGTAAGTTATTTGGTTGTACTATATAGCTTCGATGTGTTTTTAACCTTTTCAATTTCCTTAATGGGCTTATGTAAATACTGGTATACCAACCGCACCGCGAGTGCCAAATGGTTTGGGCGTTTGTGTTTATCCTTTATTGGTTTGGTTATTTGCCTGAGTATTTTATTTGTGACGGTCAGCAGCAAATTTTTTGAAGGTGGCTGGTTTGCTATTTTATTTACGTTTGGCGTTGTTTATGTTTGCCTACGCATTAAACGCTATTATAAAAATACCGCCGCTTTATTAGAAGCTGCGGATAAAATTTTTGATCATGAGTTAACTGATGTTAAAGGTGCTAAGCCTAATCTTGATAAAAATGCACCTACCGCTGTGTTTTTTGTAAACAAGAGTCGTGGCGCTGGCATGCACACTATTTTATGGGCACAGCGTTTATTTCCTAATCAATTCAAAAATTTTGTATTTGTGAGAGTAGGGGTAGTTGATGTAGAAAGTTTTAACAAAGACCAAGTCATGCAAAAAATGCAACGCAACATTGAAAAAGAGTTAAATTATTTTGTAAATTTTGCACATAAACAAGGTATTGCGGCAACCTGTTACCGTGATTATGGCACCGATCCAGTTGAAAAACTCACACAATTAAGTGAGCGAGTGAGCAAAGATTTTCCTAATTGTATCTTCTTTGCTTGCCAATTGTTTTTTAGCAAAGAAAATTGGATTCAAAAATTATTGCATAATAATACCGCGATCAGCCTGCAGCGCCGCTTACATTTAGCAGGCCAGCAAATGGTTATTTTACCCATGAAATTGTCTTAAGAGATTGCACATGTTTAATCTGAATAATATTGATCCCAGGGCGGCCTTTCATGAGATTTGGCAAAAATACCAGCAAGGGCAAACGTTGCAACCTCTTGAACAGCAAATTATTAGCATCATTCAAAAACATCCTGAATATCTTAATTACATTGAAAATCCTTCTAACTATGTTGACTGTGATTTTGCAAATAGTGGCGAAGGGATCAACCCTTATCTTCATTTATCAATGCATTTAGGATTACTGGAACAATTAACCACCAACCGCCCCCAAGGCATTGTTGCTATTTACAAACAACTAGTAACAAAATTGGTTGATTCCCATCACGCAGATCATGCTATGATGAGCGTGCTTAGCGATGAAATGTGGCAAGCATTAAACCAAACACAGGATTTCAATGATGAACGCTACCTGCAAAAATTACGACAACTCTTACATGAATAAAGCTTCACCTACTGTTTATTTGCAATTTTTATTTGGCATCTTTTTAATTAGCTTGGCACCAACATTTGTAAAACTAACAACACTTAATCCTGTCACGATTGGCTTTTATCGCGTGTTTTTTGCGGGGTTTATTTTACTGATTTTTTCTTTTGTTTTTCGCGAAAAATTTAAACTTACTGGTATTAATAAAATGCCGTTGATTTTAGCAGGTATTTGTTTTGGCTTTGATCTAATGCTATGGCATCGTAGTATTTTATTTGTTGGTATGGGTAATGCTACATTGCTGGTCAATTTGCAAATTTTCTTCTTGTTAATGATTAGTATGGTTTTTTTTAAAGAGAAAATATCCCCCAAAGTTATTGTGGCAGCACCGCTAGCTTTTTTCGGATTATATTTGGTCGTTGAAAAAAATAATCAGATCGTGCAATCGCACTATTATTTCGGTGTGATGCTCGCAATTTTCGCTGCTTTATTTTATTCAGGATACATTACATTCCTACGGGTTTCGCAGCGCGTCAGCAAACCGTTACCGCTTATGATTAATCTTTGCATTATTTCTTTTATTAGCAGCATGACCATTGCAATGGTCATGTTGTTACAGCATATTAGCTTTGCTATTACCAATAGTAAAAATTTACTGCTTTGCATTGCATATGCGCTTTCAGCGCAAGTAATAGGCTGGCTGCTGATTAGTCGCTCCTTGCGTTATGTGAGTTTGAATTTAGCAGGTTTTCTATTATTACTACAACCGGTATTGGCCTATGTTTGGGATTATTTACTGTTTTATTTTAAAGTGAATACCTTACAATTAATGGGAATTAGCTTAACCTTGTTTGCGATTTACATCGCCTTTGTGTCACAAAAAAACAAGCCTAGCATTAAAAGGAGATCACCATGAAACTCTGTATCAAAAGTTTTGTTAAAGGGCGCGTGCAAGGCGTCTTCTTTCGTGCAGCAACGCGCGAACAAGCACAAGCATTAAATCTAACAGGTTGGGTGCGGAATTTAAGTGATGGCCGTGTTGAAATACTGGCCTGCGGTGAAAAAGAAAACCTTGAAAAACTACTGAGTTGGTTACAACATGGCCCCGATATGGCGCAGGTGACACATTGTGATTCCACTGAAGTGCCTTTTGAAAATTATACGCATTTTAAAATTGATGATGAATAACACATTCCCACGTGCCGGCAGCAGCCTCTATTACAGTTTGCTTTATTGCAACAGCGAGCAGCGCCAACAATTAATCTTATTGGCTAAGCTCTGGCATCAACTTAATCATGTTATTTATGATTGCAGCGATAAAGGCGTGGCGACCGCTAAATTACAATGGTGGCTTGATGAATGCCAGCACTTCACCCAAAATCCACAGCATCCCGATTTAATTGCTTTGCAAAAAAGTGTTCCTAATTTAAACTTTTTCCAAGAAAATTTAAGTTTAATTGCGCAGCAATTTTTACACAGCAATCAATCAATACCCTTTCAAACCCAGCATGAGTTTGAAAAATTTAGCAATCATACTTATGCCTGCTATCTTAAAATGCAGGCGGCTGTGTTAACCACAAAAGATATTCATGAAAATTTTTTTAGCACACTTGCCAGCGCGCTAACTAGAATTACAATGCTGTGCCAATTGCGTATGAGTTTACAAAAAAATTATTTAATGCTGCCACTCGAGTTAGTGCAACAACACCAACTTGAAATTGAAAATTTGCAGCAACTACCTATGTCTTCCAACTTTCAAACACTGTGCCGTGAACTTTGGCAAACAATCAAAGAGGATATTGGAACTGCTGAAAGTTTATTAACAGCATCACAAAAACGCGATTTAGCGCCGATTTTAATTTATACACATTTAAAACAATCACGGCTGCAAGAATATGCCAAGGTGGATTTCCCCTTTTTAACCCAAGCCATTCATTTAACGCCACTGCGCAAATGTTGGCGAGCGTGGCGTTATTCTCGTACTTTAAAAGTATCTGCTCAACCCCTTTAGCTTTATACAGTAATTCCCGGCGTGATGTTGAATGATTCAAGAACGGTCAGATTTGAGGCAAGGTCACATAAAAAACACTAAAACACGCGCTTTACACATAATAAATGAGCACATTTTTTAGTGTTTTTTA
>CAYGTS010000161.1:0-5340 GCA_964352905.1 uncultured Legionellales bacterium | reverse complement strand
TGCCTCAAATCTGACCGTTCTTGAGTTATTCAACATCTCGCCGGGAATTACTGTTACCCCATCATTGCGAGGAGCTTGCAATTGCTTAACTGCATTCGCAACGACGAAGATCTTCGTCGTTGCGATCACAGTAGGATTTGTTATGGGATCACAATATAGAACGCGCCGTCTTGTCGCATCACGTGTAACAATAAGCGTTTGTCATTGGATTTCACCACTTTTTCAAGCGCAGGAATTGACTTCACATTTTGTTGGTTTGCTGCAACAATCACATCACCTGGGCGTAACATGGCAGACCAAGCATCGCTATTCGGATCAACATAACCGACTTGCACACCTTCAACATGGCCAAAATGGAGCGTTTGCTGATCAAACTTTTGCAGTGTTACACCTGTGAGTAATGATTGGCTTAATGCATTTTCATGTGCTTTAAAGGTTTTGGCATTAGCAACGGTTGCATGCAATTCAGTTTGTTTACCGTTGCGGATCACGCCTAAGGTGACTTTACTGCCTGGGCGCATTAAGCTAATTTGATTGCGCATTTCTGAAGAATTATCAATCCGCATATCATTCACTTTATCAATAATATCACCATCTTGTAAGCCGGCTTCCATGGCGGGTGAGCCTGGATTAACTTGTGATACTAAGGCACCGCGTGCAACAGGAGATTTAAAACTTTCCGCTAAATCAGGCGTTAAGTTTTGAATGAACACACCCAACATGCCGCGCTGTAATTTACCGTACTGTAATAATTCATTCATGACATGGTGAACTAAGTCGATTGGAATGGCAAAACCAATACCCACGTTACCACCATCAGGTGCTAAAATGGCGGTGTTAATGCCAACCAATTGGCCTTGCATATTCACCAACGCGCCACCAGAGCTACCAACATTAATCGATGCATCGGTTTGGATAAAATCTTCATTGCCTTCGATATGAATACTGCGGTGTAACGCACTTACAATACCGGAAGTAACAGTTTGCTTTAAATTAAATGGGCTACCAATTGCGGTCACAAAATCACCGACTTCTAATTTACTGGAATTGCCTAAGGGCACAGCGGTTAAGTTTTTGGCATTAATTTGCAATAATGCAATATCAAAACCGGTATCCATGCCAACCGGTTTGGCTTTAAAACGACGACCATCGTTTAAGGTCACTGTTACGTTATCGGCATCAAAAACCACATGTGCATTGGTTAAAATATACCCATGACTCGCATCAACAATAACACCCGACCCAATGCTAACAAAGTGTTTGCCGTGTTGGTTGCGAGTTGGTGCATTTTCACCTTCTGCAAAGGGACTATTCGCTGATTTGGCATCGCCTTCGGCATAAATGTTAACGACCGCAGGCATAACCTTTTTAAGCATTTGAGCAACGGAATTTTGGCCAGTTTGTAACATTGCTGCAGGTACTTCTGCAAGTGCGGCGTTGCTTAAAAATAAGAGTGAGGAGAATAAAATGGATAAGAATATTTTCACGTTGGCGCCCTTTAAGTTGTGGACCGATCTAAGATGATTGTTAGCTTACCTTATTTGAGTAGTTTACGCTAGGCGACTTAAATGACTACACCCAAATAATGCTTGCCATTCTGCCCGTTACCCGATCACGGCGATAAGAATAAAATCGATCCGCATCACAATAGGTGCAACATTCGCCGCCATAAACAGCAGAAACACCGACATTGTACAATAAACTAGTAGCGATTTGATAGAGGTTAGCCAAATATTTTTGATTGATTTTTTCGGCAAATGCTGAGGTTAAGCCAGTATCGAGTTGACTAAAAGCTGTTTTTACTTCTGATCCCACTTCAAAGTGGCAGGGCCCAATCGCAGGACCGAGCCAAGCTAACAGTTCAGCAGCCGGGGTTTGAAAGCAATTAATGGTATTTTCAATGATATTTGCCGCCAATGAGCGCCAACCGCCGTGAATTGCAGCAATTTCAGTGCCTTGCAAATTGGTGATGAGAATAGGTAAACAATCAGCAGTTTGCACCACACAAACAACGTTTCTGCGGTCGGTGTAACAGGCATCTGCGGTCGTATTATCATGATTAGCCATGACGACAACGTTGCCATGCACTTGGTTAATCCAACACGGTTTATCTGGCAAGCCAAACTGTTTAACTAAATAATCGCGGTTTTGCGCTACATGCGTTGCATTATCTGTCACGTGTTCTGCAAGATTAAAATGTTGGAAAGGCGCCAACGAGACACCCGGTATGTCACGCGTTGTAGTAAAGGCATGCACATTTGGGGCGGCTGGCCAATTAGGTTTAATCATGTTACTTCCTCAGCTAGTAAATCTAATAATTGTTGCATATCCTGTGGTAACTCGGCCGTGAAGGTCATGCTTTGTTGCGTGAGTGGATGAAGCAATGTAAGTTGATAAGCATGCAAGGCTTGGCGATTAAATGCCATGAGCGCATCCCGTAACTCAACATTCAAATTTTTTGCAATGTGTTTACGCCCATAAACGGGATCACCCACGATTGGATAACCTTGGTAAGTCAGATGAACACGAATTTGATGAGTGCGACCAGTTTCCAGCGATACCTTTAACAACGTATGGTGGGCAAAACGCTGTTGAATTTTGTAATGTGTCACGGCATGTTTACCATTAGTAACCACCGCCATATGTGTGCGATGAACAGGGTGCCGGCCAATCGGCTGATTAATCGTGCCGCTGCCGGTGAGTAAACCACTCACCAGGGCTAAATAATCACGCTTTATTTCACGCGCTTGCATTTGTCGGGTCAGCTCGGTTTGTGCAATTAAGGTTTTGGCAATGATCAATAAACCAGAGGTATTTTGATCTAAGCGATGAATAATTCCCGCGCGCGCGAGCGCCTGATTTTGCGGTAAATAATGCAATAGCGCATTTAATAATGTGCCTGAAGAATTGCCGGCACCTGGGTGAACCACCATACCAACTGGCTTATTAATGATTAAAATCGCATCATCTTCATAAATGATTTCAAGGGCAATTGCTTGTGCTTGTTGCCAGGTATTTTGATTTTCTAAGGTTGCAGTGATTGCAATCTGCTCACCACCTTGCACCTTATAGCGTTGCTTTTGCAGTTTGCCATCCAGCAAAATAAATTCATGTTTAAGCCAATTTTGCAAACAGGCGCGTGAATAATCTGGAAATAATTGGCTTAACACGCTATCGAGGCGTTGCCCGCGTAACGTATCAGGGATTATGGCTTGCAGCTCAATGAGTTCTTTCACAAATACCTCTAAAGTTCTGGTCTTCTCGTATTAAATTTAGTTATACTTGGCGGCTGAATGCGCAAATGGGTAGTATAAACATGATTAAACAAATATTCTTACTTCTTTTTTTATCACTCATGTTAGTGGCTTGTACCAATAAGGGTACCGTTGATCCTTTAGCACAATACCGTGGTTATAGCGCCAGCCAATTATATCACAATGGTATGAGCGCATTAGCGAAAGGCAACTATAAAACTGCATCGAAAAATTTTGAAGCGCTCGATGCTAATTATCCGTTTGGCCAATATAATCAAAGCGGCCAATATAATATTATTTATGCGTATTATATGGATGGTAATTATACTGAGGCCGGTCTTGCTGCGGAACGTTACATTCGCCTTTACCCGCGTGCCGCCAATGTTGATTACGCTTATTACATGAAGGGTTTATCCAACTTTAATCAAAATCGCAGTTTCCTAGCGAAAGTTTTTCGCTTTGATGTGGCGCAGCGTGATATGCGTGCAATCAAACAATCGTATCAAGATTTTGCAACATTAATTAAATTGTATCCAAACAGCCGTTATGCGCCCGATGCAAGACAGCGCATGATTTTCTTGCGCAATATGCTCGCGCAGCATGATTTGCAAGTCGCGCAATTTTACATGTTAAAACGCGCATATGTGGCAGCTTCCAACCGTGCCGGCGAAGTTGTGCGCAAATTCCCGAATAGTCCCGTCGTGCAACAAGCTTTAAGCATTATAGTAGTGGCTAATCGTAAATTACAGTTAGATGGCCCAGCCAACGATGCCTTGCGCGTCTTAGAGTTAAACTATCCTAATTCACCAGAGTTGGCGAAGTTGCGGGGGTAGGGCGATTGAATGACAGAATGAATTTAGCGATTCCCGCCATAATGCCTGATTACTCAAGAATAGTCAGATTTGAGGCAAGGACACGTTAAAAATTCCAAAAAATAGCGGAGTTTATGAATTATAAATGAGCATTTCGATAAAAGATTTTCGCTGTTTCTAGCCCAAACGCCAGTCCTCGCGAAAGCGGGGGATCTGGGTAAAGTTTAGTAATTCCCGGCGAGATGTTGAATAACTCAAGAACGGTCAGATTTGAGGCAAGGTCACATTAAAAACACTAAAACACGCGCTTTACACATAATAAATGAGCACATTTTTTAGTGTTTTTAATGTGAGATTGCCCAAATATGGCTGTTCCTCGCTACACCGGGAATTGCTGGGTGAAGTTACGCTTTTTTTTAGCATGATGTTGTAATGTTAACATCAGCAACCCAGTTTTCAATTTTTAACTGCGGAACACGTAAAAACTCTTTTTCATTATTAGTGACTAGTTTATAACTTAACGATCTAGCATGTGCGGCTATCATAAGATCGAGTGGGCCAATGACGGTGCCTTTTTTTTCAAGATAAGCACGAATGTTTCCATAATGATTTGCTGCACTATCATCAAATGCCATGACATCCAGTAATAAAGTAAATTTTTCTAACGCGGTTTTATTTTTTTTAATATGCTGACTTTTTTCAACGCCATACATCAGCTCAGATAGCGTGATAGAAGAGATACAAACTTGACCAATATCAAGTAAGGCAAATTTCTCAGCAATACTTTTTGGATTATTCTTAATGATATAAATACAAATATTAGTATCAAGCATATACTTCATTAAAAAAGATCTTCCCTATGTTGTTGTGGTGGTTGATTTCTTTCTTGCATGAAATCATCAGAAAAATCATTAAGACTTTCAAATAACAAATCCCAGCTATTTTGAATAGGCAATAAAATAGTGGCTCTGCCCATTTTTTTTATAAAAACCATGTTGCCATCAAAGCGAAATTCTTTGGGTAAACGCACAGCTTGACTTTGTCCGTTGAAAAACAATTTTGCAGTTTTCATGTTACAGCACCTTTTTAGTATATACTTTAAAGTATATATGTTATGACTGCTATTTTCAATGCCCTGTAACTTTTTGATTAAACTGCACTTTAAAAGCCTACTCCACCTCAATCCGACCTGTAAGGCCGCGTGCTTGCAAGTTTGGCACATCAGCAATTCCCGGTGTAGCGAGGAACAGCCATATTTGGGCAATCTCACATTA
>CAYGTS010000160.1:0-5355 GCA_964352905.1 uncultured Legionellales bacterium | reverse complement strand
ACCAAATCTGAACGTTCTCGGTAAATTCACCTTCAAATTTACTGAATAGTTACATTAAATTTGCTAAATCAGCAAAAGGTTTATTACTATCACCTGAGATAATAGTATTATCAAGTTTAACTTGGCACTCAGCCTCTGCATGCTTAGCAAACATGGGCAAAGCGACAATTAATTCATCTTCGATTATATCGATAATGTTAATTTTTTCACCCGCAGTAACTAAGACATCCATGGCATTATCGAGTAATGCCATTTGCTGCTCGGTTACCATTGGGTATAATTCACAATTTGCTTGTAACACAGTGGTAAAAGTATGCCCACAACGCTGGCATTGCAACTCCACTTCTACTGAAAATTTACCCTTGATTGTAGCAACACCTTGCTCATTTAAGGTAAAACGCAAATCACAAGCGATAAGATTAGGCTGCGGCTCACAACCTACTATTTCTTGTAAGCGTTTAAATTGCTGCAATGGCAAATGCACGCAAAGATGTCTTGATTCTTTGGCATATTGAATTGGATCAATTTCAGCTGTAAATTCTGTCTCTAACATGGTCGGCGATTCTATCGTTATGTTGTTGAAGTGTCAAAAAAATTTGCGCTTGTTAGTAGCGCCTGTTTACAATTCTACTCTGCAGGGCATATCTCGTTGATTTTTTGTGCTCAGCTGCCCAGTTACTCACATGTAACCTGATGATTAGCGCTCAAAAATCAGCGACCTCTGCCTTAGCAGAGCTAATTGTAAACAGACCTTACTTTGTGTTGATTAACCAAAGCAAGCTGTAACCATATGATTTATGATTAAAAATCATTGATAGAGACTGCTAGCTATCAAGAAATACCAAGTTAATACCATATTAGGATAGACGATGAATATAATTTTAGCCTCACAATCACAACCTAGAATGGCATTATTAAAACGTCTTGGCTTAAATTTTCGCGCAATTCCAGCCAATATTAATGAATCTGTCTTGCCCGATGAAACGGTTGAAAACTTGGTGACACGCTTAGCTCGCGCAAAAGCAGTCAAAATTGCCGAACAATATCCTGACAGCCTAATTATTGCAGCTGATGAAGTCGCAAGTGTTGCTGGCAATATTTTTGGTAAACCCGGCAATGCGGCACGCGCTTATGAGCAATTGCGCGCAGCCAGTGGTAGAACCATGCAATTTCATACTGGCTTGCACGTGTGTTGTTTAGCAAAAGAGCAACAATTTAATTACTTAGAAACCTTTGAAATTACTTTTAAAGTGCTTTCTGATGAATTGATTCATTACTACATTAAACACGATCAACCCTTTGAGTGTGCCGGTAGCATTAAAGCAGAAAGCTTAGGTGCGCTATTGTTTGAGCGTATGTCAGGCAAAGATTTTACAACGGTGTTGGGTTTGCCGATGATAGCATTAGGCAACTTACTGATCGATCTTGGGATCATTCAGCTTAGTGATAACGTGAGCTAATTCTGCTGGCAATGCTGCTGTAATAGTGAGTGTTTCTCCACTACGTGGATGAGCAAAGCTTAAGGTTTTGGCATGCAAAAATAAGCGCTTTAAACCAACCGCCTTTAATGTTTGATTAAAGTTTGCATCGCCATACTTTTCATCGCCCGCAATCGCATGACCACAAGCTTGGCAGTGCACACGGATTTGATGGGTGCGACCGGTTTTTAATTCAAGCTGAAGTAATGTGCTATTGCTGAAATGCTGGTAATTGCTCACCAGCGTCATGGCCGGCTTGCCTTCAGTCTTGTCAACCACAACCATGCGCTCGCCCGATTGTAATTGAAACTTGCGCAAGGGTGCATCGATATGTTTAATAGTCGTTGGCCAAAGCCCTTTTACCAAGGTTTGGTAGTGTTTGCGAATAGTATTTTCTCGCATCATTTCATGCAGTTTCCGCAGCATGGAATGACGTTTTGCTAATAAAAGACAGCCGGAAGTATCTCTATCCAAACGATGCACCAAGGCAATATCATCTTTATTATAAATTACCCTAATGGCTTCTATTACGCCGTAAGCCAAGCCACTACCACCATGCACGGCAATACCAGCGGGTTTGTTAATAACAATAATATCTTGATCATCATAGAGAATACTTTTTTCAAGCTGTGTTAGTGTTTGTTGCTTGGGCGTTAGTTTAACAACGGGTTTAAGCATGTCTTGCAATGCAGGAACTCTGATAGTATCACCGAGTTGTAACTTATATTTTTGATCGGTCTTTTTATCATTAACTTTCACGGCACCCTTGCGAATCAAACGATACCATAAACTTTTGGGAACATTCTTGAACTTCTTAAACAAAAAATTATCCAAGCGTTGTGCTTGTGCCGATTCGTCAATTTTCAGGTAGTGGGGTTGTGGTTTTTCGGTCATGCTGAACTTATGCTAAAAAATATGGCAGCTAGATTGCCATAACTTGCTATTAATTGTCCACTGTAACTATTCACCCTGCAGATGGGAACGCCCTGATCCCCCTTATCAAGAGGACTGGCGTTTTTATCGCCAAATCTGAACGTTCTTGGTAAATTCACAATTAAATTTGCTGAATAAGTCTGTCCACTTAACAATTTTATTCGTTCTATTCGATAATAATTTGATAGTTATCAACTTACCTGCTATATTATCCAGCGAATTTGTAAACAGATTGTCATGTTAGTACACTCTGTAATATCAAAGGGTTACCTTGCTAATTCAAAACACCAACAAAAAGTGTTCCTTTACTAGCTAGGCAGTTTAACAGTTAATTCATACTTTTTGGCTTGTTACACTAAACCGAAAGTGTAAGCGAAAACAGTAATTCCCGGCGTGATCTTGAATCACTCAAGAATGGCCAGATTTAAGGCAAGAACATTAAAAAGACTGAAACACGCACAGTTTCTAAAATATGTGAATGAGCACATTTCTTAGTCTTTTTAATGTAAGATGCCCAAATATGGCCGTTCCTCGCTACACGGGGAATTGCTGAAGCGAAAAAGTTGAATCGCGCTCCCACTTGGGATGAACAAATTATCGCCAGGTAAGTTATGGCTTTCCCCACAAGTTTGGTCGAGCGCATTAAGTAAAAGAGATTAAAAATGAATAGGATGTTGATTAATGCAACGCAGCATGAAGAGTTGCGTGTGGCGCTTGTTAATGGGCAAGCACTTTACGACCTTGATATCGAAAGACCGGGGCGTGAGCAAAAAATTGCGAATATCTACAAGGGTGAAATTACTCGTATTGAACCCAGCCTTGAAGCAGCTTTTGTTAACTATGGTGCCAATCGTCATGGTTTTCTGCCGCTCAAAGAAATTGCTGAAGCGTATTATAGCAAGCAGCCTGATCCCAATACCCGCGAATCGATTGCTGATTTAATCAAGGTAGGCCAACAAGTCATTATTCAGGTTGATAAAGAAGAACGTGGCAATAAAGGTGCTGCTCTGACAACCTATATCAGTCTTGCCGGTAGTTATTTAGTTCTTATGCCTAACAACCCTAGTGCTGGCGGTATTTCACGGCGTATTGAAGGTAATGAGCGAGACGAATTACGTGAAGTCCTCAATCAACTTAAGCTGCCAGAAGAGATGGGTTTGATTGTACGTACTGCGGGCGTTGGTTGTTCGGTTGAGGAATTACAATGGGACTTAGATTTACTGCTGAAACACTGGCAAGCTATTCAAGCAGCGGCCAATGAGCGTCCTGCTCCTTTTTTAATTCACCAAGAAAGCAATGTTATCATGCGTTCGCTGCGCGATTATTTACGCATGGATATTGGTGAAATCATTATCGATAACCAAAGTGTGTATGAAAAAGCAAGAAGTCACATGGCAATTATTCGTCCTGATTTTGTTGAAAAAATAAAATACTATGACGAAGCGATCCCTTTATTCCATCGTTTTCAAATTGAAAGCCAAATTGAATCAGCTTTTCAACGTAATGTAACATTGCCTTCTGGCGGATCTATTGTTATCGATCATACTGAAGCATTAGTCACTATCGATATTAACTCCTCGCGCGCCACGAAAGGCAGTGATATTGAAGAAACCGCCCTCAATACAAATTTAGAGGCTGCAGATGAAATTGCACGACAATTACGCTTACGCGATTTGGGTGGCTTAATCGTTATCGATTTTATCGATATGATCCCTGTACGCAATCAACGTGAAGTTGAATATCGTTTGCGTGATGCCTTACGCATGGATCGTGCACGTGTTCAAATTGGTCGTATTTCACGCTTTGGCTTGTTAGAAATGTCGCGCCAACGCTTGCGCCCTTCGCTTGAAGAAGCAAGCCAGGTGATTTGCCCACGTTGCAGCGGTTATGGTCATATTCGTGGTGTTGAATCGTTATCACTATCGATTTTACGTTTGATTCGTGAAAATGCTATGAAAGAAAATAGCGGCCAAGTTCGGGTACAAGTGCCTGTATCGGTCGCAACGTTCTTAACTAATGAAAAACGTGGTCATTTGTTGCAAACTCAACAAGAATATGGTGTGGATATTTTCATTATTGCTAACCCAAACCTGGAAACACCACATTATGCTATCGACAGGTTACGCGAAGATGATCCGCGCTTAAGACAGCCAACCAAAAGTCATGCGATTGAACTTGATAAACCGGTTGATGCTGAGCAAGAGCGTAAAGCTAATCTTACTAGCAGTGAAACGCCAGCGATCGATATCACTCAGCTAACACCAGCAGCACCTAAACCTAGTAATACTAAAAAAGTTAAAAAAGTCGGCTGGTTAACCAAGCTATTACAATTTTTAATGGGTGGGGCTAGCGAATCTAAAAACCAACAGCCGCGCTATAATCGCAATAATCAAAATCGTCGTCATCAAAGCGACTCACGTCGCCGTCATCATAGCGGTGGCCAATCGCGAAATCGACAACAGCATAGTAAGCGTCGTCATCATAATAGTTCATCACATCAGCCGCAGGCTGCAAACTATCAAGACAATAATGCCGGCAAATACGATAACGGTAATGGGCAACAACCCCATACTGATCAATCATCACAAAACTATGTTGATCAAACAGGCGATCAATCAAGTAATACAGAGCGAAATAGCAACCGTTACTCTGATAATAATCGTCGTCGTGGCCAACGTCGTCGCAGACGTCATCCAGCACGTAATAAACAGCAAAATTATTATGACAAGGATAGCAACAATAGTGGATCGGAAATGGCTACCTCAAATTCAGATCACCGCCAAGAAGATTGAGTACTATTGTGACTTTTAATGCTATTTGTTCTTAAGGTTCCGTCATTGCGAGGAGCGCAGCGACGTGGCAGGGAACAGAGAGGTGAGCGTGTTAAAACACAGTAATTCCCGGCGTGATGTTGAATAACTCAAGAACGGTCAGATTTGAGGCA
>CAYGTS010000159.1:0-5374 GCA_964352905.1 uncultured Legionellales bacterium | reverse complement strand
TGCCTCAAATCTGACCGTTCTTGAATCATTCAACATCACGCCGGGAATTACTGATGCAGTATCCGTTTCATTTTATTACTGGCACAGCTAACGGCCATTCGTACTCATCGCTCAAAATTTTTGCTTTGGGTAGTCAAATTTTGGGCGTTATTATAGGATAGGGTCAGAAACTATAATTGCAGTTCCTGGTATTGTGTCGTAATGATCACCGAAATCAAATTGTCCACAACCACCGCGGCTAATATTTCTGCCTATATCAGTCTCTTGCCCCATATACAAAGAAAGGCTACAAATCTTGTCTGGCTGTGATGCGCGGGAAACTGTTATTCCAAGGTAAGAGCTACCTGAGCAACTACCACCTGACTTGTCTCTATCAAACCAGATTTTTACGCTTTGATTGGGAGAAACAGATTTCGGGACACTATATTTTCCATTATGCACACAATACTGATTTACTTTCTCAAGATGTAGCGTATCTTTAGTATTGTTCGTGAAACTATAGTGATAAATTGGCCCTGCTGAAGCAACAACCGAATAAAAAAACGCGATCACAGCCGTCACAACTGCTAACTTTAACGTAATTTTTTTATACTTCATTTTAACCACCCCTAGTATTACCCGGATAACCCTAATTATAGTACAAATTAGGGGTTATCAAGTTAGATACAGTTCTCAAGTGACATCTCATTTCCTTTGAAAGCAGCGATTCTTAAGAAAATTAAATTTAATCAGAAACTTTTGTACCGAAGCCAACACTGTTTGGAAAACATCGAGCGAATTTGTTGCCTGCCTATGAACATGAGCTAGGGTCATTTAACTCACGTGACCAACGGCGAAGAAGGTGTTAAGTGGATCTATCGAATTGCTTACCTTCATGCTTAGGGTCGCAACCTTCAAAATTGTTTCCTAAAATAAAAGTCGCTTTATTTTCAGCAACATGTTCTAAATATACATGTATTTTATTATATTGGGCAGGGAAGGTGTAATAAACAGTGTCACCTGACGCCTCAGGGTTTGAAAGCCTTAAGAACCGTTGCATCAAATTTACGCTTTAGTTTAAACGAGGATTAAAAATGAAAATCGCTATTTTTAGTGCGCATGATTATGAAAAACCATTTTTTATCACAGCCAATCATGCGCAGTATCAGTTACATTTTTTTAGTGAAAGCTTGCAACAAAACAACGCGCATTTGGCGCAAGGCTTTGATGTAGTATGCTGTTTTGTCACCGATAAGCTAAATGCCGCTGTAATCGATCAATTAAAACAAGTTGGCGTAAAATTAATTGCCCTGCGTTCAGCAGGATTTGATCATGTTGATTTAGCTGCAGCAAAAAGGCAAAACTTGCCTGTGGTGCGAGTGCCTAGTTATTCACCAGCAGCGATTGCTGAATTTACGATTGCCATGATTCTGGCGCTTGATCGCAAATTATTACAGGCACACGCTAAAGTGCAGCGTCATGATTTTTCGCTTGCCGGGCAAATAGGTTTTAACTTAGGCCATAAAACCGTTGGCTTAATTGGTACCGGTCAAATTGGTGGTCATGTTGCAAAACTATTATTAGCCTTTGGTTGTAAGGTGTTGGCTTACGATATTGCGCCAAATTTGCAATTCCAATCGATAGGTGTTGCTTATGTTGATTTAGCTACGCTTTACCAACAAGCAGATATTATTAGCCTGCATTGCCCATTAACGCCTGCAACAAAATACATGATTAACGAAAATGCACTACAACAAATGCAGCCAGATGTGATGCTAATCAATACTGGCCGTGGTGGATTAATTGATACTCGTGCCTTAATTGCCGCACTTGAACATAATAAAGTTGGTTGTGTGGGCTTAGATGTTTATGAGCACGAAGCAGGTTTGTTTTTTATCGATCATTCTAACGAAGGCATTAAAGATGAGGTATTTCTACGCCTGCAAACATTTCCTAATGTGTTTATTACGAGTCATCAGGCCTATTTAACCGAAGAAGCCTTAACTAATATTGCCCGCATCACGTTTGAAAATATTACTGCGTTTGCCAAACAACAATTACAAAATCAAGTAGTTATAAGATGAGTTAACCGTAAAATTGGCTATACTTGAATAACATTGTAACAAAAGGAGTGTTTACAATGAAGAAATCTATATTAATCAGCCTGTTAACTTTTTTATTTGTAACAAGTGTGCAGGCGGCAAATCAGGCACAGTGTAAAGTTAATCTTATTAATACTTCACCTTTAAGCGTGCAAGTTAGTTTCACCGATACACAAGATAATGAAAATAATCAAACTGCCATGCTAGCAGCACAGGGCACAAGCAACATGACGCTTAATGTGCTTTGCAATCAGTTAGGTGAAACACAATTTAATATTGCCATTACGCCAATGATGGGTGGTGCTGCGGTTAATTGCAATTTAAAAAGTATTCCAGAAGATCAATTCCAAGCTAGCTTAACCATTGTTGTGGGCATACAAGAGGGTTCAAAAATAGAGTCTTGTAATTTATTCGCAGCAGAGTAAAATATGTTCGATTTTAACTACACGATATGAGCAATTGCAGTGTCATTTAATTACAAGTTACAAGGCTATGCTATAGTTTTGTTAGATCGTAATAACACAAGCTTAGTGCAACTACTTGGATCGGTAAAAATTAAATTAAAAAGTCGTTATAGCATATCAACATAATACAAAAGAGATAACAGTGTATAGTAGTACTATTTCCCATAAAATTGAAGAAATTATAGAGAGTCTTATATTACTCCCAAAAGATACCTTCCCTAAGGATGCAGTTCAAGCTTTATTGAACCTTTTACCACCCGCCGTAACTAATGCCAAATCTACTGAACAAGAACATAAGGCATCTTCAGAAACACCAGCACCATCTAGCAATCTAGTTAAGACAAGAGAATCATATCATGTTGCGGATAATGTAGAAGAAGAAGCTAAAACAAAAGCTGTGCAAAAAGCGCTGATCTTCGTTATGGAACAATATAACAAGCTTGATTTTATTATAGAGCTAGTTGAATTGTATGAACCCTGTATTCAATTTACCGATGACCAAGTTATAACAAAAGCAAAAAATAGATTTTTAGAAATCTTACAAACATTGCAAAAAGAACTTCAAGAAGCAGAGCATAAAGCGAATACAGAGCAGCAGCAAACGATAATATTAAAAACGAGAAACGTATTAATTATTTTTATAAAAAATTCTAATAAATTAGAAAGTATTAAACGACTAATTGATATGTATCAACTCTATCTTAATGCTAAAGATGATCCTGTAATAGATGCCGCAATAGCAAAAGCCATTCAATCTTTACCTAGTAAAATCCTTAATAATGATCTAAGCCAAGATAGAAGTAAAAATTTAGAAAACCCAGAAAAAACCACAAATTTATTAATAGCAATTTTGAAAAAGCCTTTATCAAGTAAACAACTAACAAGTATTGCAGAAGAAATTAATCGTTTTCATTATTATTCTGAATATGACGGGAAAGCCAACCGTGATGTACATATTATTATGAGCGCAATGATTGATAAAAAAAACAGTAATATTAAATCACTCTTAACAGTATGGGCGGCTTTAGTACAGTTCCCAAATAACTATGATTTAATAATGTATAAGAATTACCGTGATTTACTAAAAAAATTAGCTAAAAAATGCCAATCACTTATGATGCTACCAGGGGTGAATTTTGCAGATATAGAAAAGGTATTTAAATTTTATTGTGAAACGATAGCCTATAATAGGCATACAGTTGAAGACAAAAGTATCATTTGCGAATGCTTAGTTAATATTATGCAAGGCCAAGGATTTCAAAAATTAACAGAAGACGAAAAAAATGAATTACTATCAAAAGTTAAGGAGTTAGCAGAATCTGAAATAAAAAAAGCTGGTCAGGCGGAAACCTTTGAGAATGTAATGATTAAGGCAAACATGCTTGTCTTGAAAAGTCATTCTGTAACACAACAGGAACTTACAGACTGCCTTAGCAGTATGAGCTCATTAATACGTGAAATAGAAAGGTTAGAAAGAGATAGAACTCTAGGGAAATCGGAACAAAATAGCATCTTGTTCAACATAGCCAATGGGTTAGCTTTGTTGCTAGATAATAAAAATATTACACCAACAGCACAAGAAGAAATAAGAAAAATTCTTAGCGTTGACTTTCTCACCCTAATCATTAGTGCAAGAAGATCAGTTGAAGAAGGAAGAGCTTGCATTCCTGCACTTGCCTTGTTTAACCAACAGGATTTACCTGCTTTGCAAACTGCTATGCAGCACGGTTTACGCTATTTTTTTTGTGATCAAATTTGCAGCCTACGTTTGGATAATGATGACTACAAAACCGCACTATTTGCAATAGATGCAGTTGAAGGAATTTCTGAGAAAATTAATGAGAGAAACCAACTAACTCAGGAGCAAAAAATCAAGCAACGTAACATGTTATATCTTGCGAAATGTAAATACGAACTTATTATTTCTCCTGCAAGAAGTGCTGAATTGCTAAACAGTTTGCCACCACAACTCGCTATCGCTGTTATTAACAACTTAGGTTTAGGAAATGTAGCATTGATTTTTAGGGAAGCTGTAATGAGCGAGGACAGTAGATTAATTACATATTTATTAAATTCAGAAAAAAAAGAATTTATTGCAAGCAATGATCGAAATTTAATCAGAAATTGTTTAAATATAGCAGGAATCAGGATTATTGCTGCTGCAAGTATTGTTAAAACTGCTCATGAAGCTAAAAATATTAGTGAAAACTTTTATTTTTATTTAAATTCTTTAAATTCAGATTGCTCACCTGATCAACAAGCGATTTTAATAGCACTATTGTTACGTTTGTTAGAAATCAGTGAAGAAAATTCGCGTAAAAATTTGACTGAAAGTTTTCGCACAAAGCTATCTGAGTTGAGTTTACCAACAAATGATTTCAATGACTTGTTACTTACCAACGATAGGGACCGGGTATTACATTCGATTGGTTTCTTTAATTCTACTGTTCCTGATGTCATCATGGACATAGTTACTGCATATCATGCTGAGCCTGAGGAAGTAAATATAAACTATTTATATGATAAAGTTCACGAAAAAATAACACAGGCGGCACAGCCACTCGCTGGATCATCGCTTCGCTGTTAGGGCTTGCAATGTGACAAATCCCCACGAAATTAAAATGTGTAAAAATACAATAAAATTTGATTGCACGTCATTGCAAGCAATTATCCTGGGGCTGAAAAACGTACCGAACTAACGTTGAAATTAGTTAGGAGCATGCGCGGTGACGGAAAAACCATCCGGGCTACACCAGGAATTACTGGTACCAACCTAGCAATTCCCGGTGTAGCGAGGAACAGCCATATTTGGGCAATCTCACATTAAAA
>CAYGTS010000158.1:0-5404 GCA_964352905.1 uncultured Legionellales bacterium | reverse complement strand
CAAATCTGAACGTTCTCGGTAAATTCACCTTCAAATTTACTGAATAGTTACTGTGTAAAAATACAAATTTGATTGCATGTCATTGCGAACGAAGTGCGGCAGTCGCAATGGCGATGTACTTCTTAGAGGATCGTTCAGAATTAAATTGAAACGGTACTAGCTTGCGCGTCTTTAATACACTGGTTTAACACGACAAACATTTTATTAAACATCGCCTGAGTATAACTGCCACCAAATAAACAAATTTGTAACCAATTGTGATCAACTAAATATTGGCTTTGGTAACTCAAAATGTAACCTTGTTTAACCAATTGATCACCCACGTGCGAGGACTGTAAAGTTTTAGGTAATTCCATGGTAATCACGGCGGGATTACGATCGCCTACTTTGCCAATCACTTTAATATTGAGTTGCAATAATTGTGCTTCCAACCATTGCGATAATGCTTTAATGTCTTTTTGGCGTATTAAATACTGCTCACTCATTAAAGCTTGCTCTAAAGAGCGCAATAAATGTGATGAAAGTGTATAAGGAATACCCTTTTTGCTAATATATTCTCGTAAATCTAAATAGCGTGGCAAACTTTTGCGGGCAGCCGGTAAGTGCTGCTGGTGATAAACCATCGTAAGCCCTGCATAGCTACACAAACCTTTGCCGCTCACACTTGATGCTAAAAACACACCATTTAAATCCACTGGCACCGTACCAATCGAACTGGTGCAATCAAGCGCCAGCAGTACATTATATTTTTGGCAAAGTGTTTTTAATATAGCGATGTCATTAATAATCCCGGTTGAAGTTTCACAATGGGTAGCCCACAGCCATTGATAATTCTGTTGTTGCACTGTTTGCTCGACTAATTGAGCATCGAACGATTGTCCCCATTCAAACCGCAGCGGTGTAAAATCAGCATTAACGCGCGTAGCATGATCGATTAATCGTTCCCCAAATTCACCGTTGCTAATGATTAACCCACGCCCCGGTAATTGTAGTAACTGCCCAACCACAATATCATTCCCCAGCGTGCCACTACCCATCATGATTTCAACATGTTGCGCATTAACTAATTCACACAGTAATTTTTTACAGTTTTGTAAAAGCAACCTAAAGCGCTCACTGCGATGAGAAATACTGGGTTCAATAAAAGCACACTGCACTTCAGGTTTAATTTTGACAGGGCCTGGTTGTAATAAAACGTGTTCGTCGTTATCCATACTCTTACTGTTGCTCATCACTTGAGGAAATTTTTGTTCCACGGTTTTTCTCTTAATAAACATCGGTTGAAACTGGGCTTTTTCATCGCCCACTAATGGGCCAAATGCTTCAAACCCCATATGCGCATAGAGTTTTAACTGTTTGGTCGTGGCTGATACGATACCAAGATCGTAATAATTTGTATAACAGAATTCGATAATTTTAATCAATAAATTATGCGAAGCACGGCTAAAGCGATAGTCTTTTTTCATGACTAACAATCTGATTTCCGCCATATTTTGATACGGCACATTGATATACTGATCAACTCCGCCCAATTTTTGATCAAGTGAAAACGGTCGTGCGGTGCGGATAGCCCCCATGCCGATCACTTCTTCGCCTTTTAAGCAAATCAGATAGGTGTTTTGTTCGTGAAACTTATCAACTAAAATCCCTTCCGGGTTACGTTGATGCTGGGGAATTTCTTCAACAAAGGTTTCATAATTCAAACGATGAATTTGGGTAAACTCACCCTCTTGTTCAGCGATTTTATAAGTAAAGTTATTCTCAGTTCTCACGTTAACTCCGTTGTAGCGGCTATAATATTCTCACGGTGTGCGTAGAGTATGATAATCGAAACGAGCAATAATATTAAGTAATGCCAAGCATTTTGCATTAAAAAAAATGATGCTAGCGGCATGAGCAGCATCGCTAAGGCTGCCGCGCGTTTTACGGATCGGCAAATCAGGTAAAACAATAAAATCAAGCCACCCAAGAGCAAGAGTAATGGGTAGTTCCAAATCAATAAACCGCTTAGGGCAACCGTCACACCTTTACCGCCTTTAAAGCCCAATTGCGCTGGCCAAATATGCCCAACCACGAGCGCTAAAAACATCAAGGCCTGGCACCAATCGGTAGCATGCACCATTTTAGCCACCGCCATCACGGCAAAACCGCGCAAAATATCGCCAGCAAGCGTTAGGTAATATCCTTTTTTACCCAAAATGCGTTTAACATTACTGGCACCAACACTACCACTGAATTCTTGGCGAATATCCTTGTGTGCTAACCATTTTACAAGGTAATAGCCCGTGGTGAGTGAACCCATAACATAGGCAAAAAGAATGAGCGATAGTTCTGAGATCATAACATCTCCCTGGTTAACAAAGCTTTATACCATCATGCTGGATAATTTTACGAAATGTTTCATCCAAATCTAGCCATTCTACAATATCAACTTTAAAGGGTAAAAGCGATTCATCAAAGGCATCAGCGAGTTCGGCAAGTGTTTTAAAGGATAGGTTTTCTTTCGCGATAATACATAAATCAAGATCAGACATTCTCTTGGCTTTGCCAGTTGCGCGCGAGCCAAAAACAATAACCTCATGATTCGGGATGATTTGGCTGAGAATATCCACAACAATTTTATAATGCTTGGCTTGTAAATCAATTTTCGGCTGCATGGTTTTGCAAGTTTTTTAGTAAGCACTGCGCCTCTTTAAAAAAATCTGGAATAATGGCAGAGACTTTCTGTGCTTTTTTTTCATCATAAGTATGTGAAGTTGTACCTCGCGCAACCCGATAACGACTCCAAACATCCCAACCATTTAACAACAACCCTCGTTCATCTCCTGTACGGATCAACTGTGGAAATGACATTTTATCCACTTCGCCGGGGCTTGCTTCTGTTTGTTGCAAAAAACGGCGTAGCATTTTATGGCTTAGTTCGTAAGTGTATTCAAAACGCTGTATACATGCATCGCGCATAAAGCTATTACTAGTATCTTTGCTATATTCTGCCAACACGGCTTGCAATGAATCAATCGCCTTTTGCAATGAGGTTAAATCTAAAACCATAAACATTTCAACCTGTTAATAACTCGTAATTGGCCTGATGATCCACTGAAAAGGATTGCGTACGTTGTCCTGGTAATCTAACATGCGCTGGCGCTGGCCTAACCATTTCTCACGCTTGATTTCTTGCTGCTGCGGTGGCAATTTATCAAAACACTTGCTACCAGGTAAACAATGCAGCTCACGTTGTTCAGCACGATAACTGGCACACCCTGTAAACACTAAACACACTAGGATAATGATCATCTTTTTCATGCGCAATTTTCCTTAACGATAAAATAATTGCATCTGCTCAAACGCCTTTTTAAGAATAGCGGTATCTAGTGTAGCATTCGGCATGGGTTTTGCCATAGCATTATAAATCACATACTCGCCCGACGGTAAAATCGTAGTATAACGACCTTTTTGCACGATGCCGGTATCAATATAGCTACTGACAATAAAAAAGGGCCGCTCACCTGATTTAAGTAAGGGTTTACCCACCGAATAATTTTGACCAGCGACATCACAGCCTAACACATTTTTCATTAAAAACGGAACAAGATCATAGTGGGTGGTTAAATAATCATATGCCCGTGGTTTTTTGCTCGGCCAATAAATAATCAGCGGCGTTTGTAATTGAAAACGCGTATAGTTGCTGGCATGTCCCCAATAATTGCGATGGGTGTCATTAAACTCTTGCCCATGATCGCCTGTGATGACAACCATTGTGTTTTGCAATAAACCCTTTTCTTTTAAATCGGCTAACACTTTGCCAACCAAGCCATCAATATAATACACCACGTTTTTATAGCGATTTAAAAACAAAGTAGGATCACTATGTTGGGTTAATTGCGAGCGGTTTAATTTTTTCCAATACGGTTTAAATTTAACCTTAAAATCCGGTGGAAAGGTAATCGCATGCGCTGAATTATAAAATAAAAAACCAAAAAATGGTTTTTTATTTCTAGCAACCTTGCTTAAAAAAGTTTGAAATTGCTTGGTAATGGTTTGATCACGATCATAAGGTTGATCGCCTTTGGTCTTTACTTGTAAGTCTTTAACAGGCAAAAACACGGTTTTATTAAAGGCAGGCATAATTAACTCGGCACTGGCATAAATACCTGTTTGGTAATGATCCTTTAAGAGTTGCCTAATAAAAACCGGTGCTTGCTTTTGCTCAAGCATGGCTGTCCAATAGCTATAAGGAATACTATAAAAGAAGCTAAACACCCCAGGCCCCGTGCAATTCCCCCCACTCATGTGATGATTGAAAACCCAGGCGTTTTGTGCAAATTGACTCACTTTGGGCATCACATCGTGAGTGAGCATATTAAAACGCCAGGTATCAATCATAATAATCACTAAATTCAGCGGTTTTTTCGGCGCTTTACACTGTAAGGACGCTAACGGATAATTAAGCGGGCGCGTCGCTTGGCGCGCCTGTAGAAAATACTCTGCATTTTGTTTAACCATCAGCACCATAGTATCGGGCGGCAAAACAGTTGCGATCATATTGTTATACCAAGGAAGCGCGCGTGAAGCATCACTAATAAAACGATAATGATGCAGCATCGCTGCAAAAAATAAAATAAAAGATATACACCAACTCACAAGAAAACTTAGCCAAAAAAATCGCCGCCACCTTGGATACCGCTGACGCGCTAACACACGTGCCAAAAATAAAGCAATAATGATTTCTATCACGATAATGCTGAATAAAAATATAACCAGTAACATCCATTCATAAGCAGTAAAACCAAACACACCGCGAATTTCACCACTAGTGATCATGTGCCAAATAATACCGTTTAAATGATAATGATAGAGAGCATAAACATAGGTATCGATAACAACCACGTAGAGTAAAAAACTCGATACGATAATCGCGATGGTTTTAACCAAGGCAGTTTGGGGCCAAAACAGGATGAGCAACAAACTCGGTAAACTGGCTAAGGTCGCTAACCAGGCAAAGTGACCAAGGTAAGCGGTCATAATAAACACCCAAATAATAATAGTATCTTTCAGCGCCAATGAACCGTGAATATCCACGGTATAAGAAAGATTTTCAAGATAACGCACCCCAATCACATACAGTAAGATGCTGTTACAAACAATGAACCAACCTAGGAAAGCCAGCAGTGGTTTGCGTTTTTGTAGAAAGGTGTTGAACACGTTTTATCCTTAAGGTAATTGTTATAGCACTCGCCTTTGTAACTTACTCACTCCGTAGCAGGGAGCGCCCTGATCCCCGCTTATCAAGAGGACTGGCGTTTGGGCTAAAAACGGCGAAAATCTTTTATCGAAATGCTCATTTATAACGCATAAACTGCGCTTTCTCAAAAATATTTTCGCCATTTTTATCGCCAAATCTGAA
>CAYGTS010000157.1:0-5417 GCA_964352905.1 uncultured Legionellales bacterium | reverse complement strand
GCAGCTGGATCTAAGCGGAAATGATCTTCATAGTTTTTCTGATGCAGCTTGGGTAAACTTAACAACCTTGTTAACTCAATTGCCTACCCTAAAGCGTCTCATCATAGATCGAAACACTTTTAGCCGATTATATGCAAAGCCAGAAAAATATACTCAACTGATAGATATGTTAACAAATAGTCCACAGGTTGCACTTTTTTGCAAGGGAGAATATGCTCCAGTCCTGGCTGTTAACGATAAAGTTCGAATCTATCATGCTGTTTTAAAAGATAAACCACTAAATGACACACAGCTACTTAAATTTTTGACCTTTATTATAGCGGATGTAATTGATGGGGTTTTCTTCTCATTTATTTTGCAGAGTAAACGAGAGAATTTACTAAGATTATTAGCCAATGTTCATTATCATTTATTTAATCAGACTAACTTAACTCATCAAACGATTGCCTGGTTACGTGCGCAAATGGAAAACAGAGAATATGGTTTGATACCCCATCATGAAGCTTTACTAAAACGGTTAATTGAGCAACCTGATACCGCGCTTGTTTATTCAGTTGATGAAAATCAAACCATCACGCAAAACTTTTCTCAATGTGACATAACGCAGGCGATGACATGGTTGTATGAAGCCTTCAGCGGTGATCCACAACGTGCCACACTTTTACAGCGTCAGCCGCTGAATGATCGTGTATTATTACTCTGGTCACGCATTGGCTTACAACCTTTCGTGGGGAAAACTTGCTCCCCTGCAGAAAATGCCGTTCGAATTGGTCAAATTATTGAAGAGAGCTCTGCTCTGGTGTCTTCGGCTTATCCAGAAGATACTTCTTTTTATTGGTATCGTGTTGGCTTACATTATAGCACCTCAAGCCATAAGGGTATTGAAAAAATATTATCACAACCTGTGGGGGCAAAAGCTAAGGCCCTGAAGGATATTTATCAGTATTATTTGTATTGTGGTATCTTCAATGATGACCTCTCAATGTATGCGGATTTTGAAAAAATACTGGCAAAAGTTAAGGAAATTGAGAATTATCAGCATGCGATGGCTACAGCAAAAATGGTAAAATTAGAAATTCCTAATGCAACACCACAGGAAATTTACGCCGCTTTTATGCAGCTATTACAATCACGAGATGTCTTTAAGCTAGATGGTAGAAATTATTCACCACAAATATTAAAAGATAATCAAGAATATCTACATTTATTACTGAACGATTACCTTTTAACTGAAGAAGAGAAATGGCAGGTTTTTGAAGCAATTCGCCTCGATTCAAACCACGGCAGAAGTAAAATTATTGCTGGCGATGCTGAACTAGAGCAATGGTACCAACGCCTGGAAAAAACACATGACAACCATTTAGTCTTTTTATTAGAAGAAATGTTAATACCTTGGTTAAAATCAAGTTGTAATGGTGATTTATCTATTAAAGAACTTAAGCAAAAGCGTGATAACCAAACAACTTTAAATGCAGCAGAGCGGTTACAATTATTTGCTCATGAAGTACTTGAAGCTATTAAGCAGTATCAAAAAGAAGGTATTTCCTTCGGTTACAAATTTCCTGAGCAAGCCAGTTATCTTGATACTTTTGCCATGTTACAACATGCTTTAACGATGTTTGCAGCAAATTGCGCGATACCTGAAGAGGCGCTCACCACCTTGATGAATCATTTACAACAGATTAAAGATACGCTAGTAAAAGAAACAAAGCCACGTGGCGTCATGGCGAATTCTGCGGCAAGTTGTTTTCGTGCCGCATTATATTCGCGTTTACGCGGTTATACAGCAGCAAGTGAAATCGAGCCATACCTTAAAGCACAATTTAAACCCGCTGAAGAGTTTGGTTCATTTGAATCACCTTACAAAAAAGATGACCCACATAATAATGAGTATGCGATGAAGGCATTGAACTTTGCATCAATGCTTATAGAAGGTGGGGCAATCTTTTTTCCTTATGGTTTAGCAGCTTTTAAGCTATTAGAAGGTGTTTCGAAAGTTGCTAAAACAATTTATGAAGGGATCGAAAAAACGCATCATCATGTTGAAGAGCATGCTGGTTTAATCGATGCTATCCCACGTATTTTACATATTAAACATTTTTACAAAGAACTAATGCATCATAAACCAGATGATACCCGCGTGCGCAATGCGTTTATTTATTGGAGTCATTTATTAAGCCATGTGGCTGCGAATTCGGAAGAAAAAGATCCGCTTAAAGTTTGTACCTTATTTTTTTGTGAACTTTACCAACCTGTTTTAGCACGCTTAAGCCAACGCAGTGCTTATCAGTTAGGCGACATGATTGCTAGTTTGTTGTTACGAGCGATTATGCAACGTGACCAACTTATTAATTTAGACGAGATGCGTTTCCCTGAAAACTCAGAAGAATTGCTCATGGAATTGAATCGACTATTATGGAAGGATGCTAATCCTTCTGGGCTAGATGATTTGCCGGCAACGGATAAAGAAGGTAACCCACTTGGCCTAACATTGTTGCAAATTATTTATCCACGAGAATTACAGCTTAATATTAATGATGAAACAACAGTCGTACCAATAACGCATACTTATGCTAGTAATGAACGGCCTGATAAAAAAATACCAGTACGTTTTGCTAGCGAATATGAAGTGCAGCGTTTACAGCAAATTAGTAAGCAAACTCAAGGCAAGACTGATCCAAAAATTAGCTTTGCTATTACAGAGCAAACAGCACTTGCATTGCAAGGTAAGAAATTAGCAGAAGCTAAACCTTCACGGCAGGATATGCGAGCATTGTGGTCAACGCATGATCGCGAAATTGAGCGATTAAAAACAGATCTAGGCTCCATTGAACGTTGGCATATTACAATTGGATTACTACAAGTGTTAAACAACCGTATTGCCCTATTACGGGGTGATATTACGCGCGTGTATCGTCAATTAGAAATTCAAGCAAAAGATGGAAAAATTACCAACGAAGAGTTAATTAAGCAACAAGAACGACTGAATTTTTTTGATGGTAAATTAAGTGTCATAGGCCACGTATTAAATTTAATTCATCAAGGCACACTGACAACTGAGCCACCACCATTGTTACTCAATTTACTCGAAAGTCAGCAAATGATTAGAAGCCATGTTGAGCGCTGGATTAGCGCCATGGAAAGAAATGTATTGCGACTTTGCAAACATTATAATTTGCCTGATACTGACTCACTAGAAATTTGTAAATATTATAATCAGAGTAATCAAATTCTTAACAATACAGAAGAAGATGATGAACAAGCACTTGCCGTTTTAGCCCAGTTCGAAATAGCACCTATAAAAGCAAGACGTTCTTATCGTGCCATTACCTCCTCTGGAAAGCATGGTTTTTTTGCAGGCTCTCGGCAAGACGATATTCCCGCTGAGATAACAGCAGAATCGCAACGGCTTGCTAAAGAACAAGTTCGTATAGGACCCAGTAAAATCCCTGGTTGGGAGTTACAGGATGTTACAGCTAACGGTAACTGTTTTTATGAGGCGGTAATTCATCAAATGCAATTACAGCAACATGATTTTTTAGGTACCGTACCTGCGGGTATGGAACCACATACGTCTTTACGTCACAGGATCCAAGGTGATAGTTTCAAAGATGGTGAATGGGCAGGTCATGAAGAAATTATTGAACTAGTACGCCAATTTAATGTAGCTATCGCCATTGTTGATACACGCTTACCGGAAAGTGGCTTTGTTTATCATTACTGTGATGAAGATAATAGATATAACCACACCAATAGTGTAAATGAATTACCTCAAGACAAATCTATCGTAGAACTTGCCTATACGGGGAACCATTATTTATCGGTTGTTACTATGCCGCAAGATTTATGCCGAATGCGTGCAAGATGAGAAGAGAGAACCTGATTTCTAATCACTTTGGGTGTGGATAGTCATTAACAACCAAACTGCTGATAATAAGCTTGCATTAATTTTAAAGTAGCATGATTTTTTTGATCGACTTGCAAATAATCAAGCAAATCTTGGAATTGGATCAGGCTTAACACTTGCGTCTCATATTTTTTTTCAATATTTGCAATCGCATTTTCGCCTTGATTGGTTTTTTCTTGGCGATTGAGTGCAATCGCAATACCGGCTAATTCTGCGTTGGCTTGCTGTAAGAAAGGATACACTTCATTGATAGCCGTGCCAGCGGTGATCACATCATCGACAATAATAACCTTGCCCTGCAGCGCACTGCCAACCAATTGCCCACCTTCGCCATGATCTTTTGTTTCTTTGCGATTAAAACAAAACGGTATATCGCGGTGATAAAGCTGGCTAAACGCAATGCTAATGCTGGCGACTAATGGAATGCCTTTATAGGCAGGGCCAAACAGCATATCAAATTCAATACCTGCAGCTTGTATACAGGTTGCATAAAATTCCCCTAAAACGCGTAAACTAGCACCACTATTAAAGCAGCCGAGATTAAAAAAATAGGGACTGTTGCGACCTGATTTTAAGGTAAAGGTGCCAAAACGTAATGCTTGATGTGCTAGCGCAAATTCAATAAACTGGCGTTGATTTTCAGTCATACTTTTCTCAATAATGGAGTGGATCGTGACGCGCATTATAACATTAAATTTAAATGGGATCCGAGCCGCTGCTCGCAAAGGATTTTATGATTGGTTGCAAACGTGCCAAGCCGACATCGTGTGTTTACAAGAAACCAAAGCACAACAAGATCAACTCACCGATGAAATTTTTCATCCGCGTGATTATCATTGCTATTACTTTGATGCCGAAAAAAAAGGTTATTCAGGCGTTGCGATTTATAGCAAACTTAAACCTAAAAAAGTGCATTATGGGCTGGGGTTTGCCACAGCTGATCAGGAAGGCCGTTATATTCAAGTTGATTTTGATAAACTAAGCGTTGCTTCACTTTACTTACCATCTGGTTCCAGTGGCGATGAGCGGCAACAAGTTAAATTTAGCTTTATGGATAATTTTTTACAGCACTTGCAAGCATTACGTAAAAAACAGCGTGATTACATTATTTGTGGCGATTGGAACACCGTTCACCAACGTATCGATATTAAAAATTTTAGTGGCAATCAAAAAAATTCCGGTTGTTTACCCGAAGAACGCCAGTGGATGGATAATTTATTTAACAAAGAACAATATACCGATGCTTTTCGTTGCGTGAATCAACAAGCCGAACAATACACATGGTGGTCCAATCGTGGCCAAGCCTGGGCTAACAATGTGGGCTGGCGGATTGATTATCACATTATTTCAAACAAGCTAGCCGATACGGTAAAACACGCGGAAATTTATAAAGCCCAACGTTTTTCCGATCATGCGCCGCTAACGATTGATTATGAGATTGCTTTGTCGCTACGCTCCTCGCAATGACGGATCCGTCATTGCGAGCGAAGCGCGGCAATCCAGGGTTTGT
>CAYGTS010000156.1:0-5487 GCA_964352905.1 uncultured Legionellales bacterium | reverse complement strand
GCCAAATCTGAACGTTCTTGGTAAATTTACAATTAAACTTACTGAATAGTTACATTCCTTCTACGCTTGGAAAATAATGTAACAAAAAACAGGGGCTTTGGGAACAACAATGTGTTAGGGGTATCCTGTTTTTAATGAGGCACCCCTCAGTAATTCTCAGTTACGGGGTTTTTATAAAAGGTCATTCAGACGGTAACTATTCACCATGTAGATGGGAACGCTCTGATCCCCGCTTAATCAAGAGGACTGGCGTTTTTATCACCAAAGCTGAACCTTCTCGGTAAATTCACCTGCAAATTTACTGAATAGTTACTTCAACCGCACCTTAGCAAATGAACCGGGTGCGTCTTCAATAATTGAATCTTCATTGATTTTTCTTGCTGTAATTTTTTGATCACTTAAATCATTTAACCAATTTTCCCATTTGGGCCACCACGATCCTTTATATTCTTTGGCACTTGCTAGCCAATCATTTGCATTATTGGGTAAAGTCTGGTTTTCCCAATAAGTGTATTTGCACCGTTGCGGTGAACTAAGCATACCCATGATATGATTCGCGGCAAAGAGGATGAAAGTTTGCTTGCTTGTTAAGAGTTTGGTGCTGTCATAACAAGCATGCCAAGGTGAAATAGCATCATTTTGAAAAGCAACAATAAAAGTAGGGCATTTAATTTTAGTTAGATCTAAGTCAATCCCCTGGATCTTTAACCGGCCTGGATTCGTTAAAATATTATGGCGGATCAGATCGCTTAAATAAAAATGATAAAGTTGCTGCGGTGTATTCGTCATATCATTGGTCCAGTATAACAAATCAAGGGAAGTAGGCGAATTACCTCGTAAATATTGATTAATATAATAAGGCCAAATATAAAGATTACTTTCTAATGTATTAATTGCGGTTAGCATTTTTTGACCGCTCCAATAGCCGTCTTTTTGCATGCTATGATTAAACATTTGTACTTGCTCTGGCCCGCTGTAATAATTCATTAGCCCTGCATTAGTAAAATCTAGCATAGTTGCAATCAGAGAGATACTTTTAAAATAATCACATTTTTTTGCTGCTAAATAAGCTGCCGCTGATCCAATCAAAGTACCACCTAAACAAAAACCAAAAGCATGACATTGTGGTTGGCCTGTTAATTGTAAAATTTTTTCTGTAGCAGCCACAACACCATGAACGATATAATCAGGAAAATCTTGATCACGTAACTGAGAATCGGGATTAACCCAAGATATCACAAACACCGTATAACCTTGATTCACTAGCCAATGAATTAAAGAATTATTTTCACGCAAATCTAAAATATAATATTTATTGATAAACGAAGTGGTTAATAAAATAGGTGTTGCATGCACTTGATCTGTTGTTGCATGATACTGAATGAGCTGCATGAGTTTATTTTGCATCATAACTTTACCCTGGGTATAAGCAATATTCTCACCTAAAGTGAAAGCTTGCTGATCCGCTTTTTTAAAATTAATAAAGCCATGCCATAAGTCTAGATCTTCAAGATAGTTACGCAGCCCTTTCAGCAGATTGATTCCTAATTGATTAGCTGTGAGTTGTAGAATTTCAGGGTTAGTAAGGATAAAGTTACTTGGCGAAAGTGTTTCTAATAATAGCTTAATATAAAAGCGTGCTTGTCCTGCAGCAAACTCATCATTAAATTTGGCATCGCTATAAAATGCAGTAATATTTTTGCATAATATTAAATAGCATTGTTTAACATAGTTAAAAACAGGCTGTTGCCACAATTTGCTTTTAAAGCGCCTATCCATGCTATCAGTCGTAACTAAGTTAGCGATAGTGCCAGAATCAAGCTGTTCAATGATAGCTTTATTTAAATGTTCAAAATCAGAAAGCAGTGTGTTTAAGAGCTGGTTGGTGAGTGTGGATTGATCCAATAAATCAAAACTCGTTTGCCACATGACTTTTTGAAAAGAAAGCCAGAGTCGTGTTAAATCCACAAGGCCAAAAATGGGATTTGAACTTTTAAAAGAAAAACATTTTTTTAAAACCGTTTGATATTTTTCAAAAATGTCCTGTGAAACTTGTTGTAATTCTTTAAGATCAAACTCTGTCATGATGGTTACCAATCAGAAGTTAAAAGCAATGGCCCCAGAAAAACAAAAATTAGCATAACAGGAAATGCTAGCATAAATGATAACACGTGCAGAAAAATGATGCCATTTAAGACGTAAATAAAATAGCTAATAATGACCGTTAGCAAGAGCGGCCGCATCACATAATTTAATGGCTTATAGGTTTGATTTAGCATTGTTTCACTAAAGCCAATTTCGAAAACTTGTAATGTATGGAGTTTGATTTGGCCTAAAAAAAACACAAGCACAGTTAGTAACACTAAGATCCGCAATAGAGGCATATTCATTGCTAATAAATTAACAATAAAATCATGGTGATAATAAAAATAAAAAACATACAGGATTAAGCTAGGAATAATACCGCTAGCGATGATAAGTGATCGAGTGCTTAATGACTTACCTAAACGAGCAATCAAGCTGCCTTGTAAAGGTGCGCTAATAACAAACCAAGAAAAAGCAAAAATTAACACAGCATTGTGAAAATCAATTAGATCAATATGAGCTTTTAAATTAGGTAATAAACTTCCTGGTATGAGCTGTTTATAAAGATAAGTTAAGTAGCTAAAAAAAATAGTAAAAACAACAAGATAAGTAATGATCAATAGAAAATAGGCTGGTACAGGAAAACATTTTTGTGACATGACACGCATTAGTCTTGAAAAATACTTAGTTTGCAGTGGATAAATTAACAGTGGAATAAAGAACAATACTTCCAGAGTGATCCCGCTTATGGGTTTGATATGGCATAGCATGCCAATATAAAAAGTTAAAAATAAAATTACTAGGATGCTAAAGAGGCAGTATAACAAAGTAGTCGCCAATGAAATATAGTGAGCGATCAGCAATTGAATGCCCTCATTCGTGTGTTTTTTCGCAATAGATGCAAAAAGAATATTAAATTGCGCAGGTTTCTTTAAGGTATATCGGCAATAATGAAGTGCAGCGGCAACAAGTGCTACCCAAGAAAGTGGCTGTAGCCACGCTGTTTTTTTTAATAGGCTAACCAACAAAGGTTGATTAACCTGTGTTGCTGCATCATGGGGGATTAAAAATGACTTTAATAAACAAAAAATAAAAGCGAATGAAAATAAAATAAAAAACAACTGTAATAATATAATTAAGAAAGAGCTAACTGTTTTTTTAAAAAACGAAGCTTGGCTGGCATAGCTTAATGGGCGAAAAAAAAGTGCGATTAAAGCAATGCTTGGCACAAACCCTAAGAAAACCAAATAAAGCACTAAATGAGGATACAAGACATCACAAACAGCAGCCAAGATGACAATCAAGATGCTTAGGTTACTTTCAAGCAAATATTGGCGCTTCCCAGGTAAAATCATAGTCCCGCATCACGATCTTTATTTTCGGCACCGGTGGCGAAAAGTTTGAAATCGCGTTCAGCAATAATACCGGCATCAAACTTTTCTTGCGCTTCAACCAACATGCTTTGGCCATGTTCAGCGACTAAGCGCCGCGTTGTTGCGGTAACTGTTTCTGGATCAGCTTCGAGCAGAATATCGCGAACTTTTTCATTAAATACTAAATACTCGCGCAATGGGACACGTTTACCATCAGTGCTAGGAACAAGTTGTTGCCATATAATTAAACGCACGGTTTCAATAATATCAATCAAACGACCATGCCGTTCTTCAATGGGAAAAGAGGTGACTAAACGACGAATTGTTTCAGCAACGCCATTCGTGTGTAGTGTGGTATAAACTGGATGACCTGTTAAAGCAGCCTCAAGAACGGCGCTAATGGTTTCTGGATCACGTGCTTCCCCGACTAGGATTAAACGTGGTTTACGGCGCAGCGCATTTCTCACACCGGCTGCAAAAGAAGGTAAATGACGCGGTATTTCACATTGACTTACGACGGCAGAGATTTTTTGCACGGAATCATAAACAAATTCGATCGGTGATTCATAGGTTAAAACCTTGCGATGACTTTCAGGATCTTCGGCAAGGTTACGAATAATCGAAGCCAGCAAGGTACTTTTACCTGAACCAGTTGCCCCTGTGACATAAACAACGCCTTGTTGCGGCGCGTAAGCATCTAATATTTTTTGAGGTAGCTGCATAGATGATAAAGGCGGTGGATCGGTGGGTATGGTTCTAATAGTAATTTGAATACCTTCCTGCCCTTCTATTTCACAACCTACGCCGTTAACACGATAACGATGACGTTCCGCGCGAGTTGGGCGAAATTCATAATGCGTGTCAATATCAACGCCTGTTAACAATTGTGTGACACCATTAGGGCCATAAATATAATTTAGAAATTCAGCGACTTCCGTATTGGTTAATTTATGGTGCGTAATTTTCACTAAGCGCCCGTAAATTTCAGCAAAAATGGGTTCATTGGTTTGCACGGTTACATCAGAAGCATTTAATTTATTGGTCCATAATAGGACGGTATCGATTTCATGCGGTTTGAATCGCGTTGGCTCATTAGGTAAAAAATATTCAGCACTCATTGAAGCATTACCTTTGTTGATCATTATCCAGCATATTACCCTTAAGGTATCTGCTCATACCCTTTAACTGCGTATTTACCAGAACGTTCAGATTTGGCGTTCCCCGCTACGGGGTGAGTAGTTACCCCTTAAGTTTATCAAAAAGTCTTAAGGTTGGCGATGAAAGTGCTAAAATTCAATGAATAGCGACTAAAATATTGAGGAAAAGGATGGGTTTGATTATATTTGATATCGATGGAACATTGTTTGACACTCACTCTGCTGTGACGTTCTGTATAAAGAAAGTTTTTGAAACAGCTAAGATCCAGTCTACTCCAACAGATCAAGCAATTAAAACGGTTGTAGCATCAGGCGTGGGATTACATGACACGTTTCAACAACTAGCACCACAAGCTGATAGTGATAAACTCGTTGCGCAATATCGAGAAATCTATAGCCAAGTAGCCTTAACACGCACCCAACTTTTTGCCGGTGTTAAGGAAACACTAACTGAACTACAGCAACAAGGACATAAATTAGTTGTTGTTAGCAACAAAGGCGAAGCTGCAATTCACCAAGCCTTACAACATTTTAAAATTGATAATTTAATGACGATGGTGGTGGGGGATCGCGGTAAGCAATTTGCCAGAAAACCCAACCCACAAATATATAATGATATTATTGCACCTATATTTCCCGATATTGCTAAGCAAGACACGTGGATGGTGGGCGATACCGAAGCAGATATTCTTTTTGCACAGAATGCGGGAATACACGCCGCCTGGGTTGCTTATGGTTATGGTGATGCAAAAAACTGTCATGCATTACAGCCAAAGGTAATAGATCATTTTGCAAGTTTAACATTATTAATAAAATCAACGTAACTGCTCACTCCGTAGCGGGGAACGTCCATCTTTGGGCTAAAAACGGCG
>CAYGTS010000155.1:0-5522 GCA_964352905.1 uncultured Legionellales bacterium | reverse complement strand
CGCCAAATCTGAACGTTCTGGTAAATATAAAGCTAAAGGGGGTGAGCAGATACAACGTAACAATCTTTCTTGGCGCAAAGATGATACGCGTTTGCATGTTGATGCATTCCCATCCACACCTATGCAAGGTAGTCGTATTTTGCGTTTATTTACCAATATTAACCCCCATCAACAAAACCGTGTTTGGCGCTTAGGTGAACCTTTTGAACAAGTTGTTAAAAATCATTTTCCTAGATTAAAACAATCTTCTACTTTACAGCGTAAACTCTTACATTTATTGCATACAACAAAAAAATTTCGCACACCTTATGATGATTATATGTTGCAATTACACGATAGCATGAAGGCCGATCTTGTTTATCAACGCAATGTTGATCAAATCACCTTTGAGTTCCCACCTAATAGCAGTTGGTTAGTTTTTACCGATATCGCTTCACATGCAGCTATGTCTGGGCAATATTTACTAGAACAAACGTTTTATTTACCCTATCTTGCTATGCAAAATCCAGATTTATCACCGTTAGCAATTTTGCAAAATAATGCTAATTGCCAATTATTATGATAGCTAACGTTGCGATTACAACAAACGATGTATCGTTAAAAGAACAAGCATTACATTTATCACAACAATATAAATTAGCTTTTATTGAAAATTTACATTCAGCGTTTCAATATTTTCTAAATGTTACTACCACTAGAGTTGAGTTGGTTGATCGTGATAACCAGAAAAATCCTTTTTATATTGATTTTCTTAACAAGCAACATCACTATCGCCGCCAAAAAGGTGGTGGTAAAAATCAAGCGATAGCAAAAGCGATTGGGCTAAAAAAGTTAAGCGCTATGACCGTGCTGGATTGCACAGCAGGTTTGGGTGATGATGCGTTCGTCTTAGCTTGTTTAGGCTGCCAAGTTACCTTACTTGAACGCTCGCCTGTGTTATATTTATTATTAAATGATGCCGTAACCCGTTGGCAGCAAGTGGATCCGGTTGCAAAAAATTTACAGGTAATACATTGCGACAGTGTTGCTTATTTAGCCAAACTTGCGGTAACCAATTATCCTGAAATTATCTATATTGACCCAATGTATCCCGCAACTAAAAATTCAGCACTTAATAAAAAAATGATGCGAGTTTTGCGTGAAATAGTTGGTGATGATAGTGATGCTGATCATTTATTACCACTAGCAACGCATAAAGCTTTGAAACGCGTTGTAGTGAAGCGCCCACGTTTAGCAGAATTTTTGAACGACCAAAAACCGCATCATCAGTTGATTGGTAAATCGACTCGTTATGATATTTACCCTTTTACAGGCACAAGCTGATCCATCATTTTTGCACTTCTCGCTAGCTGCTTTTTATATAAAGGGTAGGTTAACAACAGGGCTATCATCACACCCAGGTTAATCAACCACCCTGCCCCAATCAAAACACAACCAAGAAATAAAAGACTGATAGTAGCGCTCACAAAAACTAATTTATTGCCTTTTAATCGATCACGGTAGTAAGGGCTAAAAACCGCCAGACAAGCAAACATATAAGGAATTAAAAACATTAGCGTTGATAATTCTACGATGAAAGTAAATTGTGTTAAAAGTTTTTGTGAGCAATAGAGTAAACATGTTAATAAAATAATACCTGCTGAGAACATATGCGCAATATAAGGAACATTATGACGATTCATTGAACTAAAGTAGCGTGGAAACAAACCTTTTATTGCAGCAGCTTGTGGGACCGCTGCGGCTAAATAAATACCCGCGCTGGTTGCACCAAAGATAGAGATCATGACACAGGCACCTACAATTTTTCCTGCATGTATTCCTAGTAAATGACTCGCAATTATGATATCGGGGGCATTTGCTAATTGCAGTTCTTTGGGCGATATAACTGTGAGAGAAATAAACGAAATAACAATATAGAGAATCAAGATAAAAATTGTCGCATAAATAGTTGCTTTTGATACCGCATTTATATTTTTTGCTTGTCGTGCAATAACAACTGCCGCTTCAAAACCAACTATTGTCCAAAATACAATATTTGTTGTTTCCATGATTGCTGAAAAATTTGTCTGCTGACTAATATTGAAAAACTGCAAATTTTCTAAATGCATAGAGGAAAAACCCATTACGACAATAATAAATACTGGAATCAACTTTAATAGTACAGCTACTATTTGTGTTACTATCATTTTTTTGCTGCCAAATAAGTTAATCGTTAACGTAATCAAAACTAATAACATTTCAACTAAAAGTTTTAACCCTTGATGATTACTTTGATCTTTTAATGCTGGCAGAAAAAAACTTACATAACCAACAAAGCTGACCACCATTGCACCAATTCCAATACACCACGCCAACCAGAAAAATATCAGGACAATAAAAGCAGCATAATTGCCAAAAGCAAAGCGCGTATAGCCAAATGCTCCACCATCAGCTTTGTGATTGGCTTTCTGTAAACTAAGATAAACATGAATCAAGGCAATAGTACCAACAGCATTAATAGCCCAGCTAAAAAGAGAAATTGATCCAAACTTTGCCATGACAGCAGGTGTCGTAAAAATACCACTGCCTAAAATATTACTCAGTACAAAAGCAAATAAACCAACAAAACTAATTGCTTTTACTTTCACTTTTGATTCTCCTGTCGTAGTAAGCCCATAAAATGACAGTTCATATACGTATTACTACTCTCACGACACCATTTCTCTAAGGTGCCTTCTATTTTAAAACCTGCTTGTTGATATAATTTAAGCGCCGCGCTATTTTTTGTATCCACACTCAACTCTATACGTTTAATTTCTGGATTAGAAAACGCCTTAGCGATTAGTGCTTGCATCAGCTGTTTGCCATACCCCTGGCATTGCCAGCTAGGTTGAATAGCAAAGCCACCTAAATACATAATGTGATCTTGACGAAATTGACCTTGGCGTAGATAGGCTGCTCCAATTAAATGAGTTTGGAGAAAAGCAATATAGTAATTATTGTTCTTTTGCCATTGTTTGAGATGATGTATAAATTCATCAAACTGCATATAGTCGTAATCCATTTGTGGATTTACGCTAGGGTGCATGTAAAGTTCATGCAGTGCTGAGAAATCACTAGCAGATAAAGGTAAGATATTTATTATTTTACTCACGCTTCCAACCATATAATATTGGCATATTTAACGCCATTTCATTTATTCACCATGTAGATGGGAACGCCCTGATCCCCGCTTATCAAGAGGACTGGCGTTTGGGCTAAAAACAGCGAAAATCTTTTATCGAAATGCTCATGTATAACTCATACACTGCGCTTTCTCAAAAACATTTTCGCCGTTTTTATCGCCAAATCTGAACGTTCTTGGTAAATTCACAATTAAATTTACTGAATAGTTAAGCAATTTTTAACTATAATATACCCAAAGCGATTAGACTGAGTTAACGCCATCACCCCATAAACATTATTGTTGCTCTTAATGAACACAAATGGTAGCTATTCATCCTTTTACAGGCACAAGCTGATCCATCATTTTTGCACTTCTCGCTAGCTGCTTTTTATATAAAGGGTAGGTTAACAACAGGGCTATCATCACACCCAGGTTAATCAACCACCCTGCCCCAATCAAAACACAACCAAGAAATAAAAGACTGATAGTAGCGCTCACAAAAACTAATTTATTGCCTTTTAATCGATCACGGTAGTAACGACTAAAAATGGCAACGCATGCAAAAAGATACGGAATTAGAAATAGGTTGGTGGATAATTCTAAGGTAAAAGTAAATTGGGTTAGTAGTTTTGGTGATAAGCTAAACAAACATGTTAATAAGACAATCAACGCCGTAGAAAGATGCGCAATATAAGGAATATGGTGGCGATTAAGACGATTAAAATAATGAGGGAATACATTGCTAATCGCCGCCGCTTGCGGAACTGCAGCTGCTAAATAAATGCCCGCGCTAGTTGCGCCAAAGATAGAGATCATGACACAAATTCCAACGATTTGGCCAGCATGTATTCCCAGTATGTGATTCACAATCGTAATATCAGCGGCATTAGAAAATTGTAATGTATTCGGTGAAATAATGGTGAGGGAAATAAATGAAATGACGGTATAAAACAGCAACATAAAAAGTGTTGCATAAATAGTCGCTCTTGAAACTGCTTTCAAATTCTTTGCTTGCCGTGAAATAACAATCGCTGCCTCAAACCCTATCATGGTCCAAAAAGCAATATTGGTTGTTTCCATAATTGCGGAAAAATGTGTTTGTGAACTAATGTTAAACAGCCGCAGATTATCGAGGTGAATATAAGGAAAGCCAATCGCAACAATAATAAAAACCGGAACCAATTTTAAAAAAACGGCAATAATTTGTGTTATCATCATTTTTTTACTGCCCAGCAAGTTAATCATAAGCGTTGCTAAGATTAATAACACTTCCGCCAAAAATTGCCATGCTTGATGAGATTGTTGATCTCTTAAGATAGGCAAATAAAAACTTAAATAGCCAACAAAGCTAACTATCATTGCACCAATCGTGATACACCAGGCTAACCAAAAGAATATGACTACAATAAAAGCTGCATAATTACCAAAAGCAAAGCGTGTGTAGCCAAATGCACCGCCATCGGCATCCTGGTTGGCTTGCTGCAAGCTAAGATAAACATGGATTAAGGCAAGGGTACCAATGATATTAAGGCCCCAACTAAAGAGAGAAATTGAACCAAATTTTGCCATAACGGCGGGGGTCGTAAAAATACCGCTGCCTAAAATATTACTGAGAACGAAAGCAAACAAACCAATTAAGCTAATTGATCTTGCTTTCATTGGCGTCTCTTAATGGCAAGATGGTTATTGTTTTGCGCAAGTGCTTATCAACTCGTTCTTAAAAACGCTATATTAACTGATTACGCTAGGCAAGTTAAGCAGAATGATCAGCGTCATGGGTATAACTGCTTGATTTTCTTCTGCCGAAGCAGAATTTTTTACCTGCTTTAATTTGTTAATCGCTTTTGCGCAAGCTTATCGTTGAGTAATGGATAACCCAATAAATGGCAGCTACAAGTACACCACCCAGTAAGGTCGCAAAGGCCCAGGTAAAACCACTCACCAGCACGGGCTTGCGATTAATCTTTTGCATCTGCCCTGCATCGCGAGCCACTGCGCCAGCAAAAATAATATGCAAAACGATAGATAATGCTACTAACATATACTGTATCGCTGCAATTTGTGAGGCAAAGCTTTGGATGAGCGCATTCATGATCAAGACCCTTTTCAGATGAATTCGCGCCAAGTATAACTAACTTCGAAGTAACGATCTACGGGGCAACGCGCATTGCTGCATGGTTACTTCGCAGTTAACATTTATTAAGGATTTGTAGTAAAATAGGCGTTCTCGGTAAATTCACAGTAATTCCCGGCGAGATGTTGAATAACTCAAGAACGGTCAGATTTGAGGCAAGGTCACATTAAAAACACTAAAACACGCGCTTTACACATAATAAATGAGCACATTTTTTATGTGTTTTTAATGTGAGATTGCCCA
>CAYGTS010000154.1:0-5661 GCA_964352905.1 uncultured Legionellales bacterium | reverse complement strand
TCGCCAAATCTGAACGTTCTCAGTAAATTCAACTAAAATTTGCTGAATAGATACAGTTGAACTATTATAATATGCCTTTTGTTTGTATTAGTAAGTTGTGAAAATGAATACAAAATATGATGTTATTGTTATCGGTGGTGGTCATGCGGGTAGTGAGGCTGCACTTTCGGCTGCGCGCATGGGTGCAACCACACTATTGCTAACACAAAATATCGATACACTGGGGCAAATGTCTTGTAATCCTGCGATTGGTGGAATTGGTAAAAGCCATTTAGTTAAAGAAATCGATGCCTTGGGTGGCGCTATGGCTACAGCGATTGATCAGGCGGGCATTCAGTTTCGGGTGTTAAACTCTAGTAAAGGTCCTGCGGTACGCGCCACACGCGCGCAAGCGGATCGAGTGCTTTATAAAACCGCGATGCGATCAATCCTTGAAAACCAACCTAACCTTACTATTTTCCAACAATCTGTGGTTGATCTAATTGTTGAAAATGATGTTGTGAAAGGCGTTATAACCCAACTTGGTCTTAATATTTTTGCAAAATCCGTTATTCTCACCGTAGGAACCTTTTTAGGTGGCAAAATTCATATTGGTTTTGAAAATTTTCAAGGTGGCCGTGCCGGTTGCCAACCTTCGAATGCCTTAGCGGAAAGATTACGCGCTTTACCGTTTCGGGTTGATCGCTTAAAGACGGGTACACCGCCGCGGGTTGATAGTCGCACCATTAATTATGCTAATCTGGAAGCACAGCATGGTGATAATCCATTACCTGTGTTTTCATATTTAGGAAATGAGTCGCAACACCCACAACAAGTACCTTGTCATATTACCTATACAACACGCAAAACCCATGACATCATTCGTGAAAGTTTAAATCGTTCACCACTCTTTACTGGCAAAATCGAAGGCATTGGCCCACGCTATTGCCCTTCGATTGAAGATAAAGTTGTGCGTTTTGCAGATAAGGATGCGCATCAAATTTTTATCGAACCAGAAGGATTAGATACGCATGAAATTTATCCTAACGGTATTTCAACCAGTTTGCCATTTGATGTGCAAGTGCAATTTGTGCGATCCATGTTAGGTTTTGAAAACGCGCATATCACAAGACCGGGCTATGCGATCGAATATGATTTTTTCGATCCGCGCGATTTATTACCCTCACTACAAACTAAGTTTATACAAGGTTTATTTTTTGCAGGACAAATTAATGGCACAACCGGTTATGAAGAGGCGGCGGCACAAGGTTTAATCGCTGGTATTAACGCGGGGTTATTTGTGCAAAACAAACCGAGTTGGACACCACGCCGTGATCAAGCTTACATTGGTGTATTAATTGATGATTTAATCACAACCGGCACCAAAGAACCTTATCGTATGTTTACCTCACGTGCAGAATATCGTTTACAATTACGCGAAGATAATGCGGATTTACGTTTAACCGAAATTGGTTATGAATTAGGCGTGGTTGATGCAACACGCTGGCAACAGTTTAGTGCGAAAAAAGCCGATATTTTAGCTATTCAAAATCAGCTACAACATTATTGGGTAAGACCCGGCACACCAACGTGTGATCTTTACAATAAGCTTACTGGCCAAACACTTTCTCGTGAGCACCGCGCCAGTGAATTATTAAAACGCCCCGATACCGATTTTGCGCTGCTGGCACAATTACCAGATTTAACCGTTGCAGCTAACCAAGCGGTGATTGAACAAGTTGAAATTCAAGCGATGTATTCTGGTTATATTGATCGCCAACAGCAAGAAATTGCTAAACAAGCGCGCCATGAACAAACTAAGTTACCTGAAAATCTTGATTATGATCAGATTAAAGGTTTATCCAGTGAAGTCAGAGAAAAATTAAAATCGGTTAAACCGGTGAATATTGGTATGGCAGCACGCATTCCTGGTGTCACACCGGCAGCGATTTCAATTTTATTGGTTCATCTTAAAAAACGCCAACTGCAAATGGCCTAAGTTTGTAGCTTGGATCTGACGGCTCTACAGGCTTAGTAAATTTATGAACAATCTGCTAAACTGCGTAAGCATTTTAATAACTTAACTGGATGAAAGAATGAAACTGATTGCTTTAGGATTAGGCTTATTATTATTGGCGTGGGTGACAAACAGTTTTGCGGTATTTGATTTACCCGAAGGCACGTATATTGAAGGTGGTATTGGTGCCGGTTATTTAAAAGATGGTAAACTCAGTAATACCAGTATTGATTCAACCAACACCCTACTTTACCAGCAAAAAAATGCCAGTAACGTTTTATACAATCTTGCCATCGGACAGCTGTTCTCTTTCGGCCCAGATTCATTTCAAGCGCTAGGACTTGAATTAGCCTTTCGTTACTTCGATAAAGAACACAGCAGTGTTAATAACCAATTTATTCCGAATGGCTCAACTCAAACAGTGGCTGTTAACACGTCACAAGATTCATCTTTAGAAGCTATGTCGCTCGATGTGGTTTATCAAACACGCTTAGGTGTGCTGGTTCCCAACTTTAGTTTTTTGGCAAAACTTGGGTTTGGTTATGGCCGCTTAAAAACCAATATCTATAATACCGTGAGTTTAGCCAACCAAATCAATGCGCCAGCAAGTATCACAACGCGTAATAATGGTGCGGGATTAGATTGGGGTGTGGGTTTTCAATATTCCTTTAACAATTTAATTGCACTTCGCACTGAAATATTAGGCTTGTTAGCCAATAATGATGTTCGTTATACTGCCGGCATTGTGAATTTGGTGGTGTATGTTTAAAAATGACAGACTTTATCGCTTACTATGAAAAGTTTAAGCGCGATTTAATAAAAATAAACGTTTCTCTTGAAATTGAACAAATCGAACCATTGTTTCGCTACTTAGCGTTATTATCGCATTGGCAACAAGCGTTTAACTTAACGCGTTTTCGTAGCCAAGATGAAATTTATCACTATGTGCTATTAGATAATTTAGCCATTTTGCCTTATTTAACCGCGGGCAATATCGCTGATATTGGTACAGGTGCAGGGTTGCCAGGCTTGTTAGTTGCGATTGCCAAACCTGAGTGCAATATGACTTTGGTCGAACCCAATCAAAAAAAAGTCACCTTCTTACGCCAAGCGAGTTTCGATTTGGGTTTAAATAATGTCACTATCATTGATAAACGCGTGCAAGATTATCAACCCGCCGCTTTATTTGATACCATTCTATCGCGTGCTTTTAGTTCAATTCATGATATGATTGGCCAATGCCGCCATTTGTGCAGTGATCAAGGATGCTTTTTGTTAATGAAAGGGAAAAATTTCCAACAAGAATTAACCAATCTACCAGCAGAATTTAAACTGGCAGAAAATCATCATGTAAGCGTGCCAGGTATCGATAAAGAGCGATATTTGCTAAAAATTATTCGAGGATGAAACATTGGGAACCGTTATCGCCATTGCCAACCAAAAAGGTGGTGTGGGTAAAACTACGACAAGTGTTAATTTAGCAGCAGGTTTAGGTGCGCAACATCGTCGTGTGTTATTGATTGATCTTGATCCACAAGGCAATGCCAGCATGGGCAGCGGTGTTAATAAATCACAACTAAAAAGCAGTGTGAATGATGCGCTACTCGATGAAGAAATCGATATTTACTCCATCATTGTTGCCACCAAACATGATTATGATTTATTACCGGCTAACCAAGATTTAACCGTTGCAGAAGTGGGTTTATTACAAAAGTCGCGGCGTGAATTTCGTTTACGCCAAATCTTATTAAAAGTGCGCAATAGTTACGATTATATCGTGATTGATTGTCCTCCCAGCTTAAATATGTTAACTATTAATGCGTTAGTGGCCGCAGATGGGATCATCATTCCCATGCAATGTGAATATTATGCGCTGGAAGGATTAACCGGCTTAATGTCAACCATTAACCAACTAACTGAAAATTTAAATCCAAAACTACAAATTATTGGCATTATTCGTACCATGTACGATCCGCGTAACTGTTTAACCAATGATGTATCACAACAATTACACGAATATTTTGGCGATAAAGTTTATACAACCGTGATCCCACGTAACGTACGCTTAGCCGAAGCACCGAGTTTTGGTATGCCTGTGATTACCTATGATAGTCGTTCATCGGGTGCAGAAGCCTATCTTAAACTAGCCAAAGAGATTATCCAAAAACAAGAATCCTTTCAAACCGCTGAATTAACAGCCTAAGTATGAAGAAGTGAGACATATTACATGACAGTGAAAAAACGGGGTTTAGGCCGAAATTTAAATGCATTGCTTGGCAGCGTTGAAGATGTTTATGCGGCAACTAAATCTGAAGTTAAACCAGAAAGTAATCAAGAGTATCGTAAAATTCCGGTTGATATGATCGTGCGCAGCCCTTATCAACCGCGTCGTGAGTTTGAACCAAATGCACTTGAAGAATTAGCGCAATCCATTCGTGCGCAAGGTGTGATCCAGCCGATCGTGGTGCGTAAAATTGCGCAGAATAAATTTGAACTAGTCGCAGGTGAACGGCGCTGGCGTGCCTCACAATTAGCAGGTTTGCATGAAATTCCTGCCTTAGTGAAAGAGCTAGCTGATGATACCGTCATGGCGGTAGCGTTAATTGAAAATATTCAGCGTGAAAATTTAAATCCCATCGAAGAAGCGATCGCGATTAATCGCTTAATCGAAGAATTAAACTTAACTCATCAACAAGTGGCAGAAACATTAGGGAAATCGCGTACGACGGTTACTAATTTATTGCGGTTATTAAGTTTACGTGAAGAAGTTAAAACCTTGCTAATGCGCGGCGATCTCGAAATGGGGCATGCACGTGCTCTGCTCGCACTTGAAAACGATGAGCAAGTGTTAGCAGCAAAACAAGTCATCGAAAATAATTTATCCGTGCGTGAAACCGAAAAGCTTATTCGTCGCATGCTGCAACATACCACTGAAACCCAACAAGCTGAGCCGGCTGCAGTCGCCCCCGAAGTGACGGCTTTGCAAAACCAAATTGAAGAAATCTTAAGTGCCAAAGTTTTGCTCAAACATAATAATAATGGCAAAGGCCAATTAATTATTCATTACAATGACTTAGAAGAATTAGATGGCATCATTGCGCATATTAACTGAAATGAGTGTATAAATGATGTTTTTATGATGTATAAAAACATCATAAAATGACTAATTTTAGGAGTCTTGTATGTCTACTCGTGCAAGTTTATCAATTTCTGAGCCCAATGAGCAATGGATCCAAGCGCAAATTGATAGCAAAGAATTTTCAAGCCGTAGCGAAGTCATTAATGATTTAATTCGTAAAGCAAGAGAAATTGAATTTATTCGTAAACGCCTAATCGCTGCTGAAGCAAAAGGATTTTCAAATTTTACGCCTGAACAAATACTTGCTAATGCTAAGGAAAAGTTAAAATGTAATGGAGAACTATAAATTATCAGTTCAAGCAGAAGAAGACCTATACCGGATTTACCGCTGGGGCGTTCTGACTCATGGTGAAATAAAAGCAGATGATTATTTTCGCCAATTAATTCGTCGATTCGAAATGATTGCTATGGCTATTATTGGTCAACAAAATTTTCAAATAACACTTACTATGCTAGAAACTTCAACTTAGCCAGCAATTCCCGCTGTAGCTCATAGGCGTCAACTTAAGAACCGCCTCCCCAACGA
>CAYGTS010000153.1:0-5696 GCA_964352905.1 uncultured Legionellales bacterium | reverse complement strand
TAATGTGAGATTGCCCAAATATGGCTGTTCCTCGCTACACCGGGAATTGCTGACGAGAATTACTGTAGATTAAACTGGATTAATGAGAGAGAAGTAATGAACAAAGAAATTTTACTCGTTGCTGAAGCTGTTTCAAATGAGAAAGGCGTTGAAAAAGAAGTTATTTTCCAGGCCTTAGAAGCCGCAATTGCACAAGCAACCAAAAAGAAGCATGCCGGTGATATCGCTGTGCGTGTTGCAATCGATCGCAAAAACGGTAACTTTGAAACCTATCGCTATTGGACAGTGATTGATGATAACGAAGAAATAGAAAATCCAGATAGCCAAATTTATGTCACCGATGCGCAAGCAAAAGATCCCAAGTTACAGGTTGGCGATGTTATTGAAGAACCCATTGAAGCGGTGTCTTCTGGGCGGATTGTCGCGCAAGTCGCTAAACAAGTCATTGTACAAAAAGTGCGTGAAGCAGAACGCGCGCAAGTTGCTGATCAATTTCGGGATCGTATTGGCCAATTGGTCACCGGCGTTGTTAAAAAAACAACCCGTGAATATGTGATTGTTGATTTAGGCAGTAATGCTGAAGCTATTTTGTATCGCCATGATATGTTACCGCGCGAAAATTTTCGCGTAAATGATCGGATTCGCACCTATTTATATGATGTTAAAAGCGATATGCGCGGCCCACAATTATTGGTTTCGCGCATTTGTCCTGAAATGCTCATCGAATTATTCCGTATTGAAGTGCCAGAAATCGCTGAAGAATTAATTGAAATCAAAAAAGCTGCGCGCGATCCAGGTTCACGCGCCAAAATTGCGGTTAAAACCAATGATGGTCGTATCGATCCTGTTGGTGCTTGCGTGGGTATGCGTGGTACACGCGTGCAAGCAGTTTCTGGTGAATTAGGTGGTGAACGCATCGATATCGTGTTATGGGATGATAACCCAGCACAATTAGTGGTTAATGCAATGGCGCCTGCTGAAATTGCTTCAATCGTTATCGATGAAGATGCGCACACAATCGATGTTGCAGTAGAATCAGAACAACTATCACAAGCGATTGGTCGTAGTGGTCAAAATGTAAAACTTGCCAGTGAGTTAACTGGTTGGAAAATTAATGTAATGACATCTGATGAAGCGGTACAAAAGAGCGAAGCAGAAACAGAAGAATTACAACAGTTGTTTGTTGAGCACTTAGGTGTTGATGAAGAATTGGCTAACGTTTTAATTGAGGAAGGTTTCTCAACCCTTGAAGAAGTCGCTTACGTGCCAACTAATGAAATGCTAGCGATTGAAGGTTTTGATGAAGAAATTATTGAAGAATTACGCGGCCGTGCTAAAGATGCCTTATTAACACAAGCTTTAACCAGTGAAGAAAAAATTCATGGTCAAGAGCCAGCTGAAGACTTATTAAATATGCAAGGTATGGATCGTGATTTGGCCTTTACTTTAGCAAGTCATGGCATTATCACTATGGATGACTTAGCAGAACAAGCGGTTGATGATTTAATCGAAATGATAACAGAGCTGAGTGAAGAGAAAGCGGCAGAATTAATTATGACTGCGAGGGAACCTTGGTTTAAAGAGTAAGGGTGAAAAGTGTTAGAATATAAATTTAAAAATCTAATGGAGGGCAGTGAATGATGTCGGAAGTGACTGTAAAACAACTCGCTGACGTCGTTGGCATCCCCGTTGATAGATTGTTGCAACAATTTAAAGCAGCTGGCATGGCAATTGATAATGAAAAAGCAACAGTTTCAGAACAAGAAAAGCGCCAGCTTTTGGCATTTTTAAAAGGACAAGATGAGCAAACTGCAGCTAAAACTGCGAGTACTGAAGACGATACTGCACCCAAAAAGATTACACTACGGCGCAAAAAAGTAAGCACGCTTAAACTAAGTGGATCACAAGGTGGATCGAAAAAAATAGTCAGTGTTGAAGTGCGTAAAAAACGCACTTACGTTAAGCGAAGTGAAGTTGAAGAAGCGGTTCAGCCAGAAGTAGAAGAAGTACTGCCACCTGCTGCTGAAGAAATTCCAGCAACAACTATAACTGCCGAAGCAGACTCCGCGGCTGCATCACCTCAAGTCGCAGATCACCCAGAAGCCATTGCTGAAACAACCGCAGAACCTGTTGTTGAAGAACCTACTAAAGTCGCAGACACGCTTACAGAGAAAGAACACCCTAAACCAGCGACAACTGAGAAAAAAGAGGAAGAATCTGAAGAGCAAAAGAAATCTTCACATAAAAAAGCAAAAAAAGGTCGTGATCAAAAAGATGAATTATTGGATCGTGAAGCGGAGAAAGAAAGCAAACGTCGTAAAAAGAAAATAGTAATTCATCGTAAGCCATTTAAAGAACCTGTGGCTGCAAAGCATGCTTTTGAAAAGCCAACGGCACCGATTATACGGGAAGTACTGATCCCTGAGACGATTACCGTTGCTGATCTGGCCCAAAAAATGTCGGTTAAAGCGGCAGAAGTGATTAAAACCATGATGGGGTTAGGCGCCATGGCCACTATTAACCAAGTGATCGATCAAGACACCGCGCTGATTGTGGTCGAAGAAATGGGACATAAGGCCAAAGTACTGAAAGAAAATGCGGTTGAAGAAGACATTGCACAAAACTATGAGTCTGTGGTGAATGAAACACGCGCACCAGTCGTAACGATTATGGGACACGTTGATCACGGTAAAACGTCATTACTTGATTATATTCGTCGCACCAAAGTGGTTGATGCTGAGGCGGGCGGTATTACCCAGCATATCGGTGCTTATCATGTTGAAACAGAAAAAGGTAATATCACTTTCTTAGATACACCCGGCCACGCGGCCTTTACTGCCATGCGCGCGCGCGGTGCCAAATGCACCGATATCGTGATTTTGGTTGTTGCTGCCGATGATGGGGTAAAACCACAAACTATTGAAGCTATCCAGCATGCGAAAGCAGCTGAAGTGCCATTGATTGTTGCAGTTAACAAAATGGATAAAGAGGAAGCCGATCCCGATCGGGTTAAAACGGAATTATCCAATCACAATGTCATCCCTGAAGATTGGGGTGGTGATACTATGTTTGTGCCCATTTCGGCAAAAACAGGGCAGGGCGTTGATAGCTTACTTGATTCTATTCTAGTACAGTCTGAAGTGATGGAACTGAAGGCGCCGGTCAAATGTTCGGCGCGCGGTGTGATTATTGAATCGCGTATCGATAAAGGACGTGGGCCAATTGCTTCGATGTTGATTCAAAAAGGTACCTTAAACAAAGGCGATATCTTGTTAGCAGGCTTTTATTTTGGCCGTGTGCGCGCGATGCTAGATGAAACCGGTAAACCGCTTAAATCAACAGGCCCTTCAATGCCGGTCGAAATTTTAGGTTTATCTGGCGCCCCGAATGCAGGTGATGAAGTTATAGTGGTTGCCGATGAGAAAAAAGCGCGTGAAGTCGCCTTATTTAGGCAAGGTAAATTCCGTGAAGTTAAATTAGCGAAACGCGCCAACATTCATTTGGATAATATTTTCGATAATATCAAAGAAGGTGATATTAAAACCTTAAATATTGTTTTAAAAGCTGATGTGCAAGGTTCTGCTGAAGCCTTATCAGAATCATTAAGCAAATTGTCTAATGATGAAGTGAAAGTTAAAATTATTGCCAGTGGTATTGGCGGAATTAACGAATCTGATATTAACTTGGCGATTGCCTCACAAGCGGTTGTCATTGGCTTTAACGTGCGTGCTGATGTATCGGCGAAAAAACTCGTTGAAAGCGAAGGCGTTGATCTGCGCTACTACAGCATTATTTACAATGCCATTGAAGAAATCAAGCAAGCGATTTCGGGCTTATTATCGCCTGAAATTAAAGAGCAAATCATGGGACTTGCAGAAGTACGCGATGTCTTCCGCTCATCTAAATTTGGATCAGTTGCAGGTTGCATGGTCATTGATGGTGTGATTAAGCGTAACAATCCAATCCGTGTGTTACGTGACAACGTAGTTATTTTTGAAGGCGCATTGCAATCCTTAAAGCGCTTCAAAGATGACGTTATGGAAGTACGTAATGGTATGGAGTGTGGTATTGGCGTTAAAGATTACAATGATATTAAGGCCGGCGATCAGATCGAAGTCTATGAAAGAGTGAAGGTTGAGCGGAAGTTGCAATAGTTGCGTGCGCGATGACGGCAATCTGTTAAAGCAACAACATATTTTTAGTGTAACAAATGAAAAAAGAATTCGAACGTAAAGAACGCATCGCTGATTTATTACAGCAAGAAATTGCACAAATCATTCAGCGTGAACTCAAAGATCCACGCATCGGGTTAGTTACCATAGCCACCGTTGCAGTATCACGCGATCTTAAAAATGCAAAAATTTATTTTACTGTGCTTCCCGATGAACTTGATAAAAACCAAGTTGCGAAAACACTTAATGCAGCGGTCGGCTACATTCGCAAAATGCTAGCTGAGAAATCACGCCTACGCACCGTTCCACAAATTAAATTTTACTATGATGAAATTCTAGATAAAGGAAATCGTTTAACCAATTTAATTAACCAGGCTTTTAAAGATGACAATAAACCTAAAAAATCAGAAGAATAATTTGCCACGCCCACGTCGTTATAACACAACACAATGCAAACCCGCAGGGCGTGATCTAAACGGTATTTTACTCCTAGACAAGCCGTTAAAAATTACTTCAAATGCAGCATTGCAGCGAGTCAAACGGTTATACCAGGCTAAAAAGGCTGGCCACACGGGCAGCCTTGATCCGCTTGCAACCGGCATGTTGCCAATTTGCTTTGGGCAAGCCACTAAGTTTTCGCAATACTTGCTGAATGCTGATAAACACTATCTAGTCACAGCGCGCTTAGGGCAAGCAACTGATACCGGTGATGCCGAAGGCAAAATCATAGCCAATCATCATGTCCCAGAATTTAGCAAGCAAGATATTGAAAATGTTTTACACTCATTTCGTGGTGAGATTAGCCAAGTGCCTTCGATGTATTCAGCAATTAAGCAAAATGGGCAACCTTTATATAAACTCGCACGTCTTGGCAAAGAGGTTGAACGCGAAGCACGCGTTATCACCATTTTTGATTTAGGCTTGCGCCATTTAGGCAAGCAAACCTTGGATTTAGCAGTGCATTGTAGCAAAGGAACCTATGTGCGAACCCTAGTTGAAGATATTGGCAAAGCCTTAGGGTGTGGCGCGCATGTCACGCATTTACGACGCACCACGATTAGTGGTTTCCAACAAGCACAAATGGTTAGTATGGAAACGCTTGAAGCATTAGCAACAGCTGCTGATCTGGTGGCAATGGATAAACTTTTAATGAGCATTGATACAGCCTTGCCGGATTGGCCAGCTGTCAATCTGAGTAATGCGGCGAGCTTTTACTTAAAAAGAGGGCAAGCGATCCGCGTGCCACGCACGCCAGATTCAGGTTGGGTCAAATTATTTTACGCAGAAAACCAGTTTCTTGGTATTGGTGAGATTGATAGCGAAGGGCGTATTTCACCGCGCCGCTTGGTGAGTGTGCCAACCGTTGTGACGCGTAAAACGAGAGAGCTTGAAGTAAGGGGCTAGATTTTACTTGTGATAACGCGCCAACAACGTTAGAATTCGCGCTTTGCCCCAGTAATTCCCGGCGTGATGTTGAATAACTCAAGAATGGTCAGATTTGAGGCAAGGTCACATTAAAAACAC
>CAYGTS010000152.1:0-5699 GCA_964352905.1 uncultured Legionellales bacterium | reverse complement strand
ATGTATAACTCATACACTGCGCTTTCTCAAAAATATTTTTGTAGTTGTTCGCCAACTCTGAACGTTCTGGGTAAGTTCACCTTCAAATTTGCTGAATAGTTACAAAAAAAATATTCTGCCCCATCCCAAGATGAATAATGGCCCTTAAAATTTTAAATCGAGCAATGTCAATAAATGTTTCTCTAATGCTTTGATAGGCAATTTTGTATAGTCTTTATCAAAAAAAAACAGCATTTTTAGCAAGCAAGCTATTGCCTAGCTTGTCCTTAATAAAATGCTGAAAATGCCCAGGCGCTATAATGACATATTTTTCAGTCTTTTTTTCTAACCTCAAAATATTTTCCACAAGTTCACCAGAAAACTTTATGGCTTCTACGGTTTTTGGATCAGTAGGTGGTTCATAAGTCCCCTGGTTGGGTGATGCAGACTTTTGATAGCGACCCGCTTCATCTGCCACAATCTCATGAATTTTTAGTTTGGATTTGGGGTGTGTAAGTTCGGTTAATAACAGTAATTGCTTATTATTGGAGTGATAAGAGTAAATTTTTGCTTCAGCTGAGTTGGCTAAAATGATTGTCAAATCGTAACTGCTCACTCCGTAGCGGGGAACGTCCATCTTTGGGCTAAAAACGGCGAAAATCTTTTATCGAAATGCTCATTTATAATGCATAAACTGCGCTTTCTCAAAAATATTTTCGCCATTTTTATCGCCAAATCTGAACGTTCTTGGTAAACAACAAGCTAAAGGGCGAGCAGTTACGTCAAATCTTTATTTTTAAGGTCCATGAAAGTTCTCCCTGAAAGAATAGGTTGATTATCATAATATCATGATTGTTATGACAGTTAACTATCAAAATTGACAGAAAATTCTTTAACGATAAAAGGCAGTAAAAATAATGCACCAAGCGGAATACACAATGTCGAAGCAGTAAAAACAGGTAATCCTTGGCCCACTAGCTTACTAATTGGCGTTGCACTACCAAATAAAGCCATGCCAAAAAACAAGAATAAAATGCCGATCCATTTCGCTTTCATAACTCAACTCCTTAGACACAGACTAACAATTCTTGTGATAATGAAACAAACTTTGGCAGTAACTATTCACTTCGTAGCAGGGAACGTCCTGATCCCCGCTTATCAATCTGAACGTTCCCCGCTACGGAGTGAGTAGTTACTATCATTTTAAATCAATGGGGTTAGCGTTTTAGTCTTGAAGTCAGGAGTCTCGCTTTGTTGCGGTTGAGATGAAGATGCGCTATTAGGGTAGTTAAAAGTTATTAACGATGATTGTTGCAAAGAACTAGCTACAGAAGGTTGCGGGTTTGATGATAAACCTAACTCGCTTTCTAACTGTTTTACCACGTCTTGAAAATAGCGAAAAGAATAGCCAGTCTGTTGGCCGGCTGCTGCTTTATGTTGCGCAGTTAGATAACTCTGGCATAACGCATCGATTAAATCGTTAGGCAATGTGGTTTGTGTTTGGCACCATTGCTTTAGTTCATCAAAAGGTAAATGATCAAGTGTCAGGTGTATTAAACGATGTCGCATTGCGGTACTCATGTTGTTTCTGCCAAGATAATTTTCGCCATTACCAGTACCTAAAATAAGCGTGCATGGATTAACGGCTTTGCCATCTTCTTGCCAGCTGCCTAACACATCATTCAATAAAATTTCAGTATTTTCTGCATCTAATTCATCGATAATCAGAATAACTCCTTGAGCGAAGGCATGATTAATTGCAGTTTTTTTCTGTGTTTCATTAAGATCGGCCGGTAAACAGAAAAAATGTTGCTTTGGATTGGCCGTACCCACTAATAACTCTTCTAATCGACCTTGCGTAAATCCTGCAACATGCAAAGCTGCTTTTAAAAAACTGGATTTACCCACGCCGGGTTGTCCTAATAACATTAAACCGCCTAATGCAGGTGGCACTTTTTCAGGATCAGGTAATTGAGCTTTTTGCTGGCGTAAGGCTAATAAATCTTGTAACGTTTGCCAAACACCAGTGCGTGATGGGCCTAAGCAATAACCCTGGTCACTAAATTGTTGTTGAATATCTTCTGATAAAGATACTGCTAAATTACCGAGCAGATGACGACTAAAAGCCCATGCTTTTTGATGCGCTTGGTCGAGAATCGTTTCTCTGTCAGCTGATTGTAGCGATAACGCCATGGCTTCTAATTCTCTCGAGGTAATAAAGCAATTTGGATCACCTAACTCTGTCATAGATTTTTTTGTAGCAAAGAAAATAGTGCACACTCTGATCCAAAGTTCAGAATTAATGTGTTTAGGGCATAAGGGCAAAAGTACTTTGTGATAAATAAAATCATCGGGTAATGTATCAAACTCAACAGTTGCTGCTTTTTCAAATATAGGATGCTGTTGTCTACCAGCGCCATAATCAATCGGGTTACCGGCTAAGACTATTTTCTGCCAAGGTTTTAGGTAATAAACCGTGTTACCGATTAAAACCGAAGGTGGTTGATTATAGCAATCAAGCAAAGCGTATAAATTAAACTGCCCTAAATTTGTTTCATCTAAAAATAAAAGCACCAAGCCATACTTATTTTTAGGCTCAGGTTCATTGATTAAGCGTAGTAAGGCTTCTTCAATATTGTTGCCCTGGCATTCAATTACTTTTGTACCATCTTGTGGTAATACGCGCCGCATAAAAGTACTCTTGCCGGCAGCAGTGGGGCCAGTGATGAAAGCGACGGGATTGCTTGTTAAGGCCGCCCTAACATCGGCGAGGCGTTGTTTATTTAAGCCTTCTGCTGTTTGCTGCTCATGCGTTTTTTTTTGTTCCCATTCACGTTTTTCATTTTGTAGTAACGCTGTTGCTGCATGTAGATAGGTTTTTTGTCGCTCAGGCACAAAGGAAAAAGCGACTTTGCTAAGACTGGCAATAATTAATTTTCCAGTGATTTCCTCCCATTGCCCATTGCGCCAAATCCGTTTTTGCATAATCAGGTTGGTTAAAGCTTGTGCTAATTCGTTACTGCAATCACCTTTTAGCAGTACTGTTTTACCAGCCAACAGCGCAGTTAATACAGAAGCATTGCTCACTTTAAAAAATAAAGCATTTTCAGCAGAACGAGTTTGTTTGGTTAAAGTATATAATAGCTGTGCGGATTCAACCGCAGTGATTTCAACGATTAAATCTGCTTGCTGTGTTGCAACAAATTGATCGAGGGTTGCGCGATCTGGCGCGATATACACATTGCTAGGCTGCTCATGCAGGAAATTTTTATCAGCACAGGCAATATTCGGATAATTTAATTCACTGGGTAAGCTTACGTCAGGCGCTAAATAGAGGTGGAGCTGCACGCCGACTTGCTTCGCTTTAGCTAATAAGCGCTGCCAATCGCTCAGTGATAAAGCATGCGTTATGTAACAGGGTAACGTTTTTAACTGATGATCAGCAGCATCTTTTAACCAACCGGGAAGGGTGATAAGTTGATCATTGGGATCACAAAAATAGTTGCTCAGGAAATTGCCCAGTGTGGTTGGGTTAAGATGATAACAATCTAATGGGATGTTGCCACCAATCGCAGCAATGGCTTGACGATAATAGGGCCAATTATCTTTAGTATAAGCATGCCATTGAAAATTTTCAGGAAGTGTAATGCTTTGTCCGGCCAGCGAGAGCGTTTTGGTGGTTATTAATTGATGCCAAAAAAAATAAAAAGTAGCGTCATCCCACGGCGCATTTTCAAGCTGTAATAGTTTATGCTCTGTGATGGCTTGTAATAAAGGGCCTTTTTCAAACATAAAACCCGCTTGGGTTAAACGCCAATGACCCACTAAACGTGAAAACCAATCTGCGGCAGTGCCATAAAGATCAACCGCGATTGCGTTATTATGCTGTTGTGAGTTTTTAGGTTGATCAGGTAGGAGGCTTAGTAATTCAAGTGTTTTAGGCAAACGAATTACTGGCGGTTGATGGCGATCGATAAAATCTTTGCCGGTATAATGATCACCACTGAGGCTTACAATACGAATATTAGTTGATAAAGGTTTATCGCCGATATTTGCACCTTGTGTCGCACCATCTAAAATACTATGTAGGCGTGCTATTTCTCGTGGCGTAAACTGATGCCAATTGATGACTAAAACAGGTTGCTGCTCAGGATGAGCGGCAGCCGCATCAAGCCATTGACTCAAGGGGCTAGGTAAGTTTCTGGTAATGTTGGCCTTTAAGTTAGCATGCTCAAGCGGCGTATTTAATTGCAAGACATCAATTAGCCCACGCATGTCATCTTTATCATCAATGTAAAAAATGGGGTAATTTTTTACTGCCGTTTTTTTACAAATTTCAGCTAACACAGCGGTTGCTTGTGCTGGCGTGGTTAAAAGTAAACGATGTTGTGCGTAAGGTGAGGTATTAGCAGGATCACCGGGAGCCAATGCTGAGTCAATCATTTCTGATAGCGTGAGCTGAGGTTGTGGTGCTGTTGTAAAATAACGCCTTGTGATGCGCTCGATTAAATCATTGTGCGCTTGTTGCGTGAGTCTTGCAGTGATGCTTGTGGTAGTTGATGCGGTTAGTGGCTGCGATGATTCTGTTGCCGCAGGCATCATCGCAGTAAAATGTTGCAATTGTTGTTGGCGTTTTTGGTTTAAGGGGATATTTTCTAGTGTAGTTTCATAGCCACCGAGATCAATGCAATACCAATTATCTTGATAGCCAATTTCTACGAACTCATGCGCATCATTCATAATGATGCGTGCTTGTAAACTTTGCTCATGATTGAATTGATGAAATTTATAGAGAAACACTTCAGCACGATGACGACAAGCACCTTTTTTTTCTTCATAAAGTGTTTCCAGGCGAGCGATAAGCGGCGAAGAGCCCGCTTTTATTTTTGCTTGTACTTTTTGCTCGATTTGCTTTTGTTCTTCCTCACTAGCGACACCAAAACTTTGACAAGACTGGATTAAATCATGAAGCCACACTGGAAATGGTGGCATACTGGCATTTGTAGATAGGCTTGCAAGTGGTGTTTTAACAATATATTCAATGCTGATCTTTAAAGACTGTGAACTAAGATTTTGCATATGGCATAAACCGGTTGCAGGATCATGCAAAATACGAATTTCTTGCGCGGTTAAAAGCCTTGGTGGTGTTTGTGAGGCATCCAGTACGCGAATATAAGGAAATTGATCGTGTGCCGCTAATCCCGGCAAGGTATAAAATTCATTAATGCTCAGGTTACGCTCTACAAAACCGAATTGGATCGTGTGTGAAGGTTCAAAGGTAATAGCTATTTGTGGGCAGGGTAAGGGATTATTGTTTAACACAGTAGTATTTTGCAAGCTAGGTTTGATAAGTGCAAACCCAGTGAGTTTATTCTCGTAGAAATTTGCCTGATAAAGATTTTGCCGATAAGTTATCGGTGAAATAGTGTGAGAATAAGGTCCCATTGCGGTTAGAATTTTACGCACCTGAAAACTTGTTGCTTGGTGCGCAACATTAGTGTCTGTTTGAATGGTTGCTGGTGCGTTTTTTTTAAAAAAAACGTTGTTTCCGCCTTGAGTGCACACAACTATTTTTGGTGCTACCTTTATAAGGCGAGCGATCAAGCCTTTATTTGTATGAGCGCAGTCGCACTGAATAGCTTTCAGACGAGGAAGATGAAAATCATTTTTTGGCAATTCAAACATGCCAATATTATTGCACCCACTTAAATTTAACCTTT
>CAYGTS010000151.1:0-5807 GCA_964352905.1 uncultured Legionellales bacterium | reverse complement strand
GCCTCAAATCTGACCGTTCTTGAGTTATTCAACATCTCGCCGGGAATTACTGTTTACCTTCCCTGTCGTATTCTTGTGCGGCTATAACGGCTAGGCCTATGAGAACTAAATTAGGCTGATACTCGTAATCCAGGCTCTCTAGTTGCTTAACTATGCTGGCATCGCCACCACTGATATATATTTTAATGTCCGATCCATAGATTTTTTTCACAAAATTTACCATGTGCTGCACCGATCCAAGCACGGCTTGCAAAACACCTGCCTGTAAACAAGCTTCAGTATTTTTTCCTAAACCAAGATCGTGATCGCTTTTCTCATACGGTATTTTCTCGGGATCTTTTTTGAGTAACTCATACAGGCTTTTTTGCATAAGGTGATAACCTGGTGCAATGTAACCACCTTGATGTTGATTGTTTGCATCTAAAACATCACAGGTAATAGCTGTACCCAGATCAACCACTGCAATCGCTCCTGCTTGATGCAAGTGTCTCGCAGCAATTAAATTAATCCAACGATCAATACCTAATTTTTCAGGCGCAGCATAAGCGCAAGTAATACCCTGCGCTTTTTTGCTGGTTTTAACAAAATGACAAACAAGCGACCAATGTGATTTAATCCAGGCTTGTAATTTTTCTGCAACTAAATTACCCGCTGTATTTGCACATATCACGGCAACAGGAGTTGTCATTGCTTGCCAAGCTTGTTGAAAAGTGGCATTAATCGATTGAGAGTGGTGATTTATTTGGCCAAGGTACGTAAATTTTTTTTTATCCCATACTGCCCATTTGATACAAGTATTGCCAATATCTACTAATAAAATCATATCGTTTCAACACCCACTACACATTTTTCTCACGCTGACTTCACCACTACAAAACGTGTGAAGTTTACCGCCTGATTTTAGTAGCAAATTACCCTGTTCATCAATACCTTCGGCCGTGCCCTCGAGAACTTCATTTGCTGTGTGAACGTATACTGTTTGTTGATGAATGCTGTCGAATTGTTGCCACTCTTTGAGAAAGCTTGTAAATCCTTGTTGTTGAAATTGTGGTAACATCGTTAGCAATTCATCAATAATATTGCCGGCAATCGCATTGCGTGAAGGTGTTGTTTCGATAATACTAGCCACATCAATCCAAGGCTGATCAATTTTTTCCGCCGTATTTTTTGGCATATTGGTATTGATGCCAACGCCTATGACAACGCGACATTGCTCTGCAACATCCCCTGAAATTTCAACTAAAATGCCACCTAATTTTTTGTCTTGATATAAAATATCATTGGGCCATTTTAAGGATAGGTCGGCAAGGCCATAACGCTGTAACGCTTTAATCACAGCAATGCCAACCACTAAACTTAAACCACCCAGGCGCGATAAGCTTAATGAAAAATGCCATAACAGTGATAAATAAATATTATGACCATAGGGAGAGAGCCATTGCCTGCCACGCCTACCGCGACCGGCTACTTGTTTTTCAGCAAGGCACACATAACCACTCAGATTAGTTTTTAGATTTAATAAATATTGATTAGTAGAATCAACACAATCTAAAATATCTAGCTGTACGATTCTCTTTACATTTTTTTGATTCAATGATTGAGTGATAGTTTCACTATTTAATAATTCCATGCCACCTGGTATCCGGTATCCTCGCCCACGCACAGTATGTAAGTCTATCTCTAAATTCCGACAATGTTTTAATGTTTTCCAAATTGCACTACGACTCACTTGTAATTTTTTGCCGATCACTTCTCCTGAATGAAAATTACCATCCGCTAATAAACTAAGCACCTTATGAAGCTGTCCCATTATTATATACTCTCTTGCCTGATTCACTTCAGGTTTAATAAGAAAATCCTTTCATTAAACCTGACCACGAGGACAGCTATTGTAGGGAATATTCTTGTTGCAGGCTAGAGTAGTCGTATATTTTACTATTCATGATCGACTGGTCGTTTGATTCCGTTTTTCACGATCGACTGAATTGGATTTCTTCCAAAAAAATAAGCAAGCTCGGTTGGGCTATTAACATCCCAAATTACAAAATCTGCTTTGCTACCAACTTGGATGCTTCCCAGGTGATCATGATAGCCTAATGCTTTTGCAGCATTGATGGTAACAGCCGCTAATGCTTCACTGGGAGTCAGCCCCCATAACACACAAGCCATGTTCATCATTAATAATAAGGAGCAAGTCGGTGAGCTACCGGGATTACAATCAGTTGCGATAGCAATCGGCACTTTATATTGGCGTAATAAATCAATAGGCGGTTTGCGCGTTTCTTGTAAAAAATAATAAGCACCCGGCAATAACACCGCAACGGTGTTATTCGCGGCCATTACCTCGATTGCTGCTTCGGTGATATATTCAAGATGATCGCAAGATAATGCTTGCATGTTAGCAGCCATCGCCGCCCCGCCTTGATCGGATAGTTGCTCTGCATGTAATTTAAGCGGTATGTTTAATGCTTTTGCTCGTTTAAATAGTTTAGTAATTTGTTCACGTGTGAAAGCAATTTTTTCACAAAAACCATCGATAGCGTCAATTAAGCCTTCGGCGTGTAATTGCGGCAACATGTTATCAATAATAAATTGAACATAGTCATCAGCATTATTTTTATATTCATTGGGTAAGGCATGCGCGCCTAAAAAGGTTTTTTGAATCGTGACAGGAAATTGTTTGCTGAGTTTTTCCGCAACTTGTAGCATTTTTTTTTCAGTTGCTAAATCTAAACCATAACCTGATTTAATTTCAACGGTTGTCACACCTTCTGCAAGTAATGCTTTTAAGCGTGGTGTTGACTGTGCTAATAGTTCCTCAAAAGAAGCTTGCCGCGTAGCATTGACTGTGGCTTTAATGCCACCACCCATTGCCGCAATTTCAACATAGGTTTTGCCTTGCAAACGCAGATTAAATTCATTTTCACGATTACCAGCATAAACCAAATGCGTATGGCAATCGATTAAACCAGGGGTAATCCAGGCATTTTTACAATCATAAATTGGACAAGTTAACTTTTGTAAAGTTGCTTGGCTGATATCTGTGGTTTTACCAACCCACGCAATTTCATCGTTAATAATAGCTAAGGCAGCATTTTGCAGCATGCCTTGCTCTGTCATGGTTGCAAGGTTGGCATTAATCCACATTGCAGAAATAGTGTGTAGTTGCTTTAGCTGGTGGCTCATGTTTACAATAACTCTAGTGCACGCTTTTATCCACTATAGCAATCGGAAATTAAAATGCAATGTAAAACACCTCACTGGCAACAACATTACCAAGCACCCACTCCTGCTTTTTGGACAGGGCGGCGTGATAGTTTGGTGCGAGAACGTTTTTTCCAAATTGTTGAGCTGCTTGATTTAACAACCACAAAAATATTACCGAATAATGCATTTTGTTTATTAGGTTTCGCTTGTGATGCCGGTGTTATTCGTAACTTAGGAAATCCTGGTGCAAAAACAGGCCCACAACATTTTCGTCAACAGTTTGCAAAGCTTGCTAATCATTTACCACAAGATGTTGTGCTTTATGACTGCGGGGATATCGTATGTCATGATGATGATTTAGAAAACGCGCAAAAAAGTTTGGCAGTAATCTGCGCTAGTTTACTAGATGCTGGTTTGCATCCGATTGTGATTGGAGGTGGTCATGAAACGGCTTGGGGGCATTTTCAGGGCATCATGCAATTCAATCACGGTAAGCCCATTGGTATTATTAATTTTGATGCGCATTATGATTTACGCCCATTATTACCTGGCAATAAAGGGAGCTCAGGTACACCTTTTCTACAAATGGCAAATTATTATCATAAGTTGCAACTTGATTTTGATTATTTTGTCATTGGTATTCAAGAATTAGCTAATACCGCATCACTCTTTACAACAGCTAAAAATTTAGGAGTGAAAACTATTTTTGCTAATCAAATTCATCACAGCAATAACAAGGAAATAATCACACAATCATTAGCAAATTTTATGGATAAACACCAACAAATTTACCTTACGTTATGCTTAGATGTGTTTGCAAATGTGATTGCACCGGGGGTCAGTGCACCGCAAGTGAATGGTTTATGGCTGCAACAAGTCTTACCTTTACTCGAGTTTATAGTTAGGACAAATAAGATCATCAGTTTTGATATTGTTGAATTGGCACCACCTCTTGATCAAGATAATAAAACGGCCCAGCTTGCAGCCCATCTAGTCGCTAACTTTTTGAAATTTAGCTTTTGATATTTGCCTAAATTTTGTGCAAAAAAACTACCTCACAGTTTATACTCACCTTACCAACAACTTATCCACAGCTTGTTCTGCTGCTAAATTTTTTTTTCACAAATACCCTTTTTATTTATTTTTTTTTGTGCTTTAATCTCCATCCCCTAAACACTTTTTCAAGGAGGAAAATGTGATGAGAGATAATCTAGCACAACAACAAAAAACAGATTTTGCCTTTATGATTAATCCAGAAGTATCGTTTGCCATTCAAGAAAATCGTGATAAATTTAATCGCCATATTTCTAATATCACCAAGTTGCAAGAAAAAATTGCTGCTGAAGAATCTGCTCTGCGTAACTGCTTAGCGCTTGAGAAACAATTGCTAGCGGGATTACGCATCTAGCATTTTAAAGCCATTTGGTAACTATTCATCCTTTAGATGAGATCACCAAATCTGAACGTTCTTGGTAAATTCATGGTTAAATTTGCTGAGTAGATACAACTTTGCTAAATAGCTATGCTGTTTTTTTGAACTTTTTAACCACTTGAAAAAATTCAATTTAAGCAAGTAGGTGGCTTAGCAGATTTTACGCAAAATTTGGGCTATACTAAAAAAATAAAAGCAATCTTTAATAGTTGGAGTCTGCAAATGGCTGCCTTAGGTCGTAACCGGCGGGATTTACACAACCCTGTTGTTAACAAAAAAAACATTAATTGTTTAACGCCTATTTTGATTATTCCAGAATTTGAGCTTTATAATCAACCGTTTCCTAGTATTGTTAAAGCAATCATTACTATTACCAAAGGCTACACACGAAAAGATAAACTAGATATCGATAGTAATTTTACAGTTGTGAAACAACAGGATCAATTTTTGCTTCAAAATACCAATATTTCGCTACCAGAAGGTGGTTACAATCCTAAAACGCATCAGCTTATTTTCCAAGGCGAGGATTCTGTAGCAACTTACGCAGAATTATTTGAATCGATTTTGCTAGAAACATCACAGCAACTTGATAATCATCGTTATACCATTAATTTCCGCGTGGTGGATAATGAAAACATATCGCATCATTTAGGCAACGCCAAAATTAAACTGACCGAAAGCAGTAATAATCAGTCATTTATAGAGCAAATTTATGCTGATGAAGCAATGGCTTTTCTGATTGATGATTACCTTCAATCGTACTCCTACTATGATACTAATTACAAAATTTCTTTTAGTTCTCAAGATGAGTATGCGAATAACTTTAGCATAGGACAACATGTTGATATTTTTGAAACTGAATTTGATATTTGGCCACGCATGATCGAATTATCCGAAGTTAAACACGGCCCTTCTGAAGAATTGTATGGTGAAGAAAGTTGGACACTGAGTATTGATGGCGATACCCCATTTGTGATCAAAGGTAATTCACTTTTTTTTGAAAAAAGTGCCACTGGTTTAATTAAATTTGCCAATGGCGCTGATCTTTATTTTGAAGATGTGGATGCGATTAGTTGGTCGGAATAAACTTTAGTTTTTTGTAACTATTCACCATGTAGATGGGAACGCCCTGATCCCCGCTTATCAAGAGGACTGGCGTTTGGGCTAA
>CAYGTS010000150.1:0-5823 GCA_964352905.1 uncultured Legionellales bacterium | reverse complement strand
ATATTTGGGCAATCTCACATTAAAAACACATAAAAAATGTGCTCATTTATTATGTATAAACTCCGCTATTTTTTAGTGTTTTTAATGTGACCTTGCCTCAAATCTGACCGTTCTTGAGTTATTCAACATCTCGCCGGGAATTACTGCCACAGATGCCACCATGGTTTGCGTTTTAATGAAGCCTCACAAGATGCAAGTTGCATGCGATAGCGATAGCTTAAATTTGCTACTTTTCTAGCAATAAACATAATACCTGGGTTACGATGATAGCTATGTGCTTGATAACCACCAATGCCCTCGTGGAAAGCTAAATACACTTGAAACGCATTCGTCCTATCAACACCGGCACGCCAATAGGCTTTGGTTGCATACCAACCGATAAAATCAACGGCATCAGCAAAGTTATAACGACTGGCAGCCGCATTACCCGTAGCGGTTTTATAGCGGCGCCAGGTGCCATTAATTGCTTGTGAATAACCGTAAGCTGAAGTTGGCCTTTTCCAGGGAATGATCCACAATAGTTTGGTGCGTGGTGGTTTAGCCGTTGCATTAAAATGTGATTCTTGGTGAATCACGGCCATTTGCACGTTAACAGGCACATGCCATTTACGCGCAACGCGCTGAGTTGCCCAATACCAATCAGGATATTGCCTAAAGATACTACAAATGTTTTCAACATTATTGGGTCGTGGTGTAACGCAACCGGTTAAAAAAACTATTTCACTCACTAAAATTAATAATAAAAACTTGCGCATTTTTTCCCCAAATATGAGCGTCCCCAGCTACAGGGTGAATAGTTACATGTTTTTTAACGTTGCAACAGTACGACCACATCGTCCCATAATTGTTGCAAAAATTCAGTATCAACTTCAGCCACCACAGGTAAAACCCAATGCTGATAATTGCAAAACGCCTGGCATTTTACAGCATCTTTTGTGGTCATAATAACAGGCTCATCGGCAGCAAACGCAATATCTTTGAATGTGTAATGATGATGATCAGCAAAGGCATGCGCGCTAAAAGATAGTTGCGCCTCACTTAATACGTTAAAAAAACGCTGCGGATTGCCAATGCCAGCAATGGCATGAAAATGCTGTCCTTGAAATGATTCAAGCGTGCGGGTCACGCTGTTATCAATCAAGCTCACTACCGGTTGTGGCACTAATTGCATGGTAAAAACATCGCTTTTAGTACTAGTCCCATTCACAATAATGTAATCAACGCTGTTTAATCGACTAATAGGTTCACGCAAAGGCCCTGCGGGCAAACACCATTCATTACCAAAACAACGATCACCATCGACTACTACAATTTCAATATCACGCTCTAGCGCATAATGCTGTAGCCCATCATCCGAAATAATAATATCACAAGCAAAATTTTCAATTAAATATTTTGCGGCTTGAACTCTTTTTTTAGCAACGACAACAGTTGATCCAGTTTGCATAGCGATTAATTTGGCTTCATCACCGACTTGTTGCGGTGTGGTATCTGGGGTGACTACGGTGGGAGTTTTATTGGCATAGCCGCCATAACCACGGCTAATAATGCCTGGTGTTAACCCTTTGCTTTTGAAAAATTGATCCAGCGCCATCACCAGTGGTGTTTTACCGGTACCGCCTACGCTAATATTGCCAACCACAATGACCGTTACAGGTAATTTGGTATGTTTAAAAATAGCGAGTCGATATAACCAAAAACGCACAAAAATAATGAATCGATAAAGTAAAGAAATAGGGTATAGCAACCATAGCCATTTTTTCCTGCTATACCATGACCCCACTATGTTCATGCCGATCTCGCCACAGCCGTATGATCTTGAAATTGCATTTGATAAAGACGTTTATATACATTATTTTGTTGCAACAATTGCGCATGCGTGCCCTGCTCAACAATTTGGTGATTTTCCATGACTACAATTTGATCGGCATTTTCAATGGTTGATAAGCGATGTGCAATCACAATGGTGGTGCGGGTTTTCATTAATTCATTTAACGCTTGTTGAATATGATACTCTGATTCAGTATCAAGCGAGGAAGTGGCTTCATCTAAAATTAAAATCGGCGCATTCTTTAAAATCGCGCGTGCGATAGCAATACGTTGGCGTTGCCCACCCGATAAACGCAAACCTTTTTCACCAATCATGGTATTTAAACCATCTGGTAATTCATTAATAAATTCCATGGCGTGTGCGGCAATCGCAGCTTGTTTGATTTGATCTTCGGTAACCTGATCAAATAAACCATATGCAATATTTCGTGCAATCGTATCGTTAAATAAAATCACATGTTGCGAAACTAAGGCAAACTGTTTTCGCAATTCGGTGATTTGATACGCTTTAATATCAGTGCCATCTAGTAAAATTTGACCGGTTTGATAATCATAAAAACGTGGCAATAAACTCACCAAGGTTGATTTGCCTGCACCCGAGCGCCCAACTAACGCAACCGTTTGCCCAGCTTTAATCTCTAAATTAATATTATTTAAAATTACTTTTTCATCTTGCTGATATTGAAAGCTAACATTGTTTAACGTGATATTACCGTTAGCTCGTTTTAAAGTTTGGGTGCCCGTGTTTTTTTCAGTGGGCATATCGAGTAAATTAAAAATATCATCTGCAGCGGCAATCCCACGTTGAATGGTATTATTGACTGAAGTTAAATTTTTCATCGGTTTTAAAATCGCCAGCATCGAAACAATAATTGCTGCATAACCACCCACCGTAACACCCGCAAAATGTTGAGACGCAAAAGAAATGGTGATCACAATCACAACCCCGGCCACCAATTGTACTAGCGGGCTGGTAAGACCATTAATTGCGGTGACTTTCATTTCACGTTTACGATTATTTTCCGCAACCTGATTAAATTTGTTTTGCTCATAAGCTTGGCCATTAAAAATACGAATGATTTTATAACCACCAATGCCCTCTTCCGCAATATGCGTGATATCGCCAACCAAAGCTTGTACCAGCTTACTTAAACCACGGGTTTTACGGCTGGAAAAACGCACGATCAAGGCAATAAACGGCGCTGTCGCAATAAACATAAAGGTTAATTTCCAGCTGACCACCAACATCACAAAGATTAAACCTGCCACAAACACACTTTCACGCACAAGAATAATTAACGCATTGGTGCTCGCTTCAGCAATTTGTTCAACGTTATAAATAATCACAGAAAGCAACGATCCGGAAGTTTGCGAATCAAAAAAACTCGCCGGCAAAGTTAATAAATGCGCAAAGATTTTTTGGCGAAAGCGCATCACTAAAGAACGCCCAACAAAGGTGATAAAATAAGTTGATAAAAAACTCGCGATACTGCGGAATAAAAATACGCCAATTAACAAGAAAGGTAACCATTTTAGGAAGTTGGCATTGCGTGCAATAAACCCTTCATCGAGAGCAGGTTTAATCGCATACGTCATGCTGGCATCGATGCAAGAATATAGAACCGTGCCAAAAATACCAAGCGCAAACGCCCACCAATATTGTTTCACTTCTGATAACAAGCGTTTATAAACTAAACCAGCATTATCAATATCTACTTTTCTTTTAGCGTGTTTTCGCATTAAATTTTCCGCGTTTGGTTTTTAATCGTTGTCTGCTGTCGTTGCGAGTACTCCGTCATTGCAAGCGAAGCGCTGCAATCCAGGTCTCCGATACGGAGATCTCCGTCGTTACGCGATCGCAATGGCGGGGAGTGTTAGTAACCACTGCCAGACAAAGGCTATATCATAGCTGAACAAGACTTGCATATCCAGACATACCCAAACCCAGCAATTCCCGGTGTAGCGAGGAACGGCCGTATTTGGGCAAATTCACCTTCAAATTTACTGAATATTTACAAACAATACAGGTCGCGAACAGTAGCAAAGTTTCCAAATTAGCGCAAGTGTAAATACACTATGATTCAAGCAGTTAAATGGGTAAAGTTTGAACGTAACTACTCACTCCGTAGCAGGGAACGCCCATATTTGGGCTAAAAACAGCGAAAATCTTTTATCGAAATGCTCATGTATAACTCATACACTGCGCTTTCTCAAAAATATTTTCGCTGTTTTTATCGCCAAATCTGAACGTTCTGGTAAATATAAAGCTAAAGGGGGTGAGCAGATACGTTTGAACAAAAATTTCAAAGCTGTAAAAAATACAGACATCATCCTTGATAAACAAACTGGCCTTTGGTACACTAGGGCGCATAATAATTATCAGCAACCCAAATTTTGCTTCTCACTAAAAGTTCCGCTTTTTTACTCAAGCATTATTTACCGCTGTATATCACATCTTAGGTTAAGGTGTGGTTTGATTTTTTACTCACGAACAAAAAAGGAAACAATTATGAACAAGATCAAGGATACCAAGTGCACCTTATGTATAAAAAAAGCAGATGGTTTTTCTGTCACCGGCATTAAAATTGTTGCTAGTAAAGAAGTTCCTTACCAACTTTGCGCTAACTGTTGTAAAGAGTTACAAGGTTTGTCGTACTATAGCCCTGCTGAATCGAAAAAGCGCCGCGCGTTTTGGGATCGCGTTTGGGATAATTTGCAACAGGCGTAGGGTTAACTATCCTGAAAATTTTCCGATCCGGTCACTGAATTTTTGCCATCATGTTTACTTTGATACAGTGCGCGATCAGCAACATTAATTAAATCTTCTGGCGTTACGCCATCGAGTGGAAAACAAGCAACGCCAATGCTCACACTCAACGTTATTTCTGTCTCTGGCGCAACTTGCAAGGGTTTGCGTTGCACGTATTGGCGTATTCTATCAGCACAACCTAGCGCGCCTTCGCGACTGGTTTCAGGCAAAAAGACAATAAACTCATCACCACCATAGCGCGCCACAATATCTGCATCACGCACCGTTGCTGAAATCGCATTAGCAATATTAATAATAAATTTATTGCCCATTTCATGACCGTAATGATCATTGATTGATTTAAGATCATCGGCATCAACCATTAATACCGCATAATAATGTTTGTAACGTAAACTTTGGCGATGCCCTTTTTTTATTAAGGTACTAAATGCGCGCATGTTAAATAAACCGGTCATGGCATCTTTTTCAGATAATAATTTTATTCGATGCCGCGTTTTTTGCATTAACAAGGCAACCATGATCGTTAAATAGGCAATTAACGTTAAGGCGTAAATAGTCACTAAACTTTGCACAAACGCTTGCAGATGAGCGCCTTTAAATAATTCAATATGATATTCACTAAAATCAAAATAAAATAAAGATAAGCTAATAAAGGTAATTAGCGCTAACGTTAATAACCAATTTAAGGTCATGGAGCTGATAATAATAACGACTAAATATAACTCCATAAAAGGACTGCTACCTTTGCCGGTATGCCACATGATAAAACTAATAAAGGCGGCAATGATAAAGGTTTCTACCGCCATAACGGTTTTGCTAATGCGCTGATGCAAGACAAGATGCAACGCCATAATGACTAACATGCAGATTAACGTACCAAATAACACGACCTCACGATTAACAATCGTGACACCGGGTATGAAGCAATAAAGCAATACCAATAGTAAAACTAAATATTCAACTTTGCTGATGATCTGGAAGAGATCGATTAACTCATCGTTTTCAGAGAATGAAAGTGTTTGCGGCAATCCTGGCATGAGCAATAATCCATTATTTTAAATGAAGTTATAGGATACTGTGGTTTTTCGAAATTGCCAAGGGCAACCACTTGACATTTTTGCTAATTTGCGGTTTTATGCTGTATGCGCTGATTTGAGCTTCAGATTGCGGGCAGTAATTCCCGGCGAGATGTTGAATAACTCAAGAACGGTCAGATTTGAGGC
>CAYGTS010000149.1:0-5880 GCA_964352905.1 uncultured Legionellales bacterium | reverse complement strand
TTCGCCGTTTTTAGCCCAAATATGGACGTTCCCCTCTACAGGGTGAATAGTTACAATTTTTTTAAACAAGAATAAAAAGAGAGAACAATGCCATCAATAATTTTACGGGAAAGCGATTCTAATAATAGCGCAACTTATGAAGATGATACTTTGATCTTGAATATTAAAGCTGTAGATATGCAAGAAGTTTATAAGATACTGCAGAAACTCAAAATCAATTTAACCCTAACTGATTACACTGAAAAAGAAATAAAAGTTTCATTTGCAGAAAGTTACTTTGCTACTACTCTCATTCTTTCAATTATTAAAGAAAAAAACTTAGCTGATTTTCAACAAATAGCTTGCTCTTTTCTTTCAATATTCACTATCCCATTTTGTCACGAGTATACAAGTTTGCAACATTTCAAATCAGATATAGATTCTTATACGTATGAATATTTCCTGCTTTTTTATTATCTGAAAGTATATTATGCAAACAAAGAATATTGCGATCAAAGTATAGAAGTAATAAAAAACCTTAAGAATATTCTCCCATCACTAGCTGTAAGATGTAGTCAGTTTGCTTTTGAAAACTGTTATAAGGAATTTTTTTACAGCTTAACAAAATTATACTCAGATGCCCCTGATACTGCATGTGAAAAACTAAGAAAAATAAATGAAATCTTTATTTTTCTTAATTCTAAAAATGAAATTTTAGGAAATCTTAAGATTCACTATACAGAATATTTTCCTCATGTAATTATTGAAAAATTAGATGTTTATTATGAATCCTATTTAATCTTACAAGAAAAACTAAAGGACTATAATGGTAACGAAAAATTACTTTCAATTTTCCTTGATCATGTAGAGTTCTTTCAACTCCAACTTAACGATGAACTTTTTAAAAAATTTATTACAATTTCAAATCACAACTTTGTAGAAAGTTTACGACAAACTATTCTAGCAACGATTAGGGAAAATTTAAATTTAATACCAGGCGATCAAAAATCTTTTTTTTACGATAGTGTAATCAAACATACAAACTCTGAATTATCTTATTCGCAAAAAAAAAGAGCTTATTAGTAAAGTGCTACCTGATGTTGAAAAACTTAACTTGAATAATATTAACCATCAAAAACATATTAACACTTTATTTAAAATTATTAGAGCTGAAATGCATTATGAATCTTTCTTTAAAAAAGATTTAATACTCGTAAATTTTAATGAAAGAGACTTGAAAATTTTACAACGTGCGTCTAAAAATGCTTCCACCAACCTACCCTGGAAAATTCAGTTGCTTTCGCATCAGCCTTCTGATCAGGAGCACTATATTAAGAACGTTGAATTTTCTTTAGCCGAAATAGCACACATGCAAACTCTTTTAGATGAAACTGGACACAGTGAACAAAGTAAAAAACTCACGAATTTGCAGGATAGTGCCGCATTGATACTTATTCTACATTCAGAAGTTTATGACTATCACTTAGGCGATACTGCATACCAAGTCTTTGTGAAATATGCTCGAATCTTTTTATATAAATATGGAAATATAAGTATATCGTCTTCAAGTAGTTATTCGTTTATTAGGGCTTTATGTTTAAGTCTGTTTGATCATGTATTAAGCGCATTTAAAAACCAAAAATTTAATGCTAATCAAATTCTAGCAGCCACAACTGATGAACAAAAAAAAGCACTTGTAAATCAAGTTTTTAATCTACCTATGGATTGCCCTTATACTGTAGAATTATTTAACCTGCTTAGGTTGCAAGCTGTTTTTGGTAATCAGGCAATTCCTAAAGACGAAGATTCCTTAGCGTTTTTAGAACAACCAAAAATTCTTGATTATGGCATTAATGTAGAGAGCTATACCACTTTTACTAAAATAGATTCTAATAAAATTATTAAACTAGAAAATAATATTGATAAACACTTCGCTAATAAATTATGTATCAGTCTTTTTAAACAAATCAATGATACATTAAAACAAAATCCAAATTTGGTTCAAGAAATTCAAACAGCGGTTACTGATAAAAAGAGAAAAGCTGCTATAAAAAAAGTTATAGCAACACCTGCAGACTGCCCACATACTACGCTACTGTTTAACTTAATGAAGTTCAGCATTTTCGTACAAACACTTGATAGTTCTAAATATGAAGTTGCTAAATTAGTTAACAATTTTTTGTATACACCCATCATCTTTAAATATGGCTTTACTCAAGAAAGCTATCACAGATTAGCGCTTTCACTTGAGGAAACTCATTTTATTATTGAAGAAACTATACTTTTAAGCATTTACCCACAAATTAGCAACAAGCTAAGTCAGATTAGAGAAAGTAACGCCTCTTTATATAATAAAATAAAAAATGACGTACGCACTGGCCCTAAAGATATAAAAGTCATTGTAGCAAAAGTTATTACAACATTTTATAGCGATAATTATGCTATTTTTTCAAAGCTGTATGAGCTTATAAAAATTGATATAAAGCTGCGTGAATTATTAGGTGATACAAATAATGATGCTTATATAAAAGTTGGGCAAGCTACGGTAAAGCATCCTTATATTCTATACTATGGAAATCTATTTCCAAAAGCAACCTTCCAAGAATTTGCTACTCATTTATGCAACAACAATGATGTGTCACAAAGTCTAATGAACTGTTTCTCGCAAAAAATATTACAAGCCTTAACAACAAACGAACCTAACAACTTATGCACTAAACTGATTTCGGCTAAAAGCATTCAAGAAGAAAAAGCGCTTGTTAAAGAACTAATTGGGATAGAAATAGAACCAACATATTCAAGGTATGAAAATTTAGGCATTAGTACGCTGTTTAAGGCAATAAAAATAAAAGTCATGCAACAAATTATATCACAGCATGATCCTGCTATGTTACGCTATGTATTTAGTGAAGACTTATTATTCAACTTTGCTCATAATTTATATAACACACATGATGTTACGCAAAGTTTAGTTACGTATTTTTTGCCATTAATACAATCAGCAAGACGCTATCAATCTCCTATCGATACAAAGATTTTACAAGCTACAACACCTGCAGCAAAAATTGCTATTATTAAAGAGTTGATCTATGTGCCAATACTGCCAGAGCAAGAGATCATTGCGAAAATATTTACTGCAATAGAAACAGCCGCCAAGATTTCTCAACCACCCTCTTTAACTTCTGGTTCTAGTCATTCTAGTAACCCTCATTATTTTTTTCGCAACGAGCCTTCACTACATGAAAATGAAGATGAAGATGAAGATGAAGATGAATTTGAACCTGAACCTGAACCTGAACCTGAAAATCCTTCAGAAAGTGATGACGGGGAAAATAATATGGAAAATTCTAACAAGAAACCTCGTAATAGATAATACAGGCTGCTTAGAGCGCGATTTATCAATTGCTCTTAGCCTTAACTGACTATATAATAAAGCGGTTTCATTAAACCAAATTTTGCATTCCCATAAAACCAACTAGAACAAAAAGAGAGGAAATTATGCCATTTATTATTCTACGTAAGAGCATTTCTAATGATAACAGCATGACTTGCGAAAATGACCATTTAGTGTTTATTCTTAACCAGGCTAAGATGCAAGCGTTTTATTCATCTTTTTCATCACGTTACTCTGCAAGTGCTGGAATTTGTACTGAAACTGAAATAAAAATTGAGCTACAAGAGAATGATTCTCTTTTTACCTGTCTTAAAATACTGGCAAATCTTAAGACAGCAGATGGATTCCAAGAATGTTTTAATTACTTAAAATTATATTGTAGCAACCCAGAATCTTGTAACCAGATTTACAACATAATGCAGAACCTGTATCGATTTGAAGCCTATCAAACTCCTAACTTAAAAAATAAGTCAATAATATTAAATAATAACACGAATATGAAAATTTTTGCGGCTTTAATTACGCTGCTTCAGGGCAACAACCATGCAATGCTAGCCAACATAGCTGAAATAGTTAATTTTCTACATGTTCAATCACGGCTGTTAATAACCAGTGCTAACCCAGAAATAACAGCGCAGCTCACTAACATTCATAATACCTTTTTAACGCTTGAGAGAGAGAATCTAAAATTTACAGATCATTTAGCTTTGCTTGAGAAGTTTAACGCTGAAAATAAAAATATTTTTGATTCTACTGATGATAAAGTAATAAGTGTTTTCTTAGAAAATATGGTTAACATGATTGAAAATATAGAACAATATTATCTTTGCTACACAGCCATGCAAACACTATTTGAAGCTAGTGATGTTAATGACAAAAAGAAATTATTAATTACTTTTCTAGAATACCCGTTATTTTTCTTGTTTAATTTTAATAGTGCTTTTTGCAAGGCTTTTTTAAATAGCAAGGGTAGTTACTTTGCAGAAAAGTTACGCCAAACGATTATGCCAGCTGTTCATGAATATTTGGAAACTAACAACAATGATAATCAATTTTATTCAAGCATAATGGCGCCAACCTTAACATTTGAAGAAAAAAAACAATTAATTAAACAGGTACTGCCCACTGTATCTGAAAATGAGTATTGCATTAACACATTGTTTAATATCATTCGTGCTAACTTACATTATAAAAAACTGTTTGATGATTCAGAAAAGCACGCATTACAACGAATGCAAGTAGAACCATTATTATTGCCAACAGAAGCATTAAAGCAATTAGAACCATTGCAACCAGGAGAATTAGAAAAATTAGAGCAATCAGTAGTAAAACCTCTTATAGAACACTCGCAAATTTATGACTACTTTATGGAAAAAGAAGATTATAAAACTTTTATAAACAAATGCTTTTCCCGTTTTCAAACACCGCTTGAATTTAAAACGGCTTTTTTTGCTAGCATGCTTAATGTGGTAGATAGAAATTTTAAAAATCTTGAAAATGTAACTAGCGCTGAATTACAAATTGCAGATGAGAATAGAAAAGAACAACTTGTAAATCAAGTTTTTACGCGACCCCCTAACAATTGCCCCTATACTGCAGAGTTATTTAATCTAATTAGGCTGCGAGTGCTTTTTAATGAATCTGGTAAAGCTTTTAGCAAGCTAACTGAATTATACACACCTTATGCGTTAGCATTTTTGGAACACCCAGAAATACTGGATTATGGTATCACTGCAGGTAGTTATATTGAATTTGCTCATAACTACCAATCCTCTGCTTCTTTTATAGATGCATTATGCGGCAGTGTTTTTGTTCAAATGAAAGAAACTTTAAAAAAAGAGCCATCCTTATATAAGCAGATTAGTGCAATTCAGGCTGAACAAACAGCAGAAAATCTTTTAGCCGCCAAAAAAGCTATTTTACAAAAAGTTATTAGGCTTCCTGCAAACTGTGAGCATATTAACACTTTATTTAATATGCTAAGTTTCTTTGCAATACATGAACAGCAGCAATTAGACAAAACTCTTGCAGAGAGCATAGAAGAACTAGTACAGCAATATCCTTATAAGTATTTTAATAAAGAAAGTAATAAAGAAAGTTTTACTGTTGAAGATTATTCAGAAATAAAGGCGGAAGCGGAAGCGCAAGTGCAAGCAGCTGCAGCTGCAGCTGATAGCTATGAAGAAGAAAGCGATGAAGAAGAAAGTGCTGAAATTTTAAGTCCTAGTGGTCCTAGTAGTTCTAGTAGTTCTAGTAGTTCTAGTAGTTCTAATATGTTTCCACCCCCATCCTCGCACAAGTATTCTGGTCATAAGCGGCTGCCGTCACAGGAGGAAAATAAGGGTACCCCCACAAAGACACCTTCGCACGGAAACAAGTAAACAGCCACTCCCTGCGTCATGTTGATTTACTCAAGAACGGCCAGATTTGAAGCCGTTCTTGGCTGTTCCCAGCTACAGCGAAATTACTGGCCAAGCAAACAGCGATTCCCGCCGTAATGCCTGATT
>CAYGTS010000148.1:0-5884 GCA_964352905.1 uncultured Legionellales bacterium | reverse complement strand
ACTGCGCTTTCTCAAAAATATTTTCGCCGTTTTTATCGCCAAATCTGAACGTTCTAGTCAATATAAAGCTAAAGGGAGTAAGCAGATACAAAAAATAATTGTGTTGTTAACCAGTGTATTATTATTAACAGCTTGCAATCGTCACTCCGATCAAAACACCGTACGCATTGGCACGATTGCTGGTCCTGAAACGCAGTTAATGTTAGTTGCTAAAAAAGTTGCACTTGAAAAGTATGGTTTAAATTTGAAAATTATACAATTTACGGATTATACCATGCCCAATGCGGCCTTAGCTGATGGTAGTATTGATGCCAATATGTTTCAGCATTTACCTTACTTGCAGCAAGCGATCAAAGATCATGGTTATAAATTAGTATCACTGGGAAAAATGTTTATTTACCCAATGGCAATTTATAGTAGCAAATATAACGCATTAAAAGATATTCCTAATAATGCCGTGGTAGCAATTCCCAATGATCCAAGCAATGGCGCACGCGCATTATTATTGTTGCAAAAAGCGGGTTTAATTAAATTGAACAATGATAGTGTTAAAGTCTCTCTTTTAAATATCACTGATAATCCTAAAAAATTGCAATTTAAAGAATTAGATGCAGCACAATTACCACGTGTTTTATCAGATGTAGCCTTGGCAGTGATTAATACTAATTATGCGCTAGCTGCTAATTTAAATACGCAGCGAGCATTATTTCAAGAAAATAAAGATTCACCTTATGCTAATATTATTGTGGTACGCCAAGACGAGCAAAACGATCCTAAATTTAAAAAATTAGTCGCAGCATTACATTCACAAGCGGTAGTTGATAAAGCCAAGATGCTGTTTGATAATACGGCGATTAAGGCTTGGTGAACCACCCCAATACCTTAACTAACATTTTGACTTTTTTTGAAAAAAGTTTTTTTGCATAATAGCTACCGGCAACACGTTTGCTAATTTCACTAAAAGTAGGATAAGCAACAATACTGCTGGCTATTGCAGAAAGCTTTAATTTTTTAGTAATTGCAATTGACCAAGGTAATAATAACTCACCTGCATTATGTCCTAAAATAGTGACGCCTAGTATTCGTGCCTTGCGATCAATAAAAACTTTAATTAAACCAGTTGTTTTACGCTCTGCTTGCGCGCGATCGATATCAGCGAAATTACAAGTTAATACTTGCATTTTACTATCTTTTTGCTTAGCAGTTTTTTCATCGCAACCAACGTGTGCTAGTTCCGGGCTAGTATAAGTTACCCAAGGAATAGCACTATAATTCACTTTAGCTGGAATTTTAAATAACGCATTTTGAATAACAATACCAGCATGATAATTAGCAATATGCGTAAACTGATAACCACGTGCAACATCACCAATGGCAAAGATTTTTTTGTTGGTTGTACGCAATCGTTTATCAACATGAATGCCTTTGCTATCATATTCAATACCGGCAGTCGTTAGTGCTAACTCTTCAATATTAGCCGTGCGTCCTGTGGCAATTAACAAATGCGAACCAGAAATCTGTTTTATTGTATCGTTACCGTTATAAGTCACATCTATTTGATTATCACCATTTGCGATATTAACTATTTGAATATTTTCATAAAGCTTGATGCCATCATCTATAAATTGTTTACGTAAAATTGGCGTTAATGCTTGGTCATCGCGTGGTAATAATACATTGCTGGATAAAACACTAACTTCACAACCAAGGTAACGATGCGCTTGCGCCATTTCACAACCAATTGGGCCAGCACCTAAAATAATTAAATGTTTTGGTTTTTGTTGTAAATCAAAAATAGTTTCATTAGTAAAATAGTTAACATCATTTATACCTGGTATTGCAGGAATAAATGCACGTGAACCTGTTGCAACCACAAAATATTTAGCAAAAATTTTATCACCTTGTGCTGTTTGCAAAGTTTTTCTATCAATAAATTTTCCATTTGTTAATAACACTTTTACACCTAATTCGGTAAAACGTTCTACAGAATCATGTGGTGCTATAGTTGCAATAACTTCTTTAACGTGTTGCTTGACTTTAATAAAATCGATGGTTGGCTCAACTGATTCAATCCCTAACGGCGTTTCATGCTGAAAGCGCGCAGCTAATTTAGCGCTGGCAAGTAAAGATTTAGAAGGAACACAGCCATAGTTTAAACAATCGCCTCCCATTAAGTGTCTTTCTAATAAAATAACTTTTATACCCATTTGTGATGCCGCAGCAGCGATACTTAAACCACCTGAGCCAGCACCGATCACACATAAATCCGTTGTATAATCAGTCACGTTTTTTTTCCTTACGCTTTTTATGTTGTTTATAAAAAACCGGGATCATTGATAAAATAGCAAGACCAATCAAAGGTGCTAAAATTTGCGGTTGAAAAATAATCCCTAAATCCGGTTTTTGATCTTGCGCAAATAAATGACCAAGTCCATTACCAATTAATGCATAAACAAAAGCACCTGGAATAATGCCAAGAAAAGTCGTAACTATATAAATTGATAACCGTACATTTAAAATAGCGGGCACAATATTAACTAACCAAAATGGAAATAGTGGAATTAAGCGTAAAATTAGCATATAACTCACCGCATTTTCTTGAAAACCTTTTTCCATTTTTTTTACAACGCCGCCGGCCTTTTTAGCAAATATTTCCCCTATTGCTGTTTTCGCTGCTAAAAATAAAATGGTTGCACCCAATGTTGCGCTAACTACAACATAAAACGTGCCAAGCCAAGGGCCAAATAAAAAACCTCCAAGTAAGGTTAAAAAAACCGCACCCGGAATCGAAATCGCCACGGCAATAATATAAATTATTATAAAAGCTAAACTTACCAGAAAGAAATGTTGTTTTTTCCACGCTGTTAGAATTTGATTTTTACTTTTAAGGTAGTCAAAGCTGACGTAATGAAAGAGTCTGAAATGAAAAAATAAAAATAAAGCGACAATTAAAATTGCCATGGGAATTAAACGCTTCCAATTATAGGTTATCTTTCTCATTTCACTGCCTTGTTAAATAAATTAAAAAAATTACCTGTAGTAGCTTTGGCTAATTCAGCATAACTCATTCCACGCAGTTCAGCAATATGCTTTGCGGTATGATGCAAATAAGTTGGTGAGTTTGGCTTACCACGATGCGGCATCGGCGCAAGATAAGGACAATCCGTTTCAATTAACAGCTTATCGAGTGGTGTCTTTTTGGCAACTTCATGTAAGTCATGCGCATTTTTAAAAGTCACAATGCCCGAAAGTGAGATATAGAAATTAAGATCTAACGCGCGTTTTGCGACTTCCCAGGTAGAAGCAAAACAATGCATCACACCACCGATTTGATCGGCTTTTTCTTGTTGTAGTAGTTTTAAGGTATCATCATCTGCATCACGCATATGAATAATAAGTGGTTTTGCTGTTTTAAGGGCGACTTGAATATGCCTTTTAAAACGATTTTGTTGGGTTTTGATCTCATCTTCAGCTGTGGTGCGATAATAATCTAAACCCGTTTCACCAATCGCAATGACCTTTGCATGCTGGCTTTTCTGGTATAATTCCTCGAAACTAGGATCGTGACCATCTTGTTCATTCGGGTGCACGCCCACAGAAGCAAACACGTTGGGATAGTTTTCGGCAATCGCTAAAACTTGATCGAGATGTTCCCAGTCAATTGCAACACAAAGGTAATGGCTAACATCATTATTGCTAGCGGCTTTAAAAACATTCGCCAAATCATTATCAAATAAATTTAAATCTAAACAATTTAAATGGCAGTGTGAATCAACAATCATAGTAATACCGTTAGCCTTAATTGATCTCTAAATCACGTTCTTATCTTGAAAGACGATCAGTTTAATTGATTTTTTACAATTTCGCCACCCTTGATAACCAGTGAAATATTATCTCTATCCGTTGCCAAAACATTAATATTTTCTAGTGGATTTACTTTTGAAAAAACAATATCAGCTGCAGCACCTTCTTTTATAACACCGAGTTTATCTTTACATTGCAAGATTTCAGCATTAACTGCAGTAGCAGATATTAGGGTTTCATAAGGAGTTTGAACAGCGGCTTGCAATTTAAATTCATCTGTTTGCCTACTATGAGCTTGTTCACCTAATAAATCAGTGCCAAAGCCAATTGCTACGCCGTAATTTTTGGCAATGGCAATACTTTGCTCCCCTTGTTCCTTTACGTAAGTTAATTTACTGGCAATGTCATTGCTTAACGTTTTATCCTTACCAACATACTCTGCCATGACATGATACACTGCCAAAGTGGGTACCAGATAAGCCTTTTGCTTTTGCATTTGGATAGCATTTTTTTCATTTAGCATATTTCCATGTTCAATGCTACGAACCCCCGCATTTAAGCATCGTTCAATAGCATCCGGCATATAAGCATGCGCCATCACATAAGTACTACTATCTTTTGCGACATTAACGATCGCGGCAATTTCTTCAGGAGTATATTGAAGGCTATCAATCTTGTCAGTAGGAGAATTGACACCACCCGATGCCATTATTTTTATTTGACTAGCACCTTGTCTTAACTGCTCTCGTGCAGCTTTAAGCACTCCCGGAACACCATCAGCTACAATAGTAATGTTGCTCCCCGCTTTATGGCAAAAACAGGGTTCAAAGTGATCATGTTGATCTCTAAAGTCGCCATGCCCACCTGTTTGACTTAATGCTTTTCCTGAATAAAATAATCGAGGCCCTTTAATTAAACCCATTTTTAGTGCGTATGCTAAATCACAATCGGCCCCACCAGCATCACGAATTGTAGTAAAACCACGTTGTAACATATTTTCCATAAATTCTTTTGCACGAAGAATGACCTCTGACTGTGGTAACGACAAGTTAGCAACTTGAGTACGTGCGGCAGTAACATGAACATGAGCATCAATAAAGCCAGGCAATAGATAATGATCGCAACAATCAAGTAGTGTAGTATCATTAGTGCGCTTTATTTCATTTTGACTAATTTTTTTTATTATGCCATTACTAATCAAAATATCACAGGGTTTAGAAGGCTCCTGATGAGTAATATCAATAATACGACAATTCTTAATTAAAATACTGTTCATGCTATTCCCCTCTTTCGTCATTTACATTCTTTTTAACCCTGCCATAGGCTAAGTCACACGCGTATTGTGCTAAAATTCGCGTCGTATCGATAATGGGTTTATGAATATTTTGTTGATTAAGTACCATGGGTAATTCGGTACAAGCCAAAGCGACACTATCACAGTTGCTATAACGATTAGCAATTTCTGCCAATTTCTTCTCACAGTGGCCAATGCTTTTATCCGGAATTAAATGCATGTTGATACATTCATTGATTTGATACTTATCGTGCTCATTGGGCAATACTTGATTAAGCTGATATTCATTAAAGTAATCATGATACAATCGACCGCTCATCGTTAAGTTGGTTCCCAGCATTAACACGTTTGAAAATCCACTCTGCTTTGCATGCGTGGCAATGACAGACAACATATTAACGATCGGAACTGATGTCTCTGATTGTACTTCCTTAAAAACATAATGCATTGTATTTGAAGGGATGACGATAAAGTCAATATCCATCTTTGATAAATTTCTTACTGCATCTAAAAGTAATGCGGTCATTAATTTTTTGTTAAGTACCTGCCAAGCTTGTTGCAGTTTAACAACTGATGGTTGCCACATAATGATATTAGGATTATCAAAATCACTATAATGTTTAGCAGCATGTTGCATAATAGTTTCATAACATATTGCAGCACCTGGTGCAGTAACAGCTAATATTGCAATGGTTTTCACGATTTATTGCCCAAATCCTAAATTTACAAATAAGGTATCTGCTCACCCCCTTTAGCTTTATATTTACCAGAACGTTCAGATTTGGC
>CAYGTS010000147.1:0-5990 GCA_964352905.1 uncultured Legionellales bacterium | reverse complement strand
AAGTTTTGTAAAATTAAAGATCCTCTCCCTGGATTGCTTTGTCGCTGCGCTCCTCGCAATGACGGAAATCGCTGTCATTGCGAACGCAGTGAAGCAATCCAGGGGTTGTGGCTGTGCGCGAGATGTTAAGGGCAATGCTAGTTGCAAAATTACTGAATTTTATTAACAACAACAAGTTAAGTAACGGAAAATAAACTTATGTCTCACAATATTCCAGTCGTTACCATTGATGGCCCAAGCGGTTCAGGCAAGGGCACAATCAGTAGCTTACTGGCGAAAAAATTACAATGGCACTTCTTAGATAGTGGTAGTTTATATCGACTTGTAGCACTTGCTGCCGTTTCGCATACTATCGATTTAGGCGATGAACAACGATTAAGTAAACTTGCTCTGAACTTAGATATCAAATTCATGACGACTGCAAAAAATTCATTTGCAACTATTTTTTTGGAAAATCAGGATGTTACTGAAAAAATTCGTACCGAAGAAATTGGTGCTAGCGCTTCAAAAGTGGCAAGTTTACAAGGCGTGCGCGATGCGCTTGTCGCAAAACAACAGGCTTTTCGCCAACCTCCTGGCCTCGTCGCCGATGGGCGTGATATGGGCACCATTATTTTCCCCGATGCTATCGTTAAAATATTTCTCAATGCTAGCGCCAAAGAACGCGCACAACGACGTTATAATCAGTTGAAAGCGATTGGGATTAATGTTAGTCTTGACCGTCTTTTTGCTGAGATAAGTGCGCGCGATGAGCGTGATATGAATCGAGCCGTTGCACCGTTATTACCAGCCAAAGAGGCAATCATGATTGATACAACTAATTTAGGCATAGTTGAAGTTTTTGAACATGTCTGGCAAGCGGTATCAAAAAAGGTGTGTTAATACTTGAAAACACAGAGGAATGGCGAAAGCCTGCAATTAACACAGAGTATAACAATTAGGTTATCCCAATTTAACAACCTAATTTAACGGATGGGAAACCATCACATAGGAATTATAATGAGCGAAAGCTTTGCAAGTCTATTACAAGAAAGTCTCCAAAATCTTGATATGCGAATTGGTAGTATTATTACTGGCCAGATCACTAAAATTGATAATGAAATGGTCGTGGTGAATGCCGGCCTAAAATCTGAAAGTCTTATCCCCATCGAACAATTTAAAAATGATCGTGGCGAACTTGAAGTCACCGTTGGTGATCAAGTTGAAGTTTCTATTGAGGCGGTTGAAGATGGTTTTGGCGCAACCTTGCTATCACGTGAAAAAGCTAAACGCGCTGAAGCGTGGATTGATCTTGCCAGAAAACATGAAAAAGGTGAATCGGTTATTGGTGTTATTAGCGGCAAAGTTAAAGGTGGTTTCACGGTTGAAATTAATTCCCTGCGCGCATTTTTACCGGGTTCATTAGTGGATGTGCGTCCTGTACGTGATCCTGGTTATTTAGAAGGCAAAGAACTCGAATTTAAAGTTATTAAAATCGACAGAAAACGCAATAACGTTGTTGTTTCTCGCCGCTCTGTGGTTGAGCAAGAAAACAGTGTAGAGCGCTCAGCAATGTTAGATAAATTACAAGAAGGCCAAGAAGTGATCGGTATAGTTAAAAACTTAACTGATTATGGTACCTTTGTTGATTTAGGCGGTATTGATGGTCTGTTACACATTACCGATATGTCATGGAAACGCATTAAACATCCTAGCGAATTAGTCAATGTTGGCGATGAAATTCGCGTTAAAGTATTAAAATTTGATCGTGATAAAAACCGTGTTTCATTAGGCATGAAGCAACTAGGTGATGATCCTTGGGTTGATTTAGTACGCCGTTATCCTGTTGATACACGTTTAAGCGGAAAAGTAACTAATTTAACTGATTACGGTTGTTTTGTTGAAATCGAAGAAGGTGTTGAAGGTTTAGTTCACGTTTCTGAAATGGATTGGACTAACAAAAACATTCACCCAACTAAAGTGGTTTCACTCGGTGATGTGGTTAATGTCTTAGTCTTAGATATCGATCAAGAACGCCGTCGTATTTCGCTCGGTATCAAACAATGTGTTGATAACCCATGGGCCGCCTTTGCTAGCAAGCATGAAAAAGGCGAAAAAATCTCTGGTAAAATTAAATCTATCACCGATTTTGGGATCTTCATTGGCCTTGATGGCAATATCGATGGCTTGATTCACTTCTCTGATATTTCTTGGTCTGAAGCTGGCGAAACCGCAGTTCGTAACTACAAGAAAGGAGATGAAGTTGAAACATTAATCTTAGCGATCGATGCAGAACGTGAGCGTATTTCACTGGGTATTAAGCAATTAGAATCTGATCCTTTTTCAACTTACGTTGAAATGAATTCTAAGGGCAGTATTGTCAAAGGTAAAGTAATCGAAGTTGATCAAAAAGGTGTAACAGTTGAGCTTGGTGAAGAAATCATTGCAACCATGAAAGCCGGCGACTTACAACGCGAAAAAGTAGCTGATGCACGCACAGTAATTAATGTTGGTGATGAAGTGGAAGCTAAAATTATCAGTATTGATAAAAAATCACGCAATATTCAACTATCAGTGCGCGCTAAAGATACTCAAGATGAAGCGGATGCGCTAAAAGAATTTAGCAAAAACGCTGAATCCAAGCAAAGCACAACCTTGGGCGATCTTTTCAAAGAGCAAATCGACGCATCTCAAAAGGATGAGTAAGGTTGCTTGATTCGGGTGACTCTTCAAATTGAGAAGTGCCTGAATAACGCTTATAATAAGACGGCATGCCTTGCGCATGCCGTTTTGTTTGTTGCAAGGAATGTAGTATTATTGCGATTTAACGTTGACTGATCCCCGTCATTGCGAGGAGCGTTAGCGACGCGGCAGTGGCAGTAAGCGTGAAATAAAGATAATGGTAACGTAACTACTCACTCCGTAGCAGGGAACGCCCATATTTGGGCTAACAACAGCGAAATCGATAGCAAATGCAATGTTAAATTTCACGATTGAAGATCCTTTCTCCTGGATTGCCACGCTTCGGTGCGCCCTGGGCGCACCGAAGCTCGCAACGACGGAGGTGTCGTCATTATCAAAAATCACAACGAGGGAAAAGGGAAACATGCGAATTCTAAAATATTTTTTTTTACTATTAATCCTTTTGTTTGGCATTAGCTTTGCTTATCTTAATGCTACACAAGTTACCGTGCAATACTATTTTGGTAGCAGTAACATGCCGCTTTCGTTACTATTAGTGCTCACGTTAATCCTTGGCATTTTAGTGGGATTAATCATGTGCGTGTTACCATTATTGCGCTTAAAACGTAAAAATTATCGTTTACACAAACGTGTGCAATTAGCCGAAAAGGAAGTGGAAAATTTACGCGCTATTCCTTTAAAAGACGAGCACTAACATGACCAACTTGTTATTTTTATTATTACCTGTCGCTGCAGCATCCGGATGGATGGTTGCCAAACGTGATGGTAATAATAAAAAAACACAGCGTGGTGCTATTTCACACCGTGACTATTTTATTGGTTTAAATTATTTACTGAATGAACAACCTGATAAAGCGGTTGATATTTTCATTAAAATGATTGAAGTTGATAGTGATACCGTTGAAACACATTTAGCGCTAGGTAATTTATTTCGGCGCCGCGGTGAAGTAGAGCGTGCCATCCGCATTCATCAAAATTTAATTGCAAGACCGCATTTAACCAAACAACATCGCACCCAAGCACTTTTAGAATTAGGGCAGGACTATTTGCGCGCGGGGGTATTTGATCGCGCAGAACGCTTATTTTTAGAAGTATTGGAAATGGGTGAGCAAACTACTTCAAGCTTAAACAACCTCTTAGATATTTACCAACAAGAAAAAGATTGGGAACAAGCCATTAAAATTGCCTCACAATTAGAACGTTGTGGCAACCTTGATATGCAACCAGTTATTGCACATTACTATTGTGAAATGGCAGAACGCGCCTTAGAGCGGCTGAATACTGATCAATCTTTAAAATACTTAAAGCGTGCCTTAAGTGTAGATCGGGATAGTGTACGCGCCAGTTTAATTCAAGCTAAAATTGAATACCAACAAGGGCGTTATAAATCAGCCATTCGCTACTATAAACGAGTTAAACAGCAAGATCCGGAATTTTTATCGGAAGCAATTTTACCTTTAGTTAAATGTTATGAAAAACTCAGCGACGAAGCAGGATTAATTGCTTACTTACGACAATGCTTAGATGATTCACCGCGAATTTCAATTGTCTTAATTTTTGCCGAGCGCTTACAAAAACGTGATGGTAGTGCCGCAGCGATCAAATTTTTAATTGAACAATTACAACGCCGCCCATCCGTGCGTGGCTTAAAGCATTTAATTGAATTACAGATCAACGATAGTTATGGTGATGCCAAAGCCAATTTAACCGTACTGCATGATGTTGCGAAAGTATTATTAAAAGGTAAACCCATTTATCGTTGTCGTCACTGCGGTTATTCGAGTAAATCCTTATTATGGCAGTGCCCAAGTTGTAAAGATTGGGATGTTGTAAAACCTATTCAAGGCTTAGAAGGGGATTAACAGCGTGACCATAAGCAATAACCCAAAGGTTATCGTTTCTTTAGATTTAAATGATTTTGAAACAACGATCGCCCTGGCTAAACAATTTTTACCCAGCCAATGTCGCCTTAAAATAGGGCCAATTCTTTTTACGCGCTATGGCCCCAAGATTATTGAAGCATTACTCACATTAGGCTTTGAAATCTTTCTCGATTTAAAATTTCATGATATTCCGAATACGATTGCAGGCGCAGTGGCTGCAGCGTGTGATTTAGGTGTTTGGATGGTGAATCTACATGCGAGTGCAGGTAGTAAAGCCATGCAACTGGCGCGCGAAACTATTAGTAAACACTCACATCAACCCTTACTGATTGCGGTCACAATTTTAACCAGCTTTAATGAGCGGGATATTAAAAAAATAGGCTTTAATCAATCGATTCCGCAATTAGTACTGGAACTAGCCAAACAATCACAAGTTGCCGGTGCTGATGGGGTGGTGTGTTCAGCCAATGAAGTTGCCATGCTAAAAGCACAATTAAATCCCGAGTTTTGTTTTGTAACACCGGGTATTCGTTTAGCCAGTGACAAACAAGATGATCAACAACGCAGCATGACACCGCAACAAGCATTGCTTGCTGGTAGCCATTATTTAGTGATTGGCAGACCTATTATTGAAGCAAATAATCCCGTGCAAGTGTTGCAAATGATTAACACAAGTATTTCAGAATAAACTTACAAATCCTTAAGCTGATTTCGCATAGTGATTTATTGTTACATGCCATATCATTTCGCCGCTTAGCTGTGATTAGGGGAAATATTGGAGAAAAAATATGTCCTTTAAAAAATTAGGCTTAATTGTTTTAGCTTGCTTTAGTTTTAACTTAGCGGTTTATGCGGCGTCACATCATCAAGTTCCTGCAAAACAGCCAACTTCTAAGCAAGCCATTCAAACAACGATTAATATTAATCATGCTGATTTCAAACAGCTGCAAACTATTAAGGGGTTGGGCCAGAAAAAAGCACAAGCTTTGTTGGATTATCGCAAAGCCCATGGCAACTTTAAATCGGCAGATGATTTAACTCAAGTCAAAGGTATTAATGAAAAATTAGCAAAGAAAATTGCTAATAACATTACTTTCAACTAGAAACCCAGCAAACCCCAGATTAATACGCAATCTGGGGTTTACTTTTACCAAACCTATGTCAATCGACATCTGAACTAAACCCTTGTAAAATTCCTTTCAAAGCAGGAACCTGTACCGGACCGATTTACATTTAACTGTATAATAAGCATAATGTTCCGTCATTGCGAGGAGCGTTAGCGAATAAATTAGCTGTCATTGCGAGTCCGTAGGACGAAGCAATCCAGGGGCGAGTGGCAATGCGCCTCAATCCGTCATTGCGAGCGCGAAGCGCGCGGCAATCCAGGGGCGAGTGGCAGTGCGCGAGATAGTAAGGTGATCTGGT
>CAYGTS010000146.1:0-5993 GCA_964352905.1 uncultured Legionellales bacterium | reverse complement strand
TTAATGTGAGATTGCCCAAATATGGCTGTTCCTCGCTACACCGGGAATTGCTGGACATCCCCTTAACCTCTAATTCAGTGGCTCTCGCCCCTGGGTTGCCACGTCGCTTCGCTCCTCGCAACGACGGGTAAGCAAAATCCTGTTGTGCTCAGCTCAGACTACAGCTTAACCTTCAAATTTTTTAAAGACTAAAGAACCATTGGTGCCGCCAAAGCCTAATGAGTTTGATAATACAACATTAATTTTACGCTGCTGTGGTTGATGTGCTACCAAATTAAAATCTTCTAAGCCTTCTTCAGGGTTATCTAAATTAATTGTTGGCGGTGCGACTTGATCACGAATAGCTAAAACAGAGAGAATCGCTTCAACTGCACCTGCAGCACCTAATAAATGCCCTGTCATGGATTTCGTTGAACTAATCGCTAAATTTTTTGTGTCGTCTTTGAAAAGTTGTCGAATGGCTAATAATTCTTGCACGTCACCCGCAGGTGTTGATGTTGCATGCGCATTTAAATAGTTAACTTCGCTTAAATTTAAGCCAGCATCGACTATTGCATTGTTCATCGAAGCCATTGAGCCTAAGCCTTCTTTGTGAGGCATAGTCATGTGAAACGCATCAGCACTCATGCCAAAACCCGCTAATTCAGCGTAAATTTTTGCACCACGCTTCTTGGCGAACTCATACTCTTCCAATACAAGTGTGCCTGCACCATCACCAAGAATAAAACCATCACGATCACGATCCCACGGGCGTGAAGCGCGATGTGGTTCATCATTGCGCCTAGATAATGCTCGCATAGCACTAAAACCGATTAAGCCAAGATAACAGGTTGCCATTTCTGAACCACCAGCAATCATGACATCAGCATCACCATAGGCAATCGTACGTGCTGCAACACCAATGTTATGCGTGCCACTGGTGCAAGCGGTAACAATCGCTAAGTTAGGGCCTCTGAAACCGTATTCGATCGATAAGTGCCCTGCTAACATGTTAATAATAACGCCTGGAATAAACATAGGAGAAATTTTACGCAATTCATTGCGCAGTAATGCAGAATGTGATTTTTCAATTAAAGGTAAACCACCAATTCCAGAACCCAGCGCCACACCAACACGGTGTTTTAATTCTTCAGGAATATCAAGTCCTGCGTCATCAATCGCTTGCTTGGAAGCCACAAAACCGTATTGAATAAACATATCCGCTTTTTTAATGAGTTTGGGATGCATGTAAGGCGTAGGATCGAAGTCCTTTACGGAAGCGCTAATTTTAACAGGGCAATGTTCAAGACCATCGCAACTTGCCATGCCAACACCGCTTTTCCCAGCTAACACCGCATCCCAGGTTTTATGCATATCTAAACCGAGCGGTGTAACACAACCCATGCCTGTAACAACAACTCTACGACTTTTTGTCATTTAAAATTCTCCAGAAAAAAAGACTGAATTTGTTCAGTCTTTCGAACTTGTTCAAAATACGCCACCTTGATCGTTAAGGAGTGAGGCAAAAACGGATCGTATAAACGAAGATAGATTATTTTTAACAAGCACGTAGAGCCTGTAGTATGCATAATTACAGGCTCGCGTGACTTAATGAACTTACTGCTCTTCTTTTTCCATATGACTTTCAATGTAATCAATAGCTTCTTGAATCGTACCAATTTTCTCAGCTTCTTCATCTGGAATTTCAGTTTCAAATTCTTCTTCTAATGCCATCACTAATTCGACTGTATCAAGTGAATCAGCGCCTAGGTCATCAATGAATGAAGCATCGTTACGAACTTCATCTTCTTTAACACCAAGTTGCTCAATTACTATCTTCTTTACGCGTTCTTCTACCGTACTCATTTCAAAAGGTTCCTCTTGTTGCTGAATTATATACTGCGGACGCTTAGTTTATTCATTTCAGGTAAAGTTGCAAGTTTATCATGAAATTAAATTGCAACAGCCCCTAACGATATGCACTAAGTCGTTGTTAGTTCATGTATAATCCACCGTTAATATTTAATGTCTCACCAGTAATATAGGATGCTTCAGGTGATGCTAAAAATACCACACCACTCGCCACCTCTGCCACCGTTCCCAATCGTTGCAGCGGTGTATTAGCAAGCATATATTGCTGTTGCTCCTCGGTTAATTTACTTGCCATATCAGTGTCGATTAAGCCCGGCGCAACCACATTGACTGTGATCCCACGCGTAGCCACTTCCATAGCAAGGGATTTGCTAAAACCAATAACACCTGCTTTGGCAGCAGCATAATTACATTGCCCAGGATTACCCGCAACACCGGATAATGAGCTAATCGTAATAATTCTGCCCCAACGTGCTTTTAGCATTGGTTTTAAACAGGCCTTTGTCATGCGATAAATGGCATTTAGATTTGTATTAATCACATCTATCCACTCATCTTCTTTCATTCGTAAAAACAAGTTATCGCGGGTAATACCGGCATTATTAACTAAAATTGTAGGTGCGCCAAATTGTTCATTAACACTATTTATTAGCAGTTCAACGGATTGATTGTTATCAACATTGAGTACAAAGCCTTGCCCTTTAACATTGGCTGCTTGTAGTGCGGCCGTTATTTTTTCAGCCCCGGCGGTGGTAGTTGCAGTTCCTGCAATAATAGCGCCTTTTTTGCCTAACTGTAAGGCGATTTCTGCGCCAATACCGCGTGAAGCACCTGTGATAATGGCAATTTTATTTTCTAACATGCAACGATCCCTTCTTGTTCTAAAAACTTGGCTAAACTTACGTTATCGTAAATACTGTAAGCAGGTATCTCGCTTGCGATACGTTTTACTAATTTACTTAACACTTTACCTGGGCCACATTCTACATAAGCATTAATCTGAAAATCCAGCATTTTTTGCGCTGTGGCTACCCATTGCACTGGGCTATACACTTGGCGCGTTAGGCCATCAATAATATCGCTTTTTTCTTGGTAGAGCGCGACATCCACATTATTAATAACAGGAATGCTGGGCGAATGGATTTTCACACTTTCAAGAATGGTTGTTAATTGTTGTGCTGCAGGCAACATTAAATGGCTATGTGCGGGAACACTAACTTTGATTTTTTTAGCCATGCGTGCCTTTAATTGTTCGGCGAGTTGAATTGCCCTATCAACCGCAGCTTCATCACCAGCAATAACGACTTGTCCTGGTGTATTATAATTTGCGGGAGTGACTGTATTATCTGTTGAAGCTTGTTCACACAGTGCTTGCACGTCTTCATCGGATAAGCCAACTATTGCCGCCATTGCACCCTGTTTGCCTTGCATGGCTTGTTGCATAAATTGCGCGCGTTTAGCAACAACGTGAATCGCATCTTCAATCGATAAAATACCGGAAACCGCCAGTGCTGCATATTCACCTAAACTATGCCCAGCAACCACTACCGGTTGTTGCTTAACTTTTTTCTGCCACACTTGCCAAACTGCATAGTCCGCAACTAACATCGCAGGCTGCGTAAATTCTGTTTGATCTAGGCGCTCATCACTTTCGTTACAAATGATATCCCATAAATCATAGCCTAAGATTTCCTGTGCTAATTTAAAGAGATCACGTACTTCTTGGTGATCCCGATAAAATTCAGCCAACATGCCGTGCGCTTGTGATCCTTGGCCAGGAAAAAGGAGTGCTAATGTTTTCATTATGCCTATTTCTCTCTTCAATACTTAATTAACGCCGATCCCCACGTAAAACCACCCCCAAAACTTTCCATAATAATATTATCACCACGTTTAATTTTATTGGAACGAATAGCACTATCAAATGCGAGTGGGATTGAAGCACTCGAAGTATTGCCGTGTTTATCAATGGTAACAATCACCTTTTCCATAGGCATATTAAGTTTTTTAGCCATGGCAGAAATAATACGAATATTCGCTTGATGCGGCACTAACCAATCAATATCGGATTTTTGCATATCATTTTCGTGCAAGGTTTCAAGAATAACCTCGCCGAGTAGTTTAACGGCATATTTAAAAACCTCGTTGCCACTCATGACTAATTTTGGTGCATCAGTACGTGAATCAGGATGGGTATACGGGTTTTTAGTATACAATAAATCATCGTATTGCCCCGCGGCGTGGATATGCGTTGAAAAAATGCCTGGCTCATCGGAAGCGGTTAAAATCATCGCACCCGCACCATCGCCAAATAAAATGCAAGTGGATCGATCTTCCCAATTCAGCAAGCGTGATAGTATCTCACTACCTAGCACCATAACAGTTTTATATTGGCCTGTTTTAATAAAGGCATCAGCAATCGATAAACTATAAATAAAACCGGCACAAGCAGCACTAATATCAAAGGCTGGGCAACGATTGGTAATGCCTAATTGCTTTTGTAATAAACACGCGGTGCTTGGGAAGTATTGATCAGGCGTTGTGGTGCCAATAATGATAGCATCAATATCCGAAGGTTTTAATTCAGCCATTTCTAAGGCTCGTCTTGAAGCAATTTCCGCCATAAAAACATTGCTTTCATCATGCGAAGCGATACGACGCTCAATGATGCCAGTACGCTCAATGATCCATTGATGAGAAGTATCAACCATTTTCGCTAGATCATCATTCGTTAATACTTTATCCGGCAGCACAGAGCCGCTACCAATGATTTTAGAGTAAGGCATGCCTAGTTCTCTTGTTGTTTAAGCATTTGGGATACTTCGTGGTGAATTTTCTTAGGGATATCTTTTTCAACTTCTTCGATCGCAGCTTCAATAGCGTTAGCAAATGCTTTAGCATTAGCACCACCGTGACTTTTAATCACGATACCTTGTAAACCAACTAAGCTTGCACCATTATAACGTTCTGGATCAATTTTTTTCTTAAGTTTTTTCAGTACTTGCATGGCCATTAAACCGGCCAGTTTGCTATACCAGTTACGCATGAAAGCTTCTTTTAAAAATTTCATCATCATTTTTATTGAGCCTTCGGTAATTTTTAGAGCCACGTTACCAATAAAACCATCACATATAATGACATCAACAGTACCGGTGTAAACTTTATCGCCTTCAATGTAGCCTGTATAGTTAATGGCAGGTGTTTTTTTGAGTAATTCAGAAGCTTCTTTAACTAGGGCATTGCCTTTAATATCTTCTTCACCAATATTTAATAATCCCACTTTAGGATTTTTAATACCATTTACAGCGGTTGAAACAATGGAACCCATCACCGCAAATTGTTGTAAATGTTCAGGCTCTGAATCAACATTTGCTCCCAAATCAAGCACACGAATATTTTTATCAGGAATAATGGTTGGCAAAACTCGCATGATTGCAGGCCTTTCAACACCGGGAATTGTTTTCAGCACAAATCGAGCAATTGCCAGTAATGCGCCAGTGTTACCTGCGCTAACACAAGCATGCGCCTGGCCTTCTTTAACAAGATTAAGCGCAAGTCGCATCGATGATTTTTTCTTTTTGCGTAATGCGAGTAAAGGTGACTCATCCATCGCGACTTTTTCTTCAGCATGCAAAATTTCAAGACGTTGATCAATCTTGATAGCATGGTTTTTCAATTGCTTGTTTAGAATATACTGATCGCCAACTAGAATTAGTTTAACATCAGGATATTTTTTTAAAATATCAGCAGCAGCTGGCACCACAGAACGTGTGCCAAAATCACCGCCCATAGCATCGATTGCAATGATAATATTTTTCAAAGGGATTTATTCCTCATCTGTATCAAGTTCAAGTGCTTTTGGTTCGATAACTTGTCTGCCACGATAAAAACCATCTGGGGTTACATGATGGCGGCGATGTGTTTCACCTGTGGTTTCATCAACTGATAAGGTTGCACTTGTTAATGCATCATGAGCACGTCTTTGATCACGTTTTGCGCGTGTTTTACGATTTTGTTGCACAGCCATTTTAAAACTCCTACATTTTATTTAATTAAATTGGGTAACTATTCACCATGTAGATGGGAATGCCCATATTTGGGCTAAAAACGGCGAAAATCTTTTATCGAAATGCTCATGTATA
>CAYGTS010000145.1:0-6023 GCA_964352905.1 uncultured Legionellales bacterium | reverse complement strand
GAGGGATTGATTCGTCGTTCACTTCGTTCTCTCCTCACCCCTGCGGGGCGCACTGCGTGCGTCCAAAATAATTTGCTACGCTCGCAAGCTCGCGTGGTGCGCAAATTATTTTGTCGAACCAGGTTAGGGTTCAAATCCCATCTCAACCACTAAATAATAAAAAAAGCCAAAACACAAGAGGCGCTTCGCTTCTGCTCTTGTTTTTTGGCTTTTTTTATTATTTGGCGGAGAGAGAGGGATTCGAACCCTCGATGAAGTTTTTAGACCCCATACTCCCTTAGCAGGGGAGCGCCTTCAGCCTCTCGGCCATCTCTCCGAATTAAGATTTTCTTTGCCATCCCTGGCGAGTTTGCATGGTTCTTTATAACCCCCAGCCACGACATCCATGTCGTGTCCTTCGCAGCTAACTAAAAACTGTGTTTTTAGTTGCACCGCATCACTTCGTGCTGCGATGCCACTGCTCAGCCTCTCGGCCATCTCTCCGAATGTTACTTCTTTGTTATACTGCAGTTTCAATATTTACATTTTGTGCGTCGCAATAACGGCAAGTTTTAAATATGCTATACTGCTTAAAGTATGCATTCTAAAGTTCTTTGTTAGCTTGTATAGCTTAAAAAAGAACGTGATTATAACAAATTATTTCATAAAAAATAGGGGAAATGTAAATATTTATTAGAATTTATGAAAGAGTTTTGAACTATGCGATATATATTTGTCCTTTTGATAACATTATTTTTTAGTATGGAAGGATATACAGTGGTGAATAAAAATGATTTGAAAGATCGATTAACCCCAACACAATATCATGTCACCCAGGAAAATGGCACTGAAAGGGCATTTGAAAATGCCTATTGGGATAATTACCAAGCGGGTATTTATGTGGATGTTGTTTCGGGTGAGCCACTTTTTAGTTCGCTTGATAAATTTGATTCGGGTACCGGCTGGCCAAGCTTTACTAAACCCATCGCTGATAGCTTAAGCCTTAAAACAGATAATTCTTTGTTTGTTTCGCGCACGGAAGTACGTTCTAAAAAGGCTAACTCACATTTGGGGCATGTCTTTAACGATGGTCCGGGGCCAACGTATAAACGTTATTGCATCAATTCAGCTGCGTTAGAATTTATCCCAGTGAAAGATTTAAAAGCGAGAGGATATGAGCAATATTTAGTGCTATTTCAGAAAAATAACTCGTAGCTGCTCACCCCTTTTAACTTTATATTTACCGAAAACGTTCAGATTTGGTGAACAACTACGAAAATATTTTTGAGAAAGCGCAGTGTATGAGTTATACATGAGCATTTCGATAAAAGATTTTCGCCGTTTTTAGCCCAAATATGGGCGTTCCCATCTGCAGGGTGAATAGTTACCTTATTCTTTATGTTCTGCTTCCAATTGTACTACCTTGTTTGCAACATAATTGCGTGGAAAGGTTTTTTGTGCCAGCAATTGGTAAAAAACCGGTACAATAAATAAGGTTAAAAGGGTAGTGAGCGATACGCCAAAGAAAATGACAATACCAATTGTCATGCGACTTTCTGATCCTGCACCTGTGGCAATAATTAAGGGAATAGCTCCGAAAATGGTAGAAAGAGCAGTCATTAAAATAGGTCGTAAGCGGATGCAAGCTGCTTCAACAATCGCTTTTTTAAAAGTGTAATTTTGCTCACGCAGTTGATTAATAAACTCAACCATTAAAATTCCATTTTTAGCGGATAACCCAATCAACATAATAATACCGATTTTACTATAAATATTGAGCGTGCTACCGCTAATGAAAAGCCCAAATAATGCACCACTAATTGCTAAAGGTGCTGTAACAAGAATAATGATTGGGTGAATAAAGCTACCAAATAGTGCAGCTAAGACTAAAAAAGTAACCATAATCGCTAAAATAAAAATGAAAATAATTTGCAACCCCGATTCCTTGTATTCGCGAGAGGTGCCTTTATAATCAATATTCACTGTTTTGGGCAAATGGGTTAATGCAATTTTTTCTAAAAATTGCAAAGCTTGATCTAATGTATAACCGGGAGCAAGCGATGCGCTAATCGTAATTGCACGTAAACGGTTATAGCGATGTAGGGCATTAGGCGCATTAATTTCGTGCACTGTTATTAAATTACTAAGCGGAATTAACCGATTAGTTGTTGATGATCTCACATAAATATAATCAATATCACGCGGTGTTTGTTTTTGTTGCAAATTTAATTCTAGCATGACTTCATATTCTTCATCATCATTAATATAGGTTGTGACTTTTCTCGCTCCCAATAAGGTTTCTAGGGTTCGGCCAATCGCTTGCATGGGAACGCCTAATTCTGCCGCGCGATCGCGATTTATATCGATAATTAATTGTGGTGTTGTTTCTTTATAATCACTATCAAGATTGAGTAATTTTTTATTTTTTTTAGCATAATTTAAAATAGTATCGCGCCAAATTGCTAGTTCTTGATAATTGCTACCACCAATGACAAATTGTACTTGTTGTTGTGTGCCAGAATGAGCTATCCCAGAACGCATAATCGGAAAGGCTTGCACACCCGGCACAGATAATAACTGTGGGAAAATACTAGCAATCGCAGCCTGTGTGCTGTGTTTGCGTTGATTCCAGTGTGACATGACCACAATGCCAAAGCCAGAATTAACCGCATCGGCGCGCCCAAAGCCACGTGGCACAATCGTTAAAACGCGCGTTGCCTCTTTATTATTGACTAATGGCATGAGGGTGTTTTCAATTTGGCGCATATTTTTTTGCATGTAAGAAAAACTAGCACCTTCAGGGCCATTCACTAATACATAAAAAGCACCGCGATCTTCTTCAGGTACTAGTTCTTGTGGTACTAAATTGTATAGTAATAAAATAACAGCTGAAACCAAAATAAAAATAATAACCCAAAATTTTTTGTGAGCCAAACTCCAGATTAATGCCTTTTTATAGTGATATTGCAAAAAAGCATGAATTTTATTTGCCCATTTTTCTAGGCGTGTTTCTTTTTTACCAACACCTAAGATCAGTGAACACAATACCGGGCTTAAAGTTAAGGCCACAATGCTGGAGAAAACCACCGCTGCTGATAAAGTAAAAGCAAATTCAGTAAATAAACGCCCCACATAGCCTTGAAATAATGAAATCGGTAAAAAAATTGCGAGTAACACCACCGTAGTTGAAATTACCGCAAATCCCACTTGGCGGGTACCACGGTAACTAGCGAGTAATGGCGGTTCACCTAAATGCCAACGCCGCGTAATATTTTCTAAAACGACAATCGAATCATCAACAACTAAACCAATTGCTAAAACCAAAGCTAACAAGGTAAGTAAATTCAGTGAATAATGCTGGATGTATAAAATAATAAATGTCGCAATAATAGAAACTGGAATAGTGATAGCTGGAACGATGACCGTTGAAATTTTCCCCAAGAACAAATAAATAATAATAACGACTAATGCTAAGGCAATTAAAAAGGTAATAAAGACACCGTGTACGGCTTCACTAACAAAAATTGAAGAATCATAGCTGTTATGAAGTTTAATTTCAGTTGGTAATGATTTTTTTATTTCTGCAACTTTTTCACGAATACCTTTGGCAACATCTAAAGTATTTGCATTGGATTGTTTAATAACCCCAAGGCCTATCATGTTAACGCCATTGCCGCGTAATTCAGTGCGGCGGTTTTCAGCAGCAACCTTAATTTTTGCTACTTCGCCTAAACGAATAATATGACCATTAGAATCGCGGCGGATCACTAATTTCGCAAAATCATTTGGTGTTTGAAATTTACGTTTAATTCTAACTGTAAACTCACGCGTTTTTGATTCAATGCGGCCACCTGGCAATTCAACATTATTCGCACGTAGGGCAGCTTCAATATCAGTTAGGGTTATGTCTCTTGCTGCCATGGCAATTTTATCGATCCAAATGCGCATGGCATAGCGTTTTTCACCACCAATGCGCACTCGTGCAACCCCATTCACAACAGCAAGTCTATCCACTAAATAACGATTGGCATAATCAGTTAATTGTAATTGATTAAGTTTATCACTGCTTAAATTAAGCCAAATAATGACATCATTATCAGAGTCTGCTTTAAAAATTTCAGGTGGTTCAGCATCTTGAGGTAAATCAGATAATACACGGTTAACACGTTCGCGCACATCATTAGCGGCATTATCAATATTACGATTAATTGTAAATTCAATATTAATACTTGAAAAGCCATCTTCACTGTTCGATTCGATATACGCAATACCTTCAATACCACTAATACGATCTTCTAGTATTTTGGTAATACGTGTTTCAACGGTTGCAGCTGCAGCACCTGGGTAACTGGTTTCAATGGAAATAATGGGTGGATCGATCGCAGGGTATTCACGCAAAGCTAAGCGATTTAAAGTAATTAACCCAAAAATTATTAAGAGTAAATTAATAACGATGGCAAAAATAGGATGTTTAACAGAAACATCAGATAACCACATTAGCGTGACTCATTACTGTGATTAATAATTGAAACGTGTTGGTGATTGGTGAGTTTAAAGGCACCATCAACTACAATCGTATCACCTTTCTTTAAACCTTGGGTAACTACAACGTGACCCGACTCACGTTGTCCTAGTTTTACGGTTTTTTGATCTACGCTATTGTTTTTGCTATTAATGACGAATACATATTTTTTTCCATTTTTTAAAATAACGGCATGCTCGGGGATCAAAATTGCTTGTATCGATTGAATTAGAATGCTTATTTTCAATAACATGCCTGGTTTTAATAATTGATTTTTGTTATCAAAATTAGCTCGTACGGTAAAAGAGCGTGTGGCAGTATCAATGCGCGAGTTAACCGCTACAATTTTGCCGTTAAATTTTCGATCGGGATATGCGATTGAGGTTGCCTCTACGGCTTGCTCAATTTTAATTTGGCTTAAATATTTTTCAGGTAAGGTAAAATCAACTTTCATTGGATCGGTTTTATCAATTGTCACGATCGCTGTACCGGGTTGTACCAACGCACCAGGGCTAACTTGGCGTAAACCTAAATAGCCATTAAATGGGGCTCTAATAATACGGTTATTGATATTGGCTTGAATTTCTTTTGCCTTGGCTTGTGCCGTTTCTAAATCAGCTTTAGCTTGATCATGTTGTGATTGTGCAATGTAATTTTTACCGCTTAAATTTAAGGTGCGATCAAAATTCTTTTGGGCATTGTTTACGATTGCTGTGGCGCTGGCTAATTGTGCCTGCTCTTCAGAAGTTGAAAGCTGAATTAATAATTGTCCTTTTTTCACATAATCGCCATCATTGAAATGAATTGACCTCACTATTTCAGTTACATCGGCAGTGATTGTCACGGATTCAAATGCCACAGCCGTTCCCAACGCATTGATGGTATCATCAATGGGTTGTGTTTTGATAAGCATTGCGGTGACAGGCGTGGCTATCTTACTTTGTTGAGATGGATTATTTTCTTGTAGAATACGATAAGCAAACGCAATACTGATAATAATAATGATTATAAAAATAACAATGAATACGATTTTGTGTTTTTTGCCATCCATGGCGTATAGGTTTCCTATAGTTAATTCGCTTGTATCTATTCAGTAAACTTAACTGTGAATTTACCAAGAACGTTCAGATTTGGTGATAAAAACGGCGAAAATATTTTTGAGAAAGCGCAGTGTATGAGTTATACATGAGCATTTCGATAAAAGATTTTCGCTATTTTTAGCCCAAATATGGACGTTCCCATCTACAGGGTGAATAGTTACATTCGCTTGCTTTAAAAATCTGAATGTTCTTGGTAAATATACCCAAAGCGATTAGAAAGTAGGTTCTTTCTTCTTCCGTCATTGCTTCGCTCACGCTCCTAACTAACTTCAATTTGGATATCCGTCATTGCGAGGAGCGTTAGCGACGAAGCAATCCAGGGTTAGGATCTTCGATCTTGAAAAGCCATTGAAACTTTGCAAGATCCTGGTTCTTTACCTCTGGATCAACCATGTCTCACGATAAAAAATTTAACTCAAAAA
>CAYGTS010000144.1:0-6068 GCA_964352905.1 uncultured Legionellales bacterium | reverse complement strand
CATCATGTGCAATACCACAAACTCCTAGATTGCTTCGTCGCTGCACTCCTCGCAACGACGGGGATCTCCGTCATCACGAAAGTTACGCCACATCTGCTTTAAAGTCACCATTATTTTGTACCGTTTGCTGTGGATTTAAAAATGCGGTTAATTCGCTCGGATCAAAATCATCCACATTGATAATTTCCATTTTATCGTGGTAAAGCTTAACTAAATCTTGATATTCCGCCTTCGTTAAAATATCAGCAGCAAATGCATCTTGGTATTTTTCAAGCACCGAATAACCTTGAATTTTTCCTTTTTTGATCGCCACATTAACTTTTTGCTCTAATGGTTCTGCGGCAATAATTCTTGGTAATAATTCATAAATTTTAGCAACAGGATTATTGCCCACATTAGTTTTGTAAATGCCTGTTGCAATACGTTGCTGCAATTCATTTGGTTCAAGCACAATTTTAGCTACTTTTTTAATTAGCCTATCGCTAGGAAACTTGATCCGACGACCGAAAGGCATCGTAACTATTTTTAAAATAACGGCAATCCAACGTTGTTTGATATTTTGCAAAACTTCTTGCATGCGTTGTTCAAATAAGAATAACGTACTTTCAAAAATATATTGGATCAGCGGTAAATCGTCTTTTTTAGCACCTTCATCGTGATAATATTTAATCACCGCTGAGAGCATATACAAATAACTTAGCATATCGCCCAAGCGCGCTGACATCGACTCTTTGCGCTTGAGTTTACCACCGTAGATAAGCAAACAACAATCACTGAGCAACGCAAAATGGCTGCTATAACGCTGCAGTAATTGCATATAGCGACTTACATCAGCATCACCTGTTGTTAAACTTAAACGACCATTAGTTATAGCTAAAATAAAGCTGCGTACGAAATTGCTAATGACAAAACCAACATGCGAGAAAATTAAATTATCAAATTGGCTAAGAGCAACATTTTTATTTTCAACTTGCATCACTTTAATTTCATTGAGTAAATAAGGATGACAGCGTGTCACACCCTGCCCAAAAATAATCATGCAACGTGTTAAAATATTGGCACCTTCAACCGTGATACTAATCGGCGCACCTTGGTAACCACGCCCTAAATAGTTCTTGGGGCCAAGGCAAATTCCTTTGCCGCCATGAATATCCATGGCATCGATCGCAACTTGACGCCCCATTTCGGTAACATGATATTTTGAAATAGCAGTTGCGACAGAAGGTTTCTCGCCTAAATCAATTGCATTAACAGTAAATAAGCGTACCGCTTCACTGAGATAAGCATTACTCGTAATGCGTGCTAACACTTGCTTAATGCCTTCAAAACTCCCTATATCGGTATTAAATTGTTGGCGAATTTTAGCATAACCGCCTGAAACGATTGCGGCTACTTTGGCTGCTGAAACAGAAGTTGAAGGCAACGAAATCGCCCTGCCTGCAGCTAAACATTCGAGCAACATTGTCCAGCCGCGCCCAATATTTTTTTCGCCACCAATGATAAAATCCAGTGGAATAAAGACATCCTTACCGTGTATTGGCCCATTTTGAAAGGGTATATCCAATGGGTAATGACGACGACCAATGCTAATACCCGCTGTTTCACGCGGGATGAGAGCACAGGTAATGCCACGCTCTGTTCTGTCACTCAGGAGATGTTCGGGATCATAAAGTTTAAATGCTAAGCCAATAACGGTAGCAATAGGTGCGAGAGTAATATAGCGCTTATCAAAATTTAATTTTATCCCTAGCATTGATTTGCCTTGGTAACTACCATGACAAACAATTCCAGTATCGGGCATACTCGCGGCATCAGAACCTGCTTCAGGTGCAGTCAAGGCAAAACACGGTACATCAACCCCTTTAGCCAAGCGCGGCAAATAATAATTTTTTTGGTCTTCGGTACCATAATGCAATAACAATTCAGCAGGCCCCAATGAGTTAGGCACACTGACCGTTGAGGATAAGGTAACACTACGGCTTGCTAACTTGGTAATAACTTGGGCATGTGCTAATGCTGAAAATTCTTTACCCCCATATTTTTTAGGAATAATCATGGCAAAGAAACCTTGATTTTTTAAATAATCCCAAACGGCTTGTGGCAAGTCCTTTGTTTTATAAGTGATTTCCCAGTCATCAACCATTTGGCATAATTGCTCAACCGGACCATCTAAAAAGGCCTGTTCTTCAGCCGATAACTTTGGTGCCTTGTAGGATAATAATTTTTCCCAATTGGGTTTTCCCGTAAAGATTTCACCCTCAAAACCAACCGTACCAGAGTTTAAGGCCTCCGATTCGGTTTCGGATAAACTGGGCATGGCAGATTTAAAAAACGCAAATATTTTTTGGGTAAATAATTGCTGACGCAATAGTTTGATATTAAGTAAGATCAAAGGTGCCAGCACAATCACTGACCAAATAACTTTGGTAATAACCCATGAAGCCGCAAAATAATTAAACAAGATTAACCCGATAACATAGGTGAGTGAGATGACAGGTAAAGATGCTCTAAAGTAAGCCAATACCATGAAAGCAATGAGGAATAAGATAATCCACGCTAGTAATGTCACTGAAACTCTCCTTACCAAGTTATACGTATAGCCTGAAGTGTAAACTAACTACCCTAAGCGTTTACTTGAATCAAGCAGTTGATTTTGTTTACTTCTGATACTAGTTAGATATAGCACTAAATAGCCCATCACGCCAGAAACGATTGATCCTGCAAAAACCCCAATTTTTAAGAAAAGGATAAAATGCTGATTCTCATAAAACGCCAGTGCACCAATAAATAAACTCATGGTAAAGCCAATACCGCACAGAATCGAAACCCCATAGAGATGATAGCCATTAGCACCCTCTGGTAATTTAGCCAGTTTTAGTTTGACTGCTATCCAGCTAGTCAGAAAAACGCCAATTTGTTTTCCAAAAAATAAGCCAAAGGCAATTCCAAGAGGAATTGGGTGAAGTAAATCACTTATTTTTAATCCGGAAAAAGAGATTCCAGCATTCGCAAACGCAAAAATCGGTAAAATAACGAAAGCCGTCCACGGTAATATGTGATCTTCGATTTTGCGCAAAGGTGAATAATCAGGGTTATTAGGATCCGTAAGCGGAATCGATAATGCCAAAACAACGCCGGCAACCGTGGCATGTACGCCAGATTTTAATACCGCAATCCAAAGCAAAATACCGAGGAAATAATAAAGGTACATTTTAGTGATACCACGCCAGTTTAAGAAAAATAGCAAGGCAACACATACTGCAGCAAAAATTAATGCCGAAAAATTAATATTTTTAGTATAAAAAATCGCGATGATAAGTATCGCACCTACATCATCTAAAATTGCTAATGCCGTTAAAAAGACTTTAATTGAAGTTGGGACACGTCTGCCTAATAGCGCCACCATCCCGAGTGCAAAAGCAATATCCGTTGCGGCAGGAATAGCCCAACCATTCAGTGACTCAGGATGGTTCCAATTAAAAGCAATATAAATTGCAGCAGGAATAGCCATACCCCCAATCGCTGCAATCAATGGCAACAGTGCTCGCTCTTTAGAAGATAGCTCACCCACTAGCAATTCACGTTTGATTTCCATTCCCACTAAGAAAAAGAATAGCACCATTAAGCCATCGTTAATCCAATGCAGAATAGATTTATTAAAACCAAGTCCACCCAAACTAAAACTAATGTGTGTGTTTAAAAATACTTCATAAACTGATTGCAGCGGGCTATTTTCGATAATTAATGCTAAGACGGCCATCACAACTAGCAAGATACCACCAGCGGATTCAAGCGCTATGAATTCTGTAATAAGTTTTTGTAATAGTTTGAACAAGGCAGTGACCCTATAACTTAATATTTTCGCCTAAACGTTTTGCACAGTTTATCAGAATTCGCCTACGATAAAAGCAGCAATCTTTCAGTGTAGGATCAGGATGCTCACATCTACAGGGTGAATAGTTACGTTCAAACAAAATATTTGCTATATTGGCACTCATCTTAAACTACTGTTGATGTACATATGCAGCTGGTTAATTTATATTCCGTTATCTCCATCATCACTACCGCGGCAATCTTGTTAGCGTATGTAAATTATCGTTTTATTCAAATGCAAGCTACGATTGCCATGTTAGTGGCTTCACTGTGCATTTCATTTGGGATCCTTTTTCTGGGCAATCTCGGCTTTATGGATAGCACCCACCATTTCGCAAACTTTATGCAGCATTTTGATTTCTATAATTTACTAATAAATGGGCTATTAAGTTTCTTGTTATTTGCTGGTGCACTCAATATTGATATCCGTTATTTACAACAACACAAATGGGAAGTTGCAACGCTAGCAAGCTTCAGTACCCTACTCTCAACTTTTATTGTTGGTCTTTTAATTTATTATATTTTAAATTTTTTTCAGATTAACATCGGCTTTGTTTATTGTTTATTATTTGGTGCTTTAATCTCACCAACTGATCCGATTGCGGTTCTGGCGATTTTCAAAAAATTAAAAGCATCGCAATCACTACATACTTTAGTTGAATGCGAATCGTTATTTAACGATGGTGTTGCTATCGTTATATTCTTAACCATTTTTCATTTTGCTTATACCGATAACAATGTTACAACTCTTAGCGTGTTAACGTTATTTGCCCATCAATCGCTAGGTGGGATTATATTTGGAATAGTGTTAGGCATAGTGGCTTATCGTTTAATCAGGCCCATAAATAACTCACATTTAGAAGTTTTAATGACCTTAACAATACCTACGGGTGGTTATGCAATTGCTAATCTTTTAGGTTTTTCAGGCCCCTTAGCGATGGTTGTGGCTGGTATTTTTATCGGCAACAGCGGTGATTTATTCTCAGTAAGAGGGCGCACTAAAGAAAATTTACGGCATTTCTGGTCATTAATCGATGAAGTGTTAAATGCTATTTTATTTATGCTGATGGGGTTAGAGCTATTAGTTATTAATGTTAATCGCCAACTACTATTCGTTGGTATTTGTGCAACTATGGTTGTGCTGCTAGCAAGATTTGTTACCGTTGCGATTCCGATGAGTTTTTTTAAATTAAAAAAATCTTACTCACCCAATATTATTACCATTCTAACCTGGGGTGGCTTACGCGGTGGGCTGGCTGTGGCTTTAGCATTGTCACTACCCAAAGGCGAAAATCGCGATTTGATTATCAGCATGACTTATGCCGTGGTAATTTTTTCGATTATCGTGCAGGGACTAACGATTAAAAATTTAATTCAACATAGCCAAAAAAATGATGCTCATCATAAGCTGATATAGGTAAATAATACTTATTTACAACCTCCCTGTCCCCTTGATAATCTCCTGGCCGAGAGTATCTCTCTCGTTTCTTTTTGTTGGTCAAAGGTAACTACTCACTCCGTAGATGGGAACGTCCTGATCCTCGCTTATCAAGAGGACTGGCGTTTGGGCTAAAGGGGGTGAGCAGATACAGTCAAAGAGTTAATTTGACTAGACATGAGCAAAATTAATTACACATTATTCTAAGGATAAATATTAAATGTTCAAAATCATTATTTCTGTTTTAATCTCTTCATTATTTTGTTTGTTATCAGGCTGTGCTTCCATTGTTAGTGGCACGAATCAATCATTATCAATTAAAACACCGCCAGTGACTGGCGCCAATTGTAAGCTACAAAATGATAAAGGGATCTGGTTTATTAACAAAACACCTGGTTCGGTTGTTGTTCATCGTAGCTATCGAGATTTATTAATTTCTTGCAGTAAACCAGGATATGCCAAAGCATCAGAAAGAGTGAAGTCATTAACACGTCCCATAGTAGCTGGCAATATTGTATTTGGTGGTTTCTTAGGTGCTGGTGTTGATGCTGCTGATGGTGCGGCTTATAATTATCCTCGTCTCATTAAAGTACCTATGAGAAAAAAATAAAACGTAACTATTCACCCTGCAGATGGGAACGCCCATATTTGGGCTAAAAACGGCGAAAATCTTTTATCGAAATGCTCATGTATAACTCATACACTGCGCTTTCTCAAAAATATTTTCGCTGTTTTTATCACCAAATCTGAACGTTCT
>CAYGTS010000143.1:0-6261 GCA_964352905.1 uncultured Legionellales bacterium | reverse complement strand
ACATGAGCATTTCGATAAAAGATTTTCGCCGTTTTTAGCCCAAATATGGGCGTTTCCATCTACATGGTAAATAGTTACAATTTGTCTGCAATTTTACGCACACTATTCGGGAATAGCAAGAACTGAGCCAAAGGCCTTTGGCTCACACTTATCACCAAACTTAACTGGCATAAGTGTGAGCCTATTCTGACTTAGCTAAAATCAAAATTGGCTTTTATTGTCGTCTTTCATACTGGCAACAACCGTTGGCATGCCAGATTTATGGCTTTCGACTTCGCGTAATACTTGCCAATCAATCTTAACCTGGTGCTTTTTAGCAGCTGCTTCAACAAGCGCTGATATTTTTTGATTATGACGATAGTCGTCACTTAAGGCTTGGTGATGCTCTACGTATAATTTGCCATTAGACCAGCCTGTTTTAACGGTAGTATTCTCTATGGTGACCGGATCGCCTACGTTTACCTTGCGGAATAATTCAGCTACATCACGATTATGCATGCGAATACAGCCAGAACTGACGCGGCGGCCTACTCCTGGTGGAAAATTGGTGCCATGAATTAAATATTCACCAAAACCTAAGCGAATTGCGTAAGGGCCAAGTGGATTATCAGGGCCGGCAGGGATGACTTTAGGCAGCAAAACACCATGACTTAATTGTTCATTGCGAATGTTTTGTGTAGGACGCCAATCCGGATCACGCTTTTTTTGAATGATCGTCGTTTCGCCTAATGGTGTTTTGCGCCCAACACGCCCAATACCAATCGGGTAAGTCATCACAACATCTTTACCTTTGGGAAAGTAATACAAGCGCAATTCGGCTAAATTAATGACAACACCTTGCCGTTGCTTGGGTAAAATAAATTCGTGTGGTATCACAAGGCGTGTACCACGTGGAATATATTGTGGTTTGATATGGCGATTTGCTTCAATCAATTCATAAGGCCCAATATCGTAACGATGTGCAATAGTGGTTGCATCACCACCACCTTCGTTTACAACAAAGTTATGACCTACAACGTCACTCCCATCCTTGGGCAATGTTAAAGTAAGTGCTTGTAATGTGCCCGGAATTATTGCAGCGCACATAAGCACAGCTAAAGAACGTGTTTTGTTTATCATATGAACCTCCACCTTCCATGGTTATTTGAACGACTCAATTCAAAATTTTAATCTTTCTAGTAAAAAAAGAAAGTATCACCTTGAAAAGGCCAACTCATAAAATCAAAAAAGTATTTCAAGAATTTCTCAAACTTTGAACTATACTTAAGTAAGAGATTGATCTCATTTATGTATATAGTACATTGTTTTTGCGCTGTGGGGAGAAGTAACATGAGCGATGAACTTTTTGAGCAATACCGGGCACGTTATGATAAGAAACAACAAGAGGAATTAAGCCTTGAAGAATATTTACAAAAATGTAAAGAAGATCCGCTTGTTTATGCAAATGCTGCAGAACGTTTGCTCGAAGCAATTGGCAAACCCACCTTGCTAGATACCAGTCTTGATCCGCGATTAAGTCGCATTTTTTCAAATAAAATTATTAAAACGTATGAAGCCTTTACTAATTTCTACGGTATGGAAGAATCAATTGAACAAATTGTGGCTTTTTTAAGACACGCGGCACAAGGTTTAGAAGAAGAAAAACAAATTTTATATTTATTGGGTCCTGTTGGTGGTGGTAAATCATCCATTGCTGAAAAATTAAAAGAGCTCATGGAAAAAGTACCTTTTTACGCGATTAAAGATTCACCTGTGCATGAATCTCCCTTGGCACTATTTGATTATGAAGAAGACGGGCCTATTCTTGAAGAAAAATATAATATTCCATTGCGATATGTTCGCACCACATTATCACCCTGGGCAATTAAGCGTTTACATGAATATAACGGTGATATTTCACAATTTAAGGTCGTTAAAGTCTGGCCTTCCAAAAAAGATCAAGTGGCGGTTGCTAAAACCGAACCCGGTGATGAAAACAACCAAGATATTTCATCGCTAGTGGGTAAAGTTGATATCCGTAAATTAGAGCAGTTTTCACAAAATGATCCTGATGCTTATAGCTTTTCTGGTGGTTTGTGTTTGGCGAATCGTGGTTTGCTTGATTTTGTGGAAATGTTTAAAGCACCGATAAAAGTATTGCATCCTTTATTAACTGCAACCCAAGAGGGTAACTATAACGGCACCGAAGGTATCTCCACAATTCCATTCGAAGGTATCATTTTAGCGCATTCGAATGAGTCTGAATGGCAAGCTTTTCGCAATAATCGTAACAATGAAGCATTCTTAGATCGCATTTATATTGTTAAAGTACCCTACTGCTGCCGTGTTTCTGAAGAAACCAAAATTTATGAAAAATTACTGCGAAATAGTTCATTACGTGAGGCACCTTGCGCACCCGATACCTTGAATATGCTGTCGCAATTTTGTGTATTATCACGCATTAAAGAGCCAGAAAATTCCAGCATTTATTCTAAAATGCGAGTTTATAATGGCGAGAATCTTAAAGATACCGATCCTAAAGCAAAAACCTATCAAGAATATCGTGATTATGCAGGTGTTGATGAAGGCATGACCGGCTTATCAACGCGTTTTGCTTTTAAAATTCTATCCAAAGTTTTTAACTTCGATCACACAGAAATTGCAGCGAATCCTGTTCACTTGCTATATTTGCTTGAAAAACAAATTGAGCAAGAACAATTTCCAACTGAAATGGCCGAAAAATATATTTCATTTATCAAAGGTTACTTAACACCACAATATATAGAATTTATTGGTAAAGAAATTCAAACCGCTTACTTAGAATCTTATCACGAATATGGGCAAAATATTTTTGATCGTTACGTGACATATGCTGATTATTGGATCCAAGATCAACCTTACCGTGATCCTGATACTGGCGAGAATTTTGATCGCAAAGCCCTAAATGATGAGTTGGAAAAAATTGAAAAACCAGCAGGGATTAGCAACCCTAAAGACTTTCGTAATGAAATTGTTAATTTTGTATTACGCGCACGAGCCAACAACCAAGGTAAAAACCCAGATTGGCGTAGTTATGAAAAGTTACGCTTAGTGATTGAAAAGAAAATGTTTTCAAACACTGAAGAGTTGCTGCCCGTTATTTCGTTCAATGCAAAAGCCTCACAAGAAGATCAGAAGAAACACCAAGATTTTATTGAACGTATGATGGCAAAAGGTTATACCCAAAAACAAGTACGCTTGTTGTGTGAGTGGTATTTACGGGTTCGTAAGGCATCTTAATTGGAGACAATATGAGTAATATTGTTGACCGCAGGCTAAATGGAAAAAACAAAAGCGTTGTTAACAGGCAACGCTTTATTCGTCGTTTTAAAAAACAAATCAAAAAAGCAGTTGAAGATGCCGTTAGCAAACGCAGCATCACCGATATTGAAAAAGGTGAAAAAATTAATATCCCTACAAGGGATATTTCTGAGCCGCATCTCCATCATGATAAAGGTGGGCGGCGCCAAGTCGTTCACTCTGGTAATAAAGAATTTCAAGCCGGTGATAAAGTTGAACGCCCTGATGGCAGCAGCGGGCAAGGATCTGGTAATCAAGCCAGCGATAGTGGCGAAGGTGAAGATGAATTTCATTTTGAAATTTCACGTGAAGAATTTTTAGAATTATTTTTTGAAGATATGGCGCTACCCGATCTTATCAAAACTAAATTAACGCAATTGCCAACTTACAAATGGGTACGCGCGGGTTATACTATTTCTGGTGTACCAACTAATATAAACGTGATCCGTTCAATGCGTGGTGCTATCGGCCGACGTGTGGCACTCGCCGGTCCATATAAAAAGCAATTAATTGAAGCTGAAGAAGCGCTTGTAAAGCTTTTAAAATCAACATCGGAAAGTGATCTTCGCGTTGTTGAGTTGCGCAATGAAATTGTTTTATTACAAAAAAAAATCAGCGCTATTCCTTTTATTGATGATTTTGATTTACGTTATAATAACCGCATTAAACAACCTAAGCCAACGACTCAAGCTGTGATGTTTTGCATTATGGATGTATCAGGCTCGATGGATGAAGCCAAAAAGGAAATTGCAAAACGTTTTTTTATTATGCTTTACTTGTTTTTAACACGCAATTATCAAACTATTGATATAGTGTTTATACGGCATCATACTTCAGCCAAAGAAGTTGATGAAGAGGAATTTTTTTATTCGCGTGAAACGGGAGGCACCGTGGTTTCAAGTGCCTTAGAATTAATGAAAAAAGTCATGTTAGCACGCTATCCAACCACCGAATGGAATATTTATGCCGCGCAAGCTTCAGATGGTGATAATTGGAATGCCGATTCACCTTACTGTCATGATATTTTGCTCAATGAAATCATGCCTTACGTACAATATTATGCGTATGTTGAAATCATGCCGCGCCATCACCAAAGTTTATGGGAGGCTTATTTGAACGTAGCCAGCAGTTATAAGAATTTTGCGATGCAACGTATTGATAGCAAGGCTGATATTTATCCTGTCTTGCATGATTTATTCAAGAGGCAAGTAGCATGAAGCGCAAAGTCCTTTCTACAAGTTCTGAATGGAACTTCGATCTAATCAAAGCTTACGATCAAGAAATCGCACGTATCGCTAAAAGTTATCATCTAGATACTTTTCCTAATCAAATTACCATGATTTCTGCAGAGCAAATGATGGATGCTTATGCTTCAAGTGGTATGCCACTGGGCTACCCGCATTGGTCTTATGGTAAACAATTTTTAAATATTGAAAAGTATTATAAACGAGGGATGATGGGACTCGCCTATGAAATTGTGATTAACTCTAATCCTTGCATTGCGTATTTAATGGAAGAAAATACCATGGCTATGCAAGCATTGGTGATTGCACATGCTTGCTATGGACACAATTCATTTTTCAAAAATAACTATTTATTTCAAGCGTGGACCAGTCCTGATTCAATTGTTGATTATTTATTATTTGCCAAAAACTATATTCACGAATGTGAAGAACGTTATGGTATCGATGCGGTTGAAGAAACACTCGATGCGTGTCATGCCATCAGTAATTTTGGTATCGATCGTTATCGTCATCCACCGCAGTTATCTTTACAGGAAGAAAAGGCACGCCAAAAGAGCCGTGAAGAATTTTTACAATCACAAGTCAATGACCTTTGGCGAACCATTCCTAAAAAGAAAAAAACAGCTGAAGATTTGGAGCGCGATAAACGCTTCCCACCAGAGCCTCAAGAAAATTTATTATATTTTATTGAAAAAAATGCGCCTTTGTTAGAACCGTGGCAACGTGAAGTGATCCGCATCGTGCGTAAAATTGCGCAATATTTTTATCCGCAAAAACAAACTAAAGTCATGAATGAAGGTTGGGCTAGTTTTTGGCATTATCGCATCATTAATGATTTGTACGATCAAGGTTTGGTCACTGATGAATTTGTTATTGAAATTTTAGCTTCGCACAGCAATGTGATATACCAACCTCCCTTTGATTCCAAGCATTACAGTGGTCTTAACCCTTATACGTTGGGATATAGCATTTGGACTGATTTACGGCGAATTTGTGACAATCCAAACAAGGAAGATCAAATTTGGTTTCCTGACTTAATCGGCAAAAGTTGGTTGGATGTCTTAGATTTTGCGATGCGCAATTTTAAAGATGAAAGTTTTATTGCGCAATATTTATCACCGCGTGTCATTCGCGACTTAAAATTATTTGCTGTCCTCGATGATGATGAAAATAGTTTTTTAGAAGTTGAAGCAATTCATAATGAAAGTGGCTATCAAAAAATTCGCTCTGCCTTGGCCGAACAATATAATTTGGGTTCAATTGAACCGAATATTGAAGTTTTTTCTGTTGATATTCGTGGCGATCGAGCACTCACCTTACGTCATCGCCAATTCAATCGTAAGCCGTTAGCAAAAGAAGAAGCACAAGAAGTCTTGAAACATTTATATCAACTCTGGGGCTTTCCGGTTAAATTGAATATTGTTGATCAGCAAGACAAGATTATCGAAACGTTAATTTGTCCTAAAGAAAAAACAACAGAAATAAATCCAGAGTAACTTGCGAGCTGCGGGAACATGCCCTTAAAGAAAATCTTGATCCAGGGTTAGAATCTTCGATCTTGAAAAGCCATTGAAACTTTGCAAGATCGTGGTTCTTTACCTCTGCCGCGTCGCAAGCTCCTCGCATCATGCTCACCTCGCTGTTCTCTGGATTGCCGCGCTAGTGCGCTAAGGGCGCACTAGCTCGCAACGACGGATGG
>CAYGTS010000142.1:0-6313 GCA_964352905.1 uncultured Legionellales bacterium | reverse complement strand
TTGCCTCAAATCTGACCGTTCTTGAGTTATTCAACATCTCGCCGGGAATTACTGAATGACGGCTATGTGTCATCGCTTCATTGATTCAAAAAATTCTTCATTGGTTTTACTATTCTTTAAACGATCAATTAAGAATTCCATGCTCGCAATTTCATCCATAGGATGAAGAATTTTACGTAATATCCACATTTTTTGTAACTCATCGGGTGTAGTGAGCAATTCTTCACGGCGTGTACCGGAGCGATTAATGTTAATAGCAGGATAAACACGTTTTTCAGAGATGCGACGATCTAAATGAATTTCCAGGTTGCCGGTACCTTTAAATTCTTCGAAAATCACTTCATCCATTTTCGAGCCGGTATCAACCAAAGCAGTAGCAATAATCGTTAAACTGCCGCCCTCTTCAATATTACGCGCGCTACCAAAGATACGCTTAGGCCTTTGTAAGGCATTAGCATCAACACCACCCGTTAAAACCTTACCAGAGGAAGGGATCACAGTATTATAAGCACGTGCTAAACGAGTGATGGAATCTAATAAGATCACCACATCGTGTTTGTGTTCTACTAAACGTTTGGCTTTTTCTAAAACCATTTCGGCTACTTGCACGTGACGTGAGGCAGGTTCATCGAAAGTAGAGGCAACTACCTCGCCGCGCACAGAGCGAATCATTTCGGTGACTTCTTCTGGGCGTTCGTCAATTAATAGAACCATTAAATGGCATTCAGGATGATTATGGGTAATAGAATGAGCAATATTGGTTAGCATCATTGTTTTACCGGCTTTGGGCGGTGATACTAACAAACCACGATTACCTTTACCTATTGGTGCTACAAGATCAATCACGCGGCCAGTAATATCTTCAGTGCTACCATTACCAATTTCACAACGTAAACGTTCATCGGCAAACAGAGGTGTTAAGTTTTCGAATAAAATCTTATTGCGTGCGGATTCTGGTGTGTCATAGTTGATTTGATCCACTTTTAATAAGGCAAAATAGCGTTCACCGTCTTTGGGTGGGCGAATTTTGCCAGAAATAGTATCGCCCGTACGCAAGCCAAAGCGGCGAATTTGACTTGGTGAAACGTAAATATCATCAGGCCCGGCTAAATAGGAACCTTCAGATGAGCGTAAAAAACCAAAGCCGTCTTGCAAGATTTCTAAAACACCGTCTCCGTATATGTCTTCGCCACCTTTAGCATGCTGCTTCAGAATAGTGAAAATCATATCTTGTTTACGCGTGCGTGATAAATTTTCTATCCCCATTTCTTCAATGATGTTCATTAACTCGGCGGGAGATTTTGTTTTAAGTTCGGTAAGATTCATGGTCATAAATTACTACTTTTGATGTTAATTGTGTGTTACTAAAACTGCTTGTCATAGGATGGAAATCAATATTTATGAATAAGGTTAAGAGGGTTTGCAGTAATGCCGTATTAAACATTACTGCAATGCGAGCAGTTTTTCCTGTTGTTTAAACTTTTGGTCCTTAAAATTTAGGTGTTGCTATCAATAAACGCGGTTAATTCAGATTTTGTGAGGGCACCAACTTGCGTTGCTTTTATTTCACCACCTTTGAATAAAATCAGCGTTGGAATACCACGCACACCGTATTTGCTAGGCGTATTGCGATTTTCTTCAATGTTCACTTTAGCGACTTTTAATTTGCCAGCATAATTTGCTGCAATTTCATCAAGGATGGGTGCAATCATTTTGCACGGGCCACACCACTCTGCCCAAAAGTCAACTAATACGGGTAGATCAGAATCGATCACTTCGTTATTGAACGTATCATCGCTGATAGCTACAATCTTGTTACTCATAGGTTATATGCCTCGTCATTAAAATAAGATATTGAAAATTATCTGGAAATCGCTTGAAATAAGTGCATGCGGAATTTAAGCATACCTGTATTTGGCTTACTTGTCTAGCAACCAACGGTTAGTTTTTGCAAGTATAATATGTTCTATTGTAGCGTCATTCTTTGATATTGCAATATTATTTTTGGCCTCGTAATAAGCCATAAGAAAGCGCTGCAATACCAATAATCGCCATAACCCAATTGATTGACTTACCGTTGATAAGTGCATTGCTGTTAACAACAAAATGCAAGCTAACAGCAGTGATTAAAGCAACGCCAATGCCTATCATAAAACCATTTCTACTGGCACGTTGCGTTTGCTTTTCATGCGAGATTTTTCTTTGTCTTGTTAATTGGCGCTCTTGTTTTAATTCGCGTAAGAAATGAGCGGCATCATAGAATAAATCAGGCATTTCAGGTAATTTTTCCAGCCAGAATGGTGCTTGATCGCGCACTTTGCGTAATGCAGCGCGTATTCCAATTTGTTTACGAAGCCAACGTTCTAAAAAGGGTTTGGCGGTACTCCACAGATCTAAATCAGGGTAAAGTTGGCGGCCTAACCCTTCAATATTGATTAAGGTTTTTTGTAATAATACGAGTTGCGGTTGAACTTCCATATGAAAACGTCTTGCTGTTTGAAAAAGGTTTAATAACACTTGCCCACAAGAAATATCCTTTAACGGTTTTTCAAAAATGGGTTCACAAACGGTGCGAATAGCTGACTCGAATTCTTCGATACGCGTATCATACGGCACCCAACCCGATTCAATATGTAATTCTGCAACGCGGCGGTAATCACGCTTGAAAAAGGCTAAAAAATTTTCTGCAAGATAGCGTTGATCACTTGGGCTTAAGGTACCAATGATGCCAAAATCAACAGCAATATATTGTGGTTCTTGCGGATTATCTGTCGCAACAAAAATGTTACCAGGATGCATATCCGCATGAAAAAAACAATCACGAAAAACTTGGGTAAAGAAAATTTCAACACCGCGTTCGGCTAATTTTTTAAGATTAACACCAGCGCGATTTAATTCATCAAGGTTAGAAATAGGAATACCATGAATTTGCTCCATCACTAAAACATTTTTTTTGATATACGGCCAGTACACCTCAGGAACATATAATTCAGGCGAATGATGAAAATTGCGCCGTAGTTGTGAGGCATTTGCGGCTTCGCGCATGAAATCTAATTCATCCAATAAGCAACGCTCAAATTCTGCAACCACTTCACGTGGGCGCAAACGCGGCCCTATACGCCAGAATTTTTCCAGTAAACTGGCAAAACTATAAAGCAAAGACACATCACGCTTGATTATTCGTTTTATGCCGGGTCTTAAAATTTTAACAATGACATTTTTATGATTGCTTACTAATTTTGCAGTATGAACTTGCGCTATTGATGCTGAAGCTAATGGTTTCATGTGAAAATCATAAAAAATATTTTCAAGTTCACCGCCGTAAACTTGTTCAATGATTTTTTTAGCAAGATGATTTGAAAAAGGCGGGACACGATCTTGTAATTTTGCTAATTCATTGGCAATTTCAAGGGGTAATAAATCACGGCGAGTTGATAACATTTGGCCAAATTTAACAAAGATAGGGCCTAGTTTTTCTAGGGCCAAACGAATACGTTCACCGTGTGGGCGTGTGCGGTTACGATAATAAAAAGGGTTAAAATAAGCTAAAAAACGTAGCGGTGCAAACCAACGAGTTGCCAAAACAATTTCATCAATGCCATAGCGTGCTAGAATGTAATTGATATAGAATAGGCGAAAAAATTTAGTTACCGGTGACATTAGTTACCCCATTGTTGTTTGAGACGGTTAACTCTAGCAGCTAAACGCTCGCAATCGTTATGTAACCTTGCAACCTCATCAATAAAATAATTACACTCATTACGTGGCACAAGTTGTGAAGACTCTTGTTGTAAAAATTCGATAATATTTTGCTCGGTGCTATAACGACTTTTTTTAAACCAGTTTTTAACTTGTTTTGCCTTGCTGGCAATATTATGAGCAATAAAATCGCCAGTGAGTTTGGATAAATGTTCTTCCCAATCAATATCCATGCGGTTAAATAATTGTTTAATTTGTTGAGCAAGTTCCATATCGCCTTTTATCACTACCTCATCTGAAAAATTAACGGTGGTGCTTTGTAACATGTTAAGTAAAGCAAGTGGTTTTCCTTTAATGCTCGCATCGGCTTTGGTTTTATGCTCTTTGGCTAAGGTAATGCGATTGTCATTAAACAACATAAAAAAATGCAAATTAAGCTGCATGATTTCTACTTCAAACACGCACTGATTAAATTGCGCTAAAGCTGCATGCGTTTCTGGATCAAGCGCAATGTATTGATTAATTATTTTATTAAAAAAGGGCAGCGCCCAATAAAATAAGGTCATAACTCACCTAATATTTGTAGCCCACGTGTAATGCTGTAATTCCACCAGAATAGTTGTAATAGTGGCATTCATCAAAGCCACAATCAAGCATCATTTGTTTTAAGGTTTCTTGATCGGGGTGACGCCGGATTGATTCCGCTAAATATTGGTAACTGGCTTCATCATTTGTGACGAGTTTGCCGATTTTAGGTAAAATCGAGAAAGAATACGCATCGTAAATCGGTTTTAAACCTGGGAAAGTGGGCGTAGAAAACTCTAAGACCAATAATTTTCCGCCTGGTTTAAGTACACGATAAATTGATTTTAAGGCACGATCTTTGTGAGTCATATTACGTAAACCAAAGGCTAGCGTAACATAATCAAAATAATTATCCGGAAAAGGCAACTGCTCGCCATTAACTTGCGCGTATTGAATTTGATCGGTAATGCCAAGGTTGAGCATGCGATCACGGCCGCAGTGTAACATTTGTGCGTTAATATCGGCTAAAACAATTTGTCCTTCATCACTCAGCTGTTTGGCAAATTTAAGACTTAAGTCCCCTGTACCACCTGCCAAATCAAGAATCTTGTGATCAGGCTTAACGTGACAATGGGATAAGGCTGCACGCTTCCATAGGCGATGAATGCCAAGCGACATTAAATCATTCATGATGTCGTATTTTTTCGCGACCGAGCTAAAAACGGCGGCAACTTTGGATTCTTTTTCAGCAACAGGCACTTCTTGATAGCCAAAATCGGTGGTTTGTTTCTCTTTCATGGTGTACTGCTATTAGTTTAAAAGCTGCAGTATAACGCATTTGTTTTCTGGCTGTATTACTTAATACAATAAAATGGTAACTATTCAGTAAATTCACAGTAATTCCCGGCGAGATGTTGAATAACTCAAGAACGCATGTTCCTCGCTACACCGGGAATTGCTGGTAAATTCACCTTCAAATTTACTGAATAGTTACTCAACAAGTTACAAATAATCAGCCAAGGTTTTAGCAAAATAACTGATAATAATATCAGCCCCGGCTCGTTTTATGGCAAGCAAAGACTCAATCATCACGTTTTCTTCATTTATCCAACCTTGTGCGCAGGCGGCTTTAATCATGCTATATTCACCGCTGACTTGATAAGCCGCTAGTGGGACTTCTGGGAAATGCTGTTTCAGATTGCTGATCACATCCAGGTAAAATCCTGCGGGTTTAACCATGATTAAATCAGCACCTTGCTCAATATCCAATGCGGCTTCACGCAAGGCTTCTTGGGCATTGGCTGGGTTCATTTGGTAGGTTTTGCGATCGCCAAATTGCGGTGCCGAATCGACAGCTTCACGGAACGGTCCGTATAAACTAGAATGATATTTAACCGCATAACTTAAAATCGGTAGTTGGCTGAACGCGTGTTTATCTAAAGCTTGGCGAATGCTTGCCACCATGCCATCCATCATGCCGCTGGGAGCGAGCATGTCGCTACCGGCTTTGGCGTGAGCAATTGCTTGCTTGGCTAAAATTTCTAAGGTCGCATCGTTATCAACATCGTGGTTTTTAATGACGCCACAATGACCATGATCGGTATACTCACAACAGCAAATATCACTGATCACAATTAAATCCGGTGCCAAATCTTTAATACAAGCAATCGCTTGTTGCATGATACCGTGTTCGCTATAGGCATCCGATCCGCTTGCGTCTTTATGTTGCGGCAATCCAAATAATAATACCGCTGGAATGTTGCGCGCGGTAATTTCCTTGATTTCAGCGGCTAATTGATCAACTGAAAATTGAAATTGCCCTGGCATAGCGGCAATGGGTTTTTTCTGATTTTTACCGTGGCACACAAATAACGGCATGATTAAGTGATCAATACTCAATTGCGTTTCTTGAACTAAGCGACGTAAGTTGGGTTTGCTGCGTAAGCGGCGTGGTCTGTGAGTGAATGTGGTTGTCATAAGGGAACTCAATGGTGATAAATTCGGATTGTATTATACTGTATTTAATAGGCAAAATATAAAGGTAACTACTCACTCCGTAGCAGGGAACGCCCATATTTGGGCTAAAAAC
>CAYGTS010000141.1:0-6327 GCA_964352905.1 uncultured Legionellales bacterium | reverse complement strand
ATGACAGCGGGCCTCGTCATGGCGAGAGCGCGGCACACGCATCAGTCCAGGTTTAGTGCGATGCGCGTGTTAAAACTTAAGTAACAGAGAACCCGCAAATGAACGAAATCCAAGAACTACTCAGCCGTGCATTACATAAAATTCAGCATGCACAAGATTTGCAAATGCTAAACGATGTGCGCGTGGAATATTTAGGTAAAAAAGGCAGCTTGACTTTATTACTTAAAAATTTAGTTAACATTTCTAATGATGAACGCCCCGCGGTGGGCAAAGCAGTGAATGAAGCCAAATTGCAATTGCAAGAGCTCATCAAACAACGCCAAGATCATCTTGATAATGAGCGTGTTCACAATTTACTGGAAAATGAAAAAGTTGATGTGAGTTTACCCGGGCGCGGTCAACGCATTGGTCATGCGCACCCGATTTCAATTTGCGCGCGCCGCATTGAAAATTTTTTTGCACAATTAGGCTTTGAAACGATTACTGGTCCTGAAATCGAAACCGAATTTTATAATTTTAATGCGTTAAATATTCCACTTAATCATCCTGCGCGCGATATGCAAGATACGTTTTATTTGCCATCTGATTTATTATTACGCACGCATACCTCATCGGTGCAAATTCGCTACATGGAAAAACACCAACCCCCGATTAAAATCATTGTGCCTGGGCGCGTTTATCGTCGTGATGATATCGATATGACCCACACGCCAATGTTTCATCAAGTTGAAGGATTATACGTTACCGAACAGGCTAATTTTGCTGAATTAAAAGGTATTTTGATTGATTTTATGCAACACTTTTTTGAACAAGACGTAAAAGTGCGTTTTCGCCCATCGTACTTTCCCTTTACAGAACCTTCAGCCGAAGTGGATATTCAAATGCCTGGCAGTGATAAATGGCTAGAAGTGTTGGGCTGCGGCATGGTTCACCCGAATGTATTACAAGCGGTCAATATTGATAGTGAAAAATACCGTGGTTTTGCATTTGGCATGGGGATTGATCGACTTGCCATGTTACGTTATGGCATTGATGACTTACGCTTAATGTTGGAAGGCGATTTGCGCTTTTTGAATCAGTTTTAAAAGGTGACACAATGAAAATCAGCAAACAATGGTTGCTAGAATGGCTACCCGATCTTACCGCTAGCAGTGAGGTGATCGCAGAGCAATTAACCATGCTAGGTTTAGAAGTAGATGGCATTATTCCCGTGCAACCTAGCTTTAGCAACGTTGTAGTTGGGTATGTTAACGCGATCACGGCACATCCTGATGCCGATAAATTACGAGTTTGTGATGTGGATGTTGCGCAAGATCAACCGTTGCAAATTGTGTGTGGCGCGCATAACTTTGAGGCCGGTGCCAAAGTACCGGTGGCATTGATCGGCGCAGTCCTTGCGGGTGATTTTAAAATCAAAAAATCAAAATTGCGCGGTGTAGAATCCTACGGCATGATTTGTTCGGAAAAAGAATTATCACTCGCTGCAGAATCAAACGGCATTTGGGTGTTGCCCCACGATGCGCCAATTGGCCAAGACTTAGCAGATTATTTAAATTTAAACGATACCATCATTGATATCGATTTAACGCCTAATCGTGGCGATTGTTTAAGCATGCTGGGGATTGCGCGCGAACTTGCAGCAAGAAATCAATTATCATTGCAACAAACCATTAATCCAAGCATTACTGCAACCCTTAACACCACCTTTGAAGTTGATGTGCAAGCCAAATCACAATGCCCGAATTACGTTGGGCGTGTTATTAAAAATATTAATATTAATAACCCATCACCGCGCTGGTTGGTGAATAAATTGGAACGATCTGGCATGCGCAGTATCGATCCCGTGGTTGATGTGACTAACTATGTTATGTTAGAACTCGGCCAACCTTTACACGCCTTTGATTTAGATTGTTTACATGAAAAAATTACGGTTCGCCAAGCCAAAACCGGTGAAACTTTGCAACTACTCGATGAAACTACCCTTAATTTACGCGAGGGTGATTTATTAATTGCCGATCAAAAACAGATTTTAGCTTTAGCTGGCATCATGGGTGGTTTGCATTCAGGTGTGAGCAATAATACAAAAAATATTTTTTTAGAAAGCGCGTATTTTTCACAAAAATTTATGGCAGGGCGCGCGCGTTTGCATGGTTTGCACACGGAATCTTCACGCCGTTTTGAACGCGGTGTTGATCCCAATTTACAAACCAAAGCGATTGAACGTGCCACCGAATTATTATTAGGCATTGTGGGTGGGCAAGCAGGCCCTGTAACGATTAAAACATCACAACCTGATTTACCACAAATACAATCGATTGCATTAAGACCCGCACGTTGCAATGCTGTATTAGGAACTAACTTAACAACCCAGGATATGCAACAGCATCTAAGGGCATTACAAATGAGCGTGGCAACGCAAGGCGAAACATTAATGGTAACACCACCAAGTTACCGCTTTGATATGACGCTTGAAGAAGATTTAATTGAAGAAATTGCGCGATTCCACGGTTATAACAATATTACAGCACAAGCACCCACTTTAGCCGCTGCAATGCATGCCGCAAGTGAAACCGAATTATCTCGTTGGCGTGTGCAAGATTTGTTAATCGATAGGGGCTACAATGAAGCGATTTCTTATAGTTTTATCGATCGTGATTTACAACAAGCGTTCGATCAAAACGCGCAGTTTATCGCATTAAAAAATCCACTCTCGCAAGACATGAGTGTGATGCGCTCTGCCTTGATTCCAAGCTTATTAAAACTATTGCAACACAATTTAAATCATTTTAATCAGCGTGTGCGTTTATTTGAATTTGGTTTAAGCTACGAACAGATTGAAGATCAGGTAAAACAAACACCACGCTTAGCGATGCTGGCCAGTGGTGATCTTGAACCACTGCAATGGGCTAGCCCAAAACGCGAAGTTGATTTTTTTGATCTCAAGGCGGATATTGAAACTATCTTGGCACTTAGCTTGCGTGATCGTGAATTTAAAATTGTGCAAGCCGCACACCCTGCCTTTCACCCGGGGCAATCTGCCAGCATTTTATGCCAAGATAAGGTAGTTGGTTACCTTGGTGCAATACATCCAAAATTGTTACAAAAACTGGATATTGGTCAAAAAGTGTTCGCAGCGGAATTGGATTGGCAATTAATTGCCACTAAAAATGTACCGCAATATAATAATTTTTCTAAATTTCCAGCAATTCGGCGAGATCTTGCTATACTAGTCAGTAAGGATGTCACAGCCAATGACATTTGCGACAAAATCGCAGGAAGCGCAGGGCCTTGGCTGACAGACATCACGTTATTTGACGTGTATAGTGGTAAAGGAATTGATACTACCAGCAAAAGTCTTGCTATCGGTATCGTCATACAACATCCTTCACGCACCTTACGCGATGAGGAAGTTAATAATATCATGCAGACAATTATTAACAATTTGCAACATGATTTACAAGCAACGTTGAGGGCATAATTATGGCGTTGACAAAAGCAGACATCGCAGAGCACATTTCCCAAGAAATTGGCTTAAACAAACGCGAAGCAAAAGAGATTGTCGAAGTCTTTTTTGAAGAAATTCGTTCATCGCTCGATAGCGCTGAACGGGTTAAACTTTCCGGTTTCGGCAATTTTGATTTACGTGACAAAAATGAACGACCCGGGCGTAACCCCAAAACCGGCGAGGAAATTCCGATTACCGCACGTCGTGTAGTCACCTTCCGTGCAGGACAAAAACTTAAAGCTCGCGTTGAACATTACCAAACCCAAACGGAAGCGAGGGATAGCAATGAGCAACCTAACCATGACGAACGACAATAGCGATTCGGATTTCACGCCAATACCGATCCCAAACAAGCGCTATTTTACTATCGGTGAAGTCAGTGAACTTTGCCATGTTAAAGCGCACGTGCTGCGCTACTGGGAACAAGAGTTTGCACAACTCAAACCAGCAAAACGACGTGGCAACCGCCGTTATTATCAGCACAAAGATGTTCATCTTGTGCAACACATTAAACATTTGTTATACGAAGAAGGTTACACGATCAGCGGTGCTAAAGCACAGTTGGCGCAGCATAAAGGCCACCCGCAACCAGCAGAGTCGCCAACCATTTCCTCCTTGAAACTCATCGATGCTGAAGATATCAAGCAGCAAATGACGCGCGCGGAATTAGATGACGTTATCCAAGAATTAACTAAAATCCGTGATAATTTGGCAGATTAAGTTCTAGCCTGTGCTACGCGGCGATAGAGAGCTTAAAATAGCTTGTTTCGCAGCCTGGTTGTCCTGGCTAGCCTTTGCAACACATTCTCCTGTGGTTGTTGTGCGACAGCCAAAAAAACCTGATTTATTATTAAGCATAATACCACGGTCATTTAAATAGGTTAATAATGGATTTTTGTCTTTATCAGTTGGCTCATATTTATGACTGTCATTTGCAGTGTACGCTGTTGTGTCCTCTTTAACAAAGCTTCGATATAATTTAGTAGCGGGGTTCATTAAATGCTGGGCTAACGCTTTGTCGCTAATATCGATGTAGCATTGTAGGGCTTTTATTTTTTCTGGATTATTAACAGCCATTGCTAGTAAATAGAGATATAATTTATTGGGTATTGTTGCATCATTAAAGATAGTTCTGTGTAAAGCAGTCCTCTCATCAAGCAAAGCTATTTTTAACGTATTATTCGTCACCTCTGCCAATTCATTTAACGTATTATTTACATTCATTACTGTTGCTGGATCTTTACAATCTACCACTTGTGCTAATAATTGCGTAAACAAGCGATATTGTGGCTCATGATAAGCGAGCATGCTTAATGTCATATCCACGTAGTATTGATCAGCATCTTTCATCTTAAGCAAATAATTTAAAAAATTATGCTTCGATGGCAATAGTGTTTTTGTGCAATCTTGTATGGTTTGCTGCCATTCTGTTTTATCAGGTTCGCCACTGCAAGCGCTGCTTACTTTTATTCCCTTCTTTATCTTGCCAAGTTCTAAAAACTTTTCAGAATTGCCTATAGTATCATCCAACAGAACTGCGAGTTTAGCCTGAATTTTTTTGTGTTCCAAATAATGCGCTGCGGCCTCTGGCTTTGAACCTGTTCCAACCATAATCACGTCAATATTGCCGATTTTATATAAACGTTCAATTTTATCCTGCGGGGTTCCTGCAGGACTTATAATGATTGGGTCCTTAATATCTTTTTTATTAATGATCCTGGCATTAAGCAGCATGTTTACAATACCATCAAATAAAAATGCCGGGCGTGCGGTGAGTAGCGCAACTGGAGTACCTTTATCAAGTAGGTGCCTTATTAAATTTAACAAGATGGCTTGGTCAGCATCTTCTGGTGTGGAATCAATTGGCGAAAAGCATGCATTTTCTGCGAGTTCAACCGTACCACTTAAGCCCATAGCCGCAACACTTTTAAGCTGGTGTAAGATTTCCTCTCTAGCGTATTGAAGCGTTTCTGTTGGAGTGGATTTGGGTTTTTGCTTACCTCTTCGTTTTCCATCAATAGCCACAGCGATATATTTGGTAGTTAAATAATTTATACTGTTTTCGCTTAAATTAAGGTTTAGCAGTTTTGTGATAGATTCAATATCCGCTTTAGCTTGTTGTTGAAAATCAATTTGCCCGTCCGCTGCTGGCAGGTGAAGCGAGCCAGCTTTGAATGTTTCCATCTGTTGTAAACCGCTCCTGCAGCTTTATCTTAACGTATTGCTCAAAAGCAAAGCGCTTCTGTGCTAGCACATCATCAATATCACAGTAAAAAACGGCTGTTTCTGCAGAGTTTTCCTTTGCTTTTTTCTGATCCGCTTCATCGCGTTCGAGGAATGCTTTTTTCTGTACTTCAGTTAACTGCGCAAGCGCGAATGCGTCATCCCGGTTTAAAACCCCTGCCCGATAGAGCAGATTCACAAAGCGTTGTGAGATTGTTAGGTCATTATCTTGTTTAGTGAGATCAATAGGTGTTGGTTTAGGATTCAGTGGGGGGCATTGATAGCATAGTAACCTCTTATATTAATTTTTTGGTATCACTGGATTTTGTATTTTAAACATTATACCTAAAAGTGCTAAAGTTGTGCATGATAAATTTGTTGCTGCTTTGTTAAAAGCATTTGCATGTTAAGGCAATTTAGGTATTATGCGCACTTCGGGGCGTAGCGCAGCCTGGTAGCGCGCTTGCATGGGGCGCAAGAGGTCGTGGGTTCAAATCCCGCCGTCCCGATCATATTAAATCATCTTGATTTATAAAAATCTAGCTTCAGCAATTCCCGGTGTAGCGAGGAACAGCCATATTTGGGCAATCTCACATTAA
>CAYGTS010000140.1:0-6386 GCA_964352905.1 uncultured Legionellales bacterium | reverse complement strand
TTTTTGTAGTTGTTCACCAAATCTGAACGTTCTCGGTAAATTCACCTTCAAATTTACTGAATAGTTACAAAAAAAGTCACGAGCTACAATACCGTACCAATACGATTCCAACGAATCTTATCATACCAATGTTTAGGGTATTGATTCCAACTCAGAATAATCATTAGGCCCTTCCCAACCAAATTTTTTGCAGGAATAAAGCCCCAATAGCGGCTATCGTCACTATTGTCACGATTATCACCCATCGCAAAATATTGTCCTTCAGGGACAACAACATTATAAAAATTTTGGGCTGGCGCTTGCTTATTAATAATAATGTCATGCTTTACGCCATCGAGATTTTCTTGATATTGAGTGACAGGAATATTTTGATTCCCTTCGATATCAACCGTTGGACCCACTTCCGTTTGTTCCATTTTTTTGCCATTGATATAAAGCACTTTATCAACATAACTTATGCGATCACCTGGCAAGCCAATCAAACGTTTAATTAACAAGACATCCGGATTAACGGGATCGTGAAATAACACGATTTGGCCACGTTTAGCACCATTGATATTTAAAACAGTATTACGCCATACTGGCAAACGTAAACCGTATTGGAACTGATTCGCAAATAATAATTCGCCGGGCAAAATAGTGGGTTCGAGCGAACCTGTTGGCACACTATAAGGTTGAATAACAAAGCTTCTTAGAATGAGCACGATTAAAAATAAGGGAAAGAAGGAACGGCAGTATTCTATGAGTATCGGTTTTTTTTCAGTTTTATTACCGTGAAACAACAGCCTATAACTCAGGCTGGCAACGCCTGTAAAAACAGTGAGTATTAATAAAATTAAGGGGAAATCGAAATTCATTTTTAATTATCCTTATGATGAATAGCAGTAGCATAAAGAATGTAAGATGACAAACCTTGTTCAACGCCGGTAGCATTCGTTTGAGCAACTTGGTTAATCACAATCGCATTAGCGCCATTCATGGCCGCAAGCCTTTTTGAATATTGCACAATTTCTTGTAAATTTTGTTGGTTATTACCCTTTACAAACCGCTCAACATGAATCTTACCCATCACTTTAGCAGCAGCTGGCATGTTTTCCAAGACACTGACTTGGCCCTGGTAAGGTGTCACTTTGTAATCATGTGTAGCAAGGTAAATGCCATGTGCACTGTAATGATGCTTAGGTGCAACGATGATGATAATAATCGATATCACCAAGGCAACGACCAGGCTTAGGAACATGGCTGAATTCTTATTCATTGTAACCCTACATAGCTGTTGAAAAGCGGCCATTGTCTCATAAATTGCGTGCTAATCCAATGCTAAATAATTTTACCTAGTTATTATTGAATGCGCCTCCATGGTACTCCCAAACTATGAGGCCTTGTTGATTTCGCTTAGGTTTAGCAATAAGAGTATCTTGAGATGTAATTTTTAAGTGCTCATTAACTTTTGGCACGATAGTAATCGTTGCATTGCGTACTTTAATATTTTCAATAAGGCCATTTTCATTTTTATAGTGTGGAATTGCAGCTTGACCGCTATGACAGTTTTTAAAATTTCCATGAATTTTGATACACGTATTAACAAACAGTTTATAGTAATTCAAGACGCGCATCATTTCCTTAAATTTTAATAATCTGCTTTTAATTTGTTGTTGAGTTAAGCCATTAGGTTTTGTTATTCTTTGTAATAATCGAGTATTGTAATTATGTTGTTCGTTATAGAGTTTATCTAGGTTATAAGGATCGTGTAGATCAATCCTATTAACAATTAAGCTATTCTTGTGATATTGTATTTTTGTTTTGTAAGCATGATTCTTTTCAATTAAGAAACCACGTTCAATTAAATTTTTTAAAATTTGATGGGATAATTTCTTTGAAATTTCAAGTCTTTTTTGTGGCGTTATGTTTTTATAGTAGTTCACGTTATTCGCTTTTTCTAATAAAGTTTCATAAATAAAGTGTAACGTAATATTTTTTACAATAAACTTTGGCGCCGTAATTTCCAATTCAACTTCCATGTTTTTTTTAATTAACTCTAAAAAAATCCCATTAATTTTATTGATTTGATTGATAGTTTGATCGAGTGTGATTCTTTTTGCATGAAATAATTCACGAACACCTATTAAAAAGAATTTCCATGTGGCATTATCAATATTGCTTAAAGCTAAATGAAGTTGCAGCGGCCCACTTTGCTTTTGATTAAAATTAATATTACCAATATATAAAGAAATAACAGCATGGGTTTTATTACTTTTTTGCTGTTGTTTTGTGCTTAACTGAATATTAGATAATATAATATTCGTGGATAGTTGCAGTGAAGGAATGCTGATTTTGCCATGGCCAAATTTATAATCAAGTAGCGGTGTGGGCATAATCAGAAAAGGCATAGCTTGTTCATCCTCAGCCGCTGCAGATAATGGCAGGAACAACAGAATACATGACATTATTATTGTAACAATCTTATTGTGCATAGCAAAATACCTGGAGAAAATAAGCTATTACTTTAACTATAGCTTACAACCGCTTGTTTTGCTCTGGTTGAAATGCGCCCGTTCCTCGCTACAGCGGGAATTGTTAACAGCCCCTACTCTTTGTGCTTATTCTTGTTATAGTGACCACGACTTTTGCGCGCAGTTTGGTTTTTAGGTGTAAACGAAAACCAATCTTCTTGGGTAATAGGGTGAAAGTAATCGGCTGTTTCAATTAATAAATGTGAAGTTGTTTTGGATACGGCAGAAATTTCAACACGTACACCAACTGATTTTAAATGGCTAACTAAATCTACATAATCAGAGTCGCCTGACATAATAATAATTGTATCAACTTTGCCCGCTAATTGCGTTGCTTTAATTGATAAAGGGATATCGGCGCTTTTGTGGCAAGGAATGACCGAACCGTGATAATGATCATGCAAACGTTCAGCTAATTTACTCGAAATCTGCTTGCCCTCACGAAAATAAATCAACCGATTGAGTGCACGGTTGCCAATGAGTTTAGGGATGAGAGTATCAAAGTTCAACATTGCTGAGTAATCACCGCATAACTCATGAATGCTACGCTCAATATTGTTGCCATCGACTAAAACGGCAACGGATTGGCTAATCTGAATTTCAGGGGCTACATATGTCATGATGATTCACTTTTTTAGTAAAAAAAGTACAATACAATGAATAAATGTCTAACACAAGTGAGAGGAAAAATATGCACCTACAAGCGGGGAATAAAGTTGCGGCAATGTGCTTAGGATCTGTTTTACCAGATGCTGGTGACGCGGCGTTAGTAAGACAATACTTTGCCGATCATTATCAACTCGAGATGATTCTTGATGAGCATATTTACCAATGGCAGCCCGCAAGACGGCGTGCTGAATTACTATTAGATTATTTACAACATGATGATGTTGCGATGATTTGGGCCTTACGAGGTGGTGAAGGTTCGGCTGATTTAATTCCTTATTTAGAACAAGCGCAGACTAAACTACAATTGCTGCCGCAAAAAATACTGGCTGGCTTTAGTGATATTACGGCATTGTTGGTTTACTTTGCGCAACAATATGGTTGGTCAACGATTCATGGGCCCGGTGCGGTGCAAATGGCTAAAGAGACTATTACGCAGCAAACTAAGAGAACGATGATGGATTTATTATTCGGTAAAATACAACAATTAACGTTTACCGAGCTACAAGCTTATAATGAAAGTGCCAAAAACCCTCATAACCTTGCAGGACAAGTAACAGGCGGTAATCTAAGCTTGCTCAATATTTCAATTCAAGACAGCTGGGAAGTTGAGTTTGCTAATAAAATTATTATGATTGAAGATGTGAATGAAAAAGCACATGCGCTTGTGCGAACTTTAAAATATTTTCAACGCATTGGGAAATTTAACAATTGCCAGGCATTAATTTTAGGTGATTTTTTAGGTGATCAGCAGCAAGATGCGGCAGCCATCACGCGGGTGTTACAGTTTTTTGCTGAAAACTGTGAATTCCCTGTTTTTAAAACGGATCAATTTGGTCATGGTAAAGTAAATTTACCGTTTGTGTTTAATAAAAAAGCGCAATTACATTGTGGTGACAGGGCTAGATTAGTGATTCAGTTGTAAACGTTGCGTAATTAACCCTAACAATTGTTGGCAATAATTAAAATTATCATAACGATAATGATCTATCGACTTAACGGATTGCACTAACCTTAAAGAATTACTAATAAACACTTCATCAGCAGTGGCTAATTTATTTAAAGCTATCGAAGACTCTGTAACCGTAATGTTTGCTTCATGACAAAGTTTAATAATAAAATTGCGCATGATGCCGGGTAAGACACCATCCTCTATCTTAGGTGTGTAAAGCTGGTTGTTTTTAACAACAAAAATATTGGCACAACTCGTACAACAAATATTATCAATTGTATTACAAAATAAAACATCATCTTGTTGAGTTTTTTGTAACGCCAAAATAGTATCAACATAGTTTAGTGTCTTGCGGCGACTACTCGGTGAAAATTGATTGCGCTTTATAGGAGTCATGCCTAAACTTAACGGGTTGTGCTTGATAGTGATTTTAGCGGTGGTAATAAAACAATTTGTTGTGATCGTGGAATTCGGCTTTAAACCACGCCAAGCATAACCGCGAGTCATGGTAATGCGAATGCTGGCAGCCTGATCAGCGGCGTGATTATGCTTTATGAGTTTCTGAAGCAACGTTTCTAAATAAGAATAATTAAAGGGCAATTCAACGCCAAAATAATTGGCTGTTTCGCACAAGCGTTGCCAATGTTCAGCCAGTAAAACGGGCTGTTGCTTATAGATTAAAATGGTTTCAAAAAAGCCATCAGCTAGTAATAAACCACGATCATTGAGTTTAATGTGCGCTTCATTAAAGGCAAGAATTTGACCATTACAGTAACAGAGTGGGTTTTTCATGATAATCTTTTCAACATTAAAGGTAACTACTTACTCCGTCGCAGGGAATGTCCATCTTTGGGCTAAAAACGGCGAAAATATTTTATCGAAATGCTCATTTATAACTCATAAACTGCGCTTTCTCAAAAATATTTTCGCCATTTTTATCGCCAAATCTGAACGTTCTTGGTAAACCACAAGCTAAAGGGGCGAGCAGTTACCATTAAAGTTTAATTTTAAACGTTCATCAATAAAAAACAAGGATCTTTAAGTTGCGATTTTATAAAATCATTATCGTTACCTTACTGTTTTTTTCACAAGCAGTATGGGCTGTTAATTTAATCATTGAACCGAATATGGGTTACAAACCCATTATGGATTTGATCCAACAAGCACAACAATCACTGAAAATTGTCATGTATAAATTTAATGACTATAAATTGCTGCATGCTGTTATTAATGCGCATAAGCGAGGTGTTGATGTAACGGTGCTCATACAGCAACATCCTTATAAACAACGCAATGTGAATGCCTATGTGATCCGAAAATTGAAACAAGCGCATGTTAAAGTGATTTTTGCTAGCAATTACTTCCGTAACACCCATCAAAAAAGTATCTTAATCGATAATAAAAAAGCAGCAATTTTAACCTTTAACTTTTCACCAGGTAGTTTTAAAAGCGTACGTAACTTAGGTGCTATAACAACAAATTTTAAGGATATTAATTGCATGCGGCAAGTATTTTGGATTGATTTACTTAGGCAACGGCCACAGGCCTTGCCGGTAATTTGCCAAAAATCTAACTTAGTGTGGAGCCCGCATAGTACTCGTAAAAAATTGCAGCAATTGCTTAATCAGGCGCAAAAAACAATCTTGATTTATGCCCCAGAATTACAAGATTATCAACTTGTTGGTGATTTAAAAAAAGCGTGCGATAAAGGCGTTAAGCTTAGAGTTTTAATGCCGTATCAAGGCAAAATGCATGCTAAAAAAAGTATTCGTTATTTGGTTAAACATGGTGCAACCATTCATTTTGCAAAAAAAATCTATATTCATGCCAAAATGATTTTAATCGATCCTCATTTTAACAGTGCCAAAGCGTACGTTGGATCGGCAAACATTAGCAAGGCTGCCTTTGATGATAATCGCGAATTAGGCATAATTATTGCTAAACAAAACTTGATTAATAAATTAGCTAGCGTATTTGATTATGATTGGCTTGCTAGCATACGTTGATTCATTGTAACTACTCACTCCGTAGCAGGGAACGCCCATATTTGGGCTAAAAACAGCGAAAATCTTTTATCGAAATGCTCATGTATAACTCATACACTGCGCTTTCTCAAAAATATTTTCGCTGTTTTTATCGCCAAATCTGAACGTTCTGGTAAATATAAAGCTAAAGGGGGTGAGCAGATACGATTCATTAATCGTAACTATTCACCATGTAGATGGGAACGCCCATATTTGGGCTAAAAACGGCGA
>CAYGTS010000139.1:0-6696 GCA_964352905.1 uncultured Legionellales bacterium | reverse complement strand
CAGCCATATTTGGGCAATCTCACATTAAAAACACATAAAAAATGTGCTCATTTATCATGTATAAACTCCGCTATTTTTTAGTGTTTTTAATGTGACCTTGCCTCAAATCTGACCGTTCTTGAGTTATTCAACATCTCGCCGGGAATTACTGATCACACAACACCCTTGCGACCAGGGCTGTTTTTTGCGCAGCCGCTCAAGCTACCCAAAGGGGCTAAATTCTAGCGGAATTTAGCCCAATTAGCTAGTGCAGATTAATTACACGGAAATCTAGATAATTTAATTCATTAATGCATTATTTTTCATAAAAAAAGTACTAAAAGCATTGACTATCTATTTTAAATAAAATAATATGCCTAAATATATTCGTTAAGGAATAAATTTATGAGAATACACATTAAAAGATCAGTAATCATTGCGTTATTATGCATTTGCCCATCATTAGCCTTCGCCGATGGTGGGCAAGACATGTTAAGCAGTGTGCTTAGTAGTTTAGTCAACATGCTGACCTCAACACCCGCCCGTTTAATCTTTGTCATCGCTATTATTGGTGTGGGTTACGCCACACTGGCGTTGGGAAAAATGCCCAAGCAAAAAGCCATGGCAATTGTCATCGGCATTGGCATTGTATTTAGCGCATCTTACATTGCGCAAAAAATGGGCCTGGGAGCGTAACATGGAGCAAGCCTTAGTCATTAGCCCATTATTCGTTGGTTTAACGCGGCCAGCAATGTTGCTTGGTGTTACCTTAGATTATCTTGGTATTGCCATCATGTTAGTCTTGTGCGGGTTTATTTTATTTTCCTCACCAGTTTGTTTACTTTTTTATTTACCACTACATGTATTTGGTGTAATCGCCTTAGCGATTGATCACAATATTTTTAAATTGCTACTTAAAAGAATGCAGTGTCTTAACGTACCCAATAAGAAACACTGGGGGTGTCAAAGCTATGAACCCTATTAATCAAACTATTAAACTTGCGAAACAAGAAGTGGGAGTTGCAAGTCATGTGCCGATTACCCATTTTAATTCGCCCACGATTTTAGAATCACAAACAGGCGCAATGTTTAGCGTTATCAAATGCCAAGGTGTGCCATTTGCCACGACAAAGGCTGAAACTTTAAATCATTATAAACACATTTTGCATGCAGCTATCGCAGCACTTGATGAACGTTTTTGCATTTTAGGCACAGTACATCGGCATAAAATAGCCTGCGGATTAAGCGGTAAATTTAATAATAATTTTGCAGATCAAATTAACAATGCGTACATGCAACAATTTAAAAATCAGTCGTCTTATCAGAATGACTTATATTTAGTGATTATTTATAAAGGATTCACCTCGGGTAAAGTTGGTAAAATTTCAAATACTTTTAAAAAAATCAGTCGCCGTTATATTAAACATGCGCGACAGGCACAGCGTGAATTGAGTATGCAGCAGCTGAATCAAGCGGTGCAACAATTAATAACCTCACTAGCGGAGTTTGGCCCACAATTATTAGGTGAAAATGATCCACAGTGTGAGTTTAGCGAATTACTAACTTTTGTAAGTTTGTTTATTAATGGGGGTGAGGCAATAAAATTTAAAAAACTGCAGCAAGCGCCTGTTTATTGCCATGATTTTGTTAAATCAACGCAGGTAAACTCTTTTTATCCAAAAGGTAATCTTGCGCATTATCTTAGTAGCAAGCGGATTTTTTTTGGTGAGACTATTCAATTTCAAGGCGCTAATCCACACGATAGTCGCTTTGCTGCGATTATTAGTATCAAACGTTATGTGGATCACAGCGCCAGCATCATGCTTGATCCTTTACTGCACCTGGATTTTGAATTCATTAGCAGCAATAGTTTTATTATCGAAAATAAATTTCAAGCCGATAAATCGATGCAAAGACAAGCTAATAAAATGCAAAATGCTGGCGATCCGGCACTGACTCAAATCGAAGACTTAACCACAGCAAGAGACTTGCTCGCAAGTGATCACATCATTATGGGCTATCATCATAATAGCGTCATGATCTTTAGCGATTCGCTCACGGAATTAGAGCAACACATCGCTAATGCCATAACATGTTATCAAAATGCGGGCATCGTGGCAGTCAGAGAAACTATCGCACAAGAGCCCATGTTTTGGGCACAAATTCCAACTAATATTAATTACATTGCTCGCATGAGTTTAATTAGCTCACAGAATTTTGTTGATTTTTTTCCATTGCACAATTATCACAGTGGCTATAAAGATAACAATCATTTAGGCAGCGCGTTAACTTTAGTCACAACACCCGCCAAAACACCATTGTGGTTTAACTTACATGCTAAAGGTCCCAAGGATAATCCGGCGCCTGGGCATGCTACGATTATCGGTGGCAATGGATCGGGAAAAACAGTCGCAATGTGTTTTTTCGATGCGCAACTTAATCGCTATGCGGGAAACAGTTTTTGTTTTGATCGTAATCGTGGCATGGAAATTTACATTCGTGCCAGCGGTGGATACTATGCAATTCTTTCACCACAATATGCTAATGATATTGCGTTTAACCCGTTACAACTACCAGATACGCCGATCAATCGTAAATTTTGCAAGGCTTGGTTGGTGCAATTGGTTAAAAAAGAGCAAGAAACAGAAGTTGAAGAAGCGATTGTAGATCAATTAAATCATTGTGTGGATTATGCGTATGATCAATTAGCACCAGAGTATCGCAGTTTAAGCAATGCGACGAAAATGTTGCCAGTTAACTTTACACGTTGGTCGCGTTTAAAACGTTGGTTGCGTGGTGATGATTCTCGTGTAGAGGGTGATTATGCGTATTTATTTGATCACCAGCAAGATCGGTTAAGCATGCAACAAAAAATGGGTTTTGATTTAACACACTTCCTCGATCATGAACCGGCTAATGTTTTAGCAGCGGTTAGCATGTATTTATTTCATCGTTTAGAGCAAACCTTAACGGGACAATTAGTCTCTGTTTTCTTAGATGAAGCTTGGCAGTACTTAGATAACCCGTATTGGCAAGCTAAATTAAAAACCTGGTTACCCACGTTGCGTAAATTAAATTGTCATTTAATTTTTGCTACTCAATCACCACACAGTGTCGCTCGTTCGGCGATTAGGCATATTATCTTAGATAACTGTGCCAGTCATATTTACTTTGCTAATCCGCAAGCTAAACCTGAAGATTATATTGATGGATTCAATTTATCCGAGGCGGAATTTAATTGTATTCGTGAAAATGAACCACAATCACGGCTATTTCTTTATAAACAAGGTCATCAATCAACCCTGGCGCGGTTAAATCTAAGTCACTTACAAGACTTATTGAAAATCATGTCTGGTACACAGCAAACAGTTAATTTATTAACAGAGTTACGTGCACAAGTTGGTGATGATCCAGAAAAATGGTTACCCTTGTTTTTACAACGGAGCGTTAACCATGATTTCTAAAAAAAATATAATCGATTTAATGCTATGCTCATTGCTATTGTTACCAACACTTAGCTTGGCAGTGATGCCAGTGACTGATCTCGGTGCTATTACGAATTTAATTAAAAACTATAATCAACTAAAAAGCCAATACGTATTACTGCAACAAACCTATAACAATGCTAAACAACAACTCGATCAAGCCAAAAGCTTAGTAAAAGATGCCGAAGGGCACTATGGGTTTGGTAAATTATTGAATAGCAGCAGTGAACTAACCCAGCGACAGTGGTCACCCAATGATTGGCAAAGTACCTTAAAAGGATTAGCCGGTGGTAATGCAACACGTTATAAAGAATTACTGAATCAGTATGAGCAAGATCATCCTTATTTACAACAGGCGGATTTTGCCAAAGGTTTTAGTCAAGATCAAACAAAAATATATGGGCAAGAAGTTAAAGTTAATCGTGCTGCTATGGTTAATGCTAGCTATGCTTTTAATACAATCAACGATCATTTAAAAACGATCCATCAATTATCACAAAAAATCGATCAAGCACAAAATACTAAAGCAGCTATGGACTTAAACTCACGATTAATTACCGAAGTAGCTTATATTCAAACCCAAGAATTAAAAATGCAAGTATTGCTTAATCAGCAATTAGCACAGGCGCATGCTGATGTCATTGCCGAAAAAACGGCTGCCGCAAAATTTAATCGTTTGCCACAGAAAGAGGAGTAAAACATGCGCAATAAATTTTTTATCATTGCTATTTTGAGTTTATTAACAGCTTGCACAGCTGCAGACTTAAAATCGCCGTGCCCTAACTTTGGGCTGCATTGCCCAAAGACACTTGTCAATGTAATGTAACTACTCACTCCGTAGCAAGGATCGCCAAATCTGAACGTTCTGGTGAATATAAAGCTAAAGGGGGTGAGCAGATACAATGTAACTAACTAAAGGAGAGATAACTATGAAATCAATTAAAAAAGTGAGCATGATCACATGCTTTATTATTGTGAGCGTATTAAACGGTTGCTCACGTGATCCCAACCCACTCACCACAGCCTATCGTGATGATGCATCCAAATTTTTATTTAAAGCCTCACTAGTAGCTGAAAGAGAATTAAAGCTCAATGACTTAGGCGAGGGTGCTTATTATGGTGCGTGCATGCGCGGCAAAATTGATGAAGCAATTTGTAATAATTTGTATCAATTGATGGTGGTTTATGCCAAATCAACGCAGGATTTTAAAAACGTTCGATTAGCTGATCTCACCGATCAAAGTATGTTCCGCCTATTAAGACCACGATATGAACGTGATCAATTCAATGATGTTGAATAAGGGAAAAACATGCTCATAAATTATTTAACGATTGTTGATAAACTTTTTAATGAACTTGATAGTTTACTCAACAACTATGTTTTTAACAGTTACACCGCCTTGTCGCATTACTTAAAAATCCCCCTGGCATTAGCGATTGTCTTATACATTGTGATGTTTGGATTAGCTATCACCCAAGGTTGGGTGCGATTGAGTACGAATAATTTAGTGAAGTCATCACTCAAATTAGCGTTTATTTATATTGCGGCAATGAATTGGGGTTGGTTTAGTCATATTTTCATGGGATTGCTGAATACTGCAGCCAGCCAAATCGGTGATGTTTTAGTTAATGCCACGCCCATACCAATGCCACATTTTGCCGGCACAGGCATTAACGGTGCCATGCAATCTGTGTTAATTGAATTTTCTGAAATAGGCAAGTGGGTTTGGGATCGTGGTTCGTTTTATAATCTCGCCGCTTATTTTTCAGCGATTTTAATTTGGGGATTTGGTTTTGCCTTAATTTTAGTGGCATTATTTGAATTAATACTAGCAAAAATCATGTTAGCTATTTTATTAGCCATGGCACCTCTCTTTATAGCTTTTACCCTTTTTAAACCAACGCATAACTTTTTTGATCGCTGGTTAGGAACATGTGTCGGTTTCAGTTTAATGATGATTTTTGTTGCCAGTATTTTGGCACTGGCGTTATCCCTGGCGCAATGGTCAGTGGCGGCGATTTATGCTAATCATGCGGCGCGCTTATCGATAGTCGGTTTTATTCCTACCATGATTGTTGGTTTTATTGGTGTTGGTCTTGTTTTGAGAGCGGCTCATTTAGCTTTAGCTATTGGTGGCACGGTTTCAACACTATCTGGATCCACATTATTAGCTGAAACGTTAGGAGGAGCTGTCGGCGCAAGTCTGGCAACAAAAACAATGTTAGGTGGTGGCAAATTTGGCAATCAATCAACAACGGCGGCTGTGCGAGCAATCCGTCATGATCTCATGAAAGCAGGGTATAACAAATGAAATCACAAAATATATCAAATCATTATTTTGAATTAGCAAGCAGTTGGGCAGATGACATCTATACCAGTGCTATCATATCGCGAAATCGTTATAAATATGCGTTTATGATAGCAATGTTACTTGCATGTTTGCTCGTGGTTGCTATTCTCGTTTTGTTGCCTTTACAACATTTACAGCCCTTATTAATTCATCATTACCAAGATGGTCGTGTGATTGTTGATCCGATTAAACAACCTTATCGTCCTATTAATCAAGCACAGGTAGAAAGTGAGATTGTGCGTTATGTGATCAATCGTGAAAGTTACGATGCAACTTCTTATCATATTCAATATTCATTAGTGAACTTACTTTCAAATCGTGAAGTTGCTTCACAGTACATTGCAGAACAAGCAGCAAGTAATAAACAAGCACCGATTAATCATTTAGGTAATAAGGGGTATCGAACCGTTCATATCGATAACGTTATTTTTTTAGATTCTACATCCCAAAAAATTGATCATGCTAAAGATAATCCTGCTCATCATAATTTAGCCCAAATTAATTTTAGTGTTATCGATCAATTTAAAAATTCGGCACGAAAAAAAGTTAAAGCTTACACGGCATTAATTGCCTGGGATTATCGTGGCATACCCAGCGATCCAGCTGATCGCTGGCAAGATTGGGATGGTTTTACGGTAACGCGCTATAGCGTTGTACAACGTAATTTGTAAATTCCAACCGGTCATTGCGATCGAAGTGCGGCAACCTGAGCGAGTGGCAGTGAATGAGATGTTAAAGGTGATGCTGGTAAAAGCAGTGGTGCGACTAGCAAATACAGCAAGGTTTTGCAGGATCGAAGATCCTTTCCCTGGATTGCGTCGTGCTCCGCACTCGCAATGACGGCGATTTCCGTCATTGCGAACGCAGTGAAGCAATCCAGG
>CAYGTS010000138.1:0-6705 GCA_964352905.1 uncultured Legionellales bacterium | reverse complement strand
ATTTTCGCCGTTTTTATCACCAAATCTGAACGTTCTCGGTGAATTCACCTTCAAATTTACTGAATAGTTACCCCAATTGGTAACTATTAACCATTTTAGTTTCATTCGTCATCGCGAGCTGGTGACGAATAAGCAGGCAAGCACCATTGAAACGGTACTAGGAGCGTGTTTCTAATGCTGCTATTTATCCTGCTTTAATGCAAACTCATACAATTTATTTTTACTCTCACCGCTAATCTTTGCAGTGAGTTTTGCAGCAGTTTTTAACGGTAATTCTTGCATTAAGGTTTGCAGTATTTTTTTGGCATCGGTTGAAATATTAATATTCTCTATTTTACTTGCGCCCGCAACCACTAATACAAATTCACCTTTTTGTTGATTGGGATCGTTTGTTACAAATGTTAATAAATCACCCAACGTTGCAGCATGAATAGTTTCGTGGAGTTTGGTGATTTCACGCGCGAGTAATATTTCTCGATCACGACCAAAGCATGTAATTAAATCAGTTAAACTATCAACAATACGATGTGGTGTTTCATAAAATACTAAGGTAACGGTGAATTCTTGCAAAGCATTTAAATATTTTTCGCGACTGCTTTTTTTTGCGGGTAAAAAACCACCAAAATAAAATTGATCAGCAGGCATTCCAGCAACACTTAACGCCGCAATTGCTGCACTCGCACCCGGTAGTGGCACAATCTTAATATTATTTTCATGTGCTAATTTCACTAGTTTAAAACCTGGATCACTAATACACGGCGTACCGGCATCGCTAATCAAGGCCACTGAACGACCGTCTTTTAATTGCTGAATAATATCTAAACTTGCTTTAATTTCGTTATGTTGGTGCAAAGCTTGTAAGGGCTTATTGATAACAAAATGTTCCAATAACTTTTTGCTATGACGTGTATCTTCAGCGGCAATTAGATCAATTGATTTAAGGACTTCCAACGCGCGCAGGCTAATATCCTGTAAATTGCCAATGGGGGTGGCGATCACAAACAGTGACCCTTGTATGGACAAAACAGATCTCCTAACTAAAAAATTATACTTTTGGATGTAGGCGCAGTAATATTACACCTTTGTCGCGATTTAACCAGAGAGTTGAGCAGATTATGAAAACATTACGCTTACTTATATTATCATCCTTAGCTATTTTCATCGCAGCCTGTGGCCAGATTGGTGGCTATGGTAAAGGTGCCCCGAATGCACATACGCCCAGTAGCTCACCCAAGCGGGTTGCGTTATTGTTACCCTTAACAGGTCCCTTGGCAAGTTCGGGCAAAGCGATCGAAAATGGTTTTTTTAAGGCTTATTACCAGGATAAAGCACAGCAGGTCGATACGCCAGAAATCAGTGTTTATAATACTGCAAATAGCGATATTAATGCCCTGTATCTTCAGGCTGTGGCAAAAGGAGCTGATCTGGTGATTGGCCCTTTATTAAAAGATCAAGTGAATGCCTTAGAAAACCGCGGCAACTTACCCGTGCCGGTATTAGCCTTAAATGATACAGCTAGTGGTTGGTCTGGTGCTAACAACTCCGTGTTTCAATTTGCTTTATCACCCCAAGCTGAAGCAGAGCAAGTTGCTGTGAAAATGTTTCGCGATGGCTACCGCAAAGCGTTAGTGATCACGCCTGCAGGCAACTGGGGTAATGGCATTGCCAACGCATTCGATACTCGCTTTAAAAATATAGGCGGTAGCGTGGTGGATTCACTTAGCATTAGCAACAATCAAAATCTTTCATCTGATATTAAAAATTTATTGCATTTCACCGGTAATATCCTTAAAGATAGAGAAAAATTGAAGAAACAAAAAGCATCCATCGATCTACAGCAAGAAGCCGAGTTAGAAAAAAATGAACGCCGCCAAGATTTTGATGTGATTTTTCTTGCCGTTTCACCACAATTAGCACGCCAAATTAAACCCATGTTAAATTATTATTACACCGATAATGTGCCTGTTTATGCAACCTCACTGGTTTATGCCGGTAAACCATCTCCCAGCAGCGATCGCGATCTCGATGGAATTGTTTTTTGCGATATGCCCTGGGCTACTACAGGTGTTAAAAATGATGTAGCAAAACACAAACTTGCACGTTTTTATGCCTTTGGCGAAGATGCGTATAGCTTAAGTAAAAGCTTAGGCATGTTAGCAGCAGGATCCAGCGTTAGCGGTGAAACCGGTACCTTATATTTGAGTTCTAACATGCAAATTCAGCGTGAATTAAATTGGGCGAAATTTAAAAATGGTATGCCCGTGCCAATTGCTTAATACGAATGAGCAAAAAAACTGGCAAAACATTTGAGCAACTAGCTTGTGATTACTTAAAAAAACACGGCTTACGCTTGTGCGCTGAAAATTTTCAGTGCCGTTATGGCGAAATTGATTTGATCATGTATGATCGTGATACACTGTGTTTTATTGAAGTACGCTTTAGGCAAGCACAAGGCCTTGCCGCTGAAAGTGTTGATGAATATAAACAACGTAAAATCATTAACACGGCAGAATGTTATCGCCAACAGCATAATTTATTCGATGATCTGGCTTGTCGTTTTGATGTCGTTGCGGTTGATAATCAACACGATAGGCCTAAAATAACATGGTTAAAAAGTGCATTTACTGCTGATTAGGACAGAACGATGGAAAATGATATAGAAAGAATTAAAACGATTTTTGGTGACAGTATTCAAACTAAAATTAACACGGCTGACACCCTAACCAATGAAATTGCACAAGCAGCTAATTTATTAGTTGAATCGCTGCTAGATGGCCATAAAATTCTAGCCTGTGGCAATGGTGGATCAGCAGCCGATGCGCAACATTTTGCTGCAGAGTTAATCAATCGATTTGAAGTAGAAAGGCCTAGCTTACCCGCGATTGCATTGACCACCGATTCTTCCACAATTACTTCGATTGGCAATGACTATAGTTTTGAAGACATTTTTGCTAAACAAATCCGTGCGCTAGGCCAACCCGGCGATACGTTAATTGCTATTTCAACCAGTGGCAATTCAGCCAATGTGATTGCCGCTATTGCCGCTGCGCATGATCGCGATATGAAAATCATAGCATTAACAGGCCGTGAAGGTGGTGAAATTGCCGCCCTGTTACACCCAACCGATATTGAGTGCCGTGTACCAGCCAATTCAACTGCACGCATTCAAGAAAATCATATTGTGATTATTCATTGTTTATGTGATTTAATTGATCACAAATTATTTGGGCAACATACGGGGGCATAATGAAAAAAAATATAGTAACTACTCACTTCGTAGCAGGGAACGCCAAATCTGAACTTTCTGGTCAATATAAAGCTAAAGGGGGTAAGCAGATACAAAATATACTACTACTTTTAGTACTTTGTGGCTTATTGCAAGGCTGTGTTGCAGCGTTCGTTGCTGGTGCTGCAGCGGGTGGTTCGGCTGTTTATGATCGCAATAACTTAAAATCCATGTTTAAAGATAAAGATATTATCGCCAATATTAACAGTAAAATTTATCAAGATAGCGAGCTGTATCACAAGAGTCATATTGTTGTGGGCGTTTATCATCGCGTCGTATTATTAACGGGGCAAACCCCTTTTTCAGCAGCGCGTGATCGCGTGGTAGAAATTGCCAGAACCACACCTGGCGTTGAGAAGGTTTACAATGAAATTACGATTTCATCACCAAGTGCTTTTACCACACGCACCAGTGATACATGGATCACCACCAAAGTACGCAGTGCCATGTTATCCACCAAAGGGTTACATTCTTCTAAAATTAAAGTCGTGACTGAAAATGGTATCGTTTACTTAATGGGAAATGTAGCAGCTGATCAAGCAGATTTAGCTGTGGATTGTACAAGACGCGTGTATGGTGTGCAAAAAGTCGTAAAACTTTTTCAGTCGAGTAATTAATGAATGCTGAAAAATTAAACTCTTTTCTAAAGCAAATAAAATCGCAGTTTGCCAATGAACAATTGTTAATTGGCAAAGCACAATGTTGGACTTACGGCTATGATTATTCAAAACATCATGTTTGCCCAGATGTGGTTTTTTTTCCACACTCGGAACAAGATGTTGTAAAAATTGTAACAAGTTGTTTTCAGCATAACATTCCCATCACAGCCAGAGGCACCGCCACCGGAATTGTTGGTGGTGCAGTGCCTTTGCAAGGTGGTGTGGTCATTTCTTTTGAACGCATGGCCAAGATTATCAATACCGATATTGATAACCGTGTTGTGAGCGTTGAACCGGGTGTGATTAATCAAGATTTACAACAGCATTTGCAAAAGTTTGATTTTTTTTGGCCGCCCGATCCCTCTAGCAAAGAGATTTGCACCATTGGCGGTAATTTAGCCAATAATTCTGCCGGCCCGCGTGCGGTAAAATATGGCACACCACGTGAAAATACCCTGGCCTTAACTGCTGTTATCGGCACTGGAGAAATTATTCACACTGGTGTTTACACCACTAAAGGTGTAGTTGGCTTTGATTTAACACGCTTGCTGATTGGTTCAGAAGGCTTGCTTGGCATTATTACCACAGCACACTTAAAAGTGACTCCACTAGCACAATCCAAAACCACGATGCGTGCACTCTACGATGATTTAACTGCTGCCACTCAAGCTGTGGCAAAGATTATGGCACAACCAATTACGCCGTATTGTTTAGAATTTTTAGATCACGCTTGTATTAAATTAATCAGTGAAAAAATAAATCTACCGGCACAAACTAGGGCCATGTTAATCATTGAAATCGATGGGCAAACTGTTGCCATGCCAAGCATGCAGCACTGCATTCAACAAGCCGCAACGAATTCACATTTAATTGATTTTCAAATTGCTAATGACCCACAACAAATTGCTAACTTATGGTCAGCGCGTAAAGCCCTCTCCCCCATGCTACGCGATATTGCACCAAAAAAAATCAATGAGGATATTGTAGTCCCCGTTGCCAACTTAGCAGAATTAATTACTTTTATTGAAAAACTTGCCAAACAACAGCAAATTGCGATTGTTAATTTCGGGCATGCCGGCAATGGTAATATTCATGTAAATATTTTGATCGATCCCAATGATCCGCGCCAACTGCAAGCTGCAAAAATTTGTTTAGATCAAATTTTTGATAAAGTCTTACAGCTTAAAGGAAGTTTATCTGGTGAACACGGCGTAGGTATTGATAAGCAAACTTTTATTGGCAAAGAAATTGATACCGTTTCATTACGCTTAATGAAACAAATCAAACAACAATTCGATCCAAAAAATATTTTGAATCCCGGAAAATTATTATAGCCTAGCGATCTGCCCTGGATCACTACTTAATAAAGTAGGTAAGGTTTGCAATGCCTTTTCGAACGGGATCACTTCAATATTATTTTCAACATAACGCTCACTACCACCGTATAATAAATATAGTTTTGCTTCGGGATAATCCTGTGCAAAAACTTTTAATCCCTTAAAATCTTTATTATCCAAGCGTGTTTTACGTTTTATTTCAAACGCTAAAAAGCCATGATTCCCATATAATACAAAATCAACTTCGGTCTTATCGCGTGTTCGCCAATAATAAAATTGATAGCCTAAATCAAAATAATCAGTGTAAGCACGCGCTTGTTGTAAAAATAAGGTTTCTAAAGCTGCACCATCAATTTCAGCCGCACTATCTAATGGCCCGTATGGTCTTATATTACGATAAACACCCACATCAAAATAATAAAATTTGGGAGCTGTTACAAGATCACGTTTAGCACGTTTACTGAAAATCGGTAAACGATAAGCAATCAGTAAATCTTCTAAAATTTCAAAAAAATTCGCAACCGTATGGCGATTACTGGCAATTTCACGGCTAATCGCAGTATAATTTAGCACTTCGCCTTGTGAAAAGCTGGCTGTTTCCAAAAACCGCGTAAACAACGCAATATTACGAGTCAGGCCTTCTTGGAGAACTTCTTCTCGTAAATAAGTTGCAACATAGCTTGCTAAGTATTTTTCAACTTCTTGACTGGTGACAGCCATGGGCAATAAGCCAAATTGTAATGCCTTGGCTAAATTAAAAGCATGCCCCAACTCCACACAAGTTAACGGATGCATGTGATAGGTTAAAGCACGTCCCGCCAGTAAATTCACACCTTGCACGCGCAGCTTTCTAGCGCTTGATCCCGTTAAAATAAAGCGCAATCCCCTACCTTCAATTAAGCGATGCACTTCGTTTAAAATGGCGGGCACTTTTTGCACTTCATCGATAATGATCCAATTTTGATAATCACTTGGGATTAAATCGTTTAAACGTGTTGGCCTTGCTGCAAACATCGTATAGGTGTCGTCGTTTAATAAATCAAAATACAGCGCTTGATCAAAGTGTTCACGTAGCCAAGATGTTTTGCCGGTACCACGTGGGCCAAAGATGAAAACACTGTGTTTTGAATCTGGATTAATCTTGATAAGTCGTTGAAACATGGCTATTTCCCGCCAAATAACTTGATTATAGACTAAGAAATACAAAAAATCGAGATCGCAAATCTCTATTTTATATAAAAATAGAGATTTGCGATCTCGTATTGAGTTTAAACGCAAAAAAAAAGCCTAACCAAAATTGGTTAGGCCTAAATTAACAACAAGCAACTATTCACCACGTAGATGGGAACGTTCATATTTGGGCTAAAACCGGCGAAAATCTTTTATCGAAATGCTCATGTATAACTCATACACTGCGCTTTCT
>CAYGTS010000137.1:0-6797 GCA_964352905.1 uncultured Legionellales bacterium | reverse complement strand
AATGTGAGATTGCCCAAATATGGCTGTTCCTCGCTACACCGGGAATTGCTGAACTCACTCCGTAGCGGGGAACGCCCTGATCCCCGCTTATCAAGAGGACTGGTGTTTTTATCGCCAAACCTGAACGTTCTGTCAAATATAAAGTTAAATGGTGCGAGTTTGGCCCCTAACAAAATTTCTCAACCAGTCTGCCCATACTGGCGAATAAACCATAGGTATTTGAAGCTACTGCAAACAGGCTATCAAGGAATTCGCTTTCAGCGTTAAACAATTCGCGTTGAATATCAACTAAATTAAGTAACGAACGTTGGCCTAATTCGAATTGCTTGCGATAAGCAATAAGCACCTGCTTAGTATAGTTAATACGTGCAGCTAATTGCGTAACACGTTGGCGAGAGATATAAACATTATTCCAAGCGGTAGTCACGTTTTCACGCACGGTTCGTTTTGCTTCAACCAGAGCGTGTTGTGCATTTTCATAATTAAACACGGCTTGTCTCACCGCAGCAACATCTGCGCCACCATTAACTAAGTTATAGCGCATCATCACCATGCCACGTGCTGAATTATCCGGGCCAACAATACCTTCAATATTACTGTCTCGTGAGACGAATCCTTCTAATGAAAACGTGGGCCAAAAAGAGGCTTTAGCAACCCGTAAATTGGCACAAGCAGCCGCAAGGCTTTTTTTAGCCACTTTAATCGCAGGGCTATTGGCATAAGCAATGATAATGGCATTTTCTAACGTAGCAGGAATTTGCGGCAAAACCGGCATACGCAAGTTTCTGGCTTTAATGCCAACCACATTTAAGAAGGCTGCGTTGCTATTCATTAACAAACCTTGTGAGGTGTAAAGCGTGGCATTGGCTTGCGCTAAACGGTCTTTAGCTAGATTAACATCGGCTTTATTGCCAGCACCGCCTTTAAAGCGTAGATTCACTTTATGTAATGTGACACGATGATTTTCAACGTTGATTTTGGCAATATTAACTAATCGGTAGTAATGCAAAATATCAAGATAAACTTCAGTTGCACGTAATGCAGTTAATTGGCGTTGTTCAGCTGCTTGAAATACATTAGCTTGAAATTGATACTTGCTGGAACGAATTTGATTAAGCGTGCCCCAACCATCCCATAACAATTGACTGGCAGAAAATTGTATTTCTTTGCGGGTCAGTAGCACATCATCTGCGCCAAGCGATGGTTGCAAAGTGCGTTCTTTACCGATCCCCATGGTGACATCAAGCTTTGGCAAATAACCAGCGCGCGAAATAGCGATTTGCTCACGTGAAGCATGTGCTGTATCAACGGTTTGTAACACAGTGGGGTTAGTTTTAATCGTCATAACAACGACATTTTTTAGGGTTTGGTTTAGATCAGGATTAAGTTTAGCCTGTGGATACCAGGTTGGTGGTATGGGGCGATATAAATGAATAGCACGAGGTCGTTGATATTTCGCAATAGGGTGCTTGTATCGTGGTAATTTTGCGACACGGTGATGTTTTTGATACGGGTGTTTAGGCAATACAGCTGGGTGCGGCGTTGTTCTTTTTGGCTTATGATCCTGCTTCACTGTTTTGTGAGTTGGCGCAGGATGTTGTGATTTCGGTAAATAGTGTTTACTCTGATGAGGTTTTTTTCTTTGTTGGTTGTGATTTTTTGCAGGCACTTGCTGCAGTTGTTGAGCTAATGGCTGGGTAACAGTCGCTTGATTTATAGCCAAAACGAAACTATTGTGAGGCAAAAATAGGCTCAATACTAATGGCAACGCGCAGTAAGACAAAGTGGTTTTATTAAATCGCATATATCCCAGAGTTCCCTTTCATAGCTCAAATATTTATTGTCAGGCTAATACCTTTAAAAATCAATAGGAAATTAGCAGAAAACGGGTTAGAAAACTTTCTTAGTCTTGGTTTGATTAGCTTATGTAACTTACTCCGTAGCGGGGAACGCCAAATCTGACTGTTCTTGGCAAATATATTTAAAAGGGGTAAGCAGTTACAAGCTTATTTAAAAGCCTGGCTTTTTGCCATTAATTTTTTTAGAATGAGCGTGACCATTCACCCTGTAGTTAGGAATGCCCAAATATGGCTGTTCCTCGCTACACCGGGAATTGCTGATTTATGTGGATTAAATGTATCTGCTCACCCCCTTTAGCTTTATATTGACCAGAACGTTCAGATTTGGCGATAAAAACGGCGAAAATGTTTTTGAGAAAGCGCAGTTTATGAGTTATAAATGAGCATTTCGATAAAAGATTTTCGCCGTTTTTAGCCCAAATATGAGCGTTCCCTGCTACGGAGTGAGTAGTTACGTTAAATTTGCTGAATAGATACGAATGGGCAAATTTTAATTTGCTTCCTGAATAACAGGAGATTTTTTTGTACACTCAAGCCATATTAGCATTAGAAGACGGTAACATTTTCCTAGGCCGTGCTATTGGTGCACAGGGAGAATGCCAGGGCGAAGTTGTTTTTAATACGGCTATGACAGGTTACCAAGAAATTTTAACGGACCCATCTTATACCAAACAAATTGTCACCTTAACCACCCCTCATATTGGCAATACCGGTACCAATGCTGAAGATGTTGAATCAAACAAAGTCGCTGCGGCGGGCTTAATCATTAAAGAACTCTCCTTGGTTGTCAGCAACTGGCGCAATCAAATGACCTTGGGCGATTATTGCCAAGCACATCAGCTGGTTGCAATTGCTGAAATTGATACGCGGCGTTTAACCTGTTTATTACGTGAAAAAGGGGCGTTACGCGGTGTTATTATCAGTGGTGATAACCTTGATAAAGACGCAGCAATTGCTAAAGCGCGGCAAATACCTTTAATGACAGGCCAAGATTTAAGTCAACAAGTCACTTGCCGCGAAAAATATTCATGGCGGCAAGGCACTTGGCACTATCCTGAAGGTTATCGTAGTTATGATGGGAATCAACTGCCGCATAAAATTGTTGTTATTGATTATGGGGTGAAATATAACATTCTTCGTTATTTAGTGGCGCAGGGTTGCGATGTTACGGTGGTACCAGCGACAACCACACTGGCTGATCTCTTAGCGCTTAAGCCCGTTGGCGTGGTGTTATCAAATGGGCCAGGCGATCCGGCTGCTAGTAAGGAGGCTATCAAGCTAGCGCAAGCATTATTCGCACAAAAAATACCATTGTTGGGTATTTGTTTAGGCTTTCAAATTTTAATGTTAGCCGCCGGTGCTAAAACTTATAAAATGAAATTTGGCCATCATGGCGCAAACCACCCAGTTAAAAACTTACAGACTGATCGTGTGAGTATTACTTCACAAAATCATGGTTTTGCTATCGATAGCCATTCTTTACCTGATAACGTTGAAATTACCCATCGCTCATTATTCGACAATAGCTTGCAAGGGGTTCGTTTTAACAATTTACCTGTCATGGGCTTTCAAGGCCATCCTGAAGCGTCACCGGGTCCACATGATATTGACTATTTGTTTAGAGAGTGGATTGAATTATGCCAAAACGTCACGATTTAAAAAGCATTTTAATTTTAGGTGCCGGCCCAATTGTGATTGGGCAAGCGTGTGAATTTGATTACTCAGGTACCCAAGCCTGCATTGCCTTGCGCGAAGAAGGCTACCGTGTGATTTTAGTTAATTCTAATCCAGCCACGATCATGACCGATCCCAATACCGCTGATGCCACTTATATCGAACCTATCGAATGGCGCACGATTGCAAAAATTATTGAACGTGAACGACCCAATGCGATTTTACCCACCATGGGTGGGCAAACCGCATTAAATTGCGCACTTGATTTAGCGCAACATGGCGTACTCGCAAAATATAAGGTTGAAATGATTGGTGCTAAACGTGAAGCCATTGATAAAGCCGAAGACCGAGAATTATTCCGCCAAGCAATGCAAAAAATAGGCTTAGAAATGCCGCTTTCAGCTGTCGCAAAAAACATGCAACAAGCGTTGAAAATTGTTGAAACTGTTGGTTTTCCCGCGATTATTCGTCCTTGCTTTACCTTGGGGGGTAGTGGTGGTGGTATTGCATATAACCGCGAAGAATTTGAATCGATTTGTGAGCAAGGTTTTGAAATTTCGCCTACGCATGAATTATTAATAGATCAATCGGTGATTGGTTGGAAAGAATATGAAATGGAAGTAGTGCGTGATCAAAACGATAATTGCATCATTGTGTGCTCGATCGAAAACATTGATCCGATGGGAGTTCATACCGGTGATTCAATTACCGTGGCACCGGCACAAACCTTAACCGATAAACTTTATCAACAAATGCGTAATGCGTCACTTGCCATTTTGCGCGAAATTGGCGTAGAAACTGGCGGTTCGAATGTGCAATTTGCCGTTGATCCGGCAACCGGTAAAATGCTGGTTGTTGAAATGAATCCACGCGTATCACGCTCATCAGCCTTGGCATCCAAAGCCACGGGTTTTCCGATTGCACGAGTTGCTGCGAAGTTAGCGATTGGTTATACGCTAGATGAATTAAAAAATGAAATTACTGGTGGTTTAACACCGGCATCTTTTGAACCCAGTATTGATTATGTTGTGACTAAAATTCCGCGTTTTAGTTTTGAAAAATTTCCCAAAGCCAATGATCGCTTAACCACACAAATGAAATCAGTTGGTGAAGTGATGGCCTTTGGTCGCACTTTTCAAGAGTCGTTGCAGAAAGCAATCCGTGGTTTAGAAATCGATAAATACGGTTTAGAGCCGATTCTTGATCCAAATGATCAAGATGCTTTTTATACGCTGCGTCGCGAATTGCGTTTACCGGGTGCGCATCGTTTATGGTATGTGGCTGATGCATTTCGCAATGGTTTTGATATTGAAAAAGTGCATCGTTATTCCCAAATTGATCCATGGTTTTTAGCACAAATAAAAAATTTAGTTGATTGTGAAAATGAGGTTGCGCAAAAGCAATTAACCGATCTTGATGAAAAACTTATGCGCCAATTAAAACGCCAAGGTTTTTCTGATATTCGGTTGGCGCAATTATTAAAAATTAATGAAACGGCGGTACGCAGGCATCGTTTAAATTTGGGTGTGAAACCAGTTTACAAGCGCGTTGATTCTTGTGCGGCAGAATTTGCAACAACAACGGCCTATATGTATTCAACCTACGAAGAAAGCTGTGAAGCCAATCCCACTGCAAATAAAAAAATCATTGTATTGGGTGGCGGGCCCAATCGTATTGGCCAAGGTATTGAATTTGATTATTGTTGTGTTCACGCTGCCATGGCGCTGCGCGAAGAAAATTATGAAACGATTATGATCAATTGCAATCCTGAAACAGTATCGACTGATTATCATGTTTCTGACAGATTATATTTTGAATCGCTAACACTTGAAGATGTCTTGGCCATTGTTGAACTTGAAAAACCATACGGTGTTATCGTGCAATTTGGTGGGCAAACACCGTTAAAATTAGCGAATGCCTTGCAAGAAAACAATGTCCCCATTATTGGTACTTCACCGGATGCGATTGATTGTGCCGAAGATCGCAAACGATTCCAAAAATTATTGCAAGATTTAAACTTAATGCAACCGCATAATGCAACTATCACCAGTAAAGATCAGGCAATCAAAACAGCGCAAAAAATCGGTTACCCAATTATTGCACGACCCTCGTATGTGTTAGGTGGGCGTGCAATGCAAGTTGTTTTTAATGATGAAGAGCTAGCCGATTATTTAACACAAGCGGTGGCGGTTTCAGAAAAATTACCGGTTTTACTTGATCGTTTCTTAAGTGATGCGATTGAAGTTGATGTTGATGCGCTATGCGATGGTGAAGAAGTTCTCATTGCAGGCATTATGGAACATATTGAACAAGCGGGTGTTCACTCAGGTGATTCTTCTTGTTGCTTACCTACTTTTTCCTTGTCCGAAAAAAATAAACAAGAGATTGCTGAACAAATGACAGCAATGGCGTTAAAGTTAGGTGTAAAAGGTTTAGTGAATGGCCAATTTGCGATTAAAGATCAAAAAGTTTATGTTTTAGAAATTAATCCACGTGCGGCACGCACGGTGCCGTTTGTTTCGAAAGCTACTGCGTTACCGTTGGCTAAAATGGCTGCCAAAATTATGCTTGGTAAAAAATTAGTGGATTTAGATTATCAAATTAAGCAGAAATTAAATTATTTTTCTGTCAAAAAAGCAGTTTTTCCGTTTAATCGTTTTGCCGGAGTGGATCCGATTTTAGGCCCAGAAATGCGATCTACCGGTGAAGTGATGGGTATCGGCATGAGTTTTGGTGAAGCCTTTGCCAAGGCGAATTTAAGTACGCATGCTGAATTTATTCCTGGCGGTGTGGTTTTTGTGAGTGTGCGCGATGCTGATAAACAAAGTGCGATTAGTTTGAGTCGTGATTTATTACGTTGGGGATTTGAAATTGTTGCGACACACGGCACCGCCAAATTTTTGCAAGCCGCGGGGATTCAATGCCGCCGCGTTAATAAAATTATTGAAGGCCGGCCACATATTGTTGATATGATTAAAAATGATGAAATTCAATTTATCATTAATACCACCGAAGGCAAGCAAGCGATTGAAGATTCAATTGAAATTCGCCGCAGTGCATTGCGCCATCATGTTCATTATACGACAACCATTGCTGGTGCGCGGGCGAATATTGCCTCATGGCATTATCGTTTACCAGGGCAAATTAATCGCCTGCAAGATTTGCAGGAAGAGTTTGCGAGTTGTTATTAGGTCCCAGCGATTTCCGCCGTCAGTAATTCCCGGCGTGATGTTGAATAACTCAAGAACGGTCAGATTTGAGGCA
>CAYGTS010000136.1:0-6803 GCA_964352905.1 uncultured Legionellales bacterium | reverse complement strand
GCCTCAAATCTGACCGTTCTTGAGTTATTCAACATCTCGCCGGGAATTACTGATGTTTGCTTTTCTGGTAAAATCTGACTGTTCTTGGGTAAGCAGACATTACGGCGGAAATCGCTGGGTAAATATACAGTTAGCAGATACGGGCGCGCTTATTTTTGCATGAATTGCTCATACGCTTGATACGCTTCTAATGCGTACATTAGAGAAGGCCCACCACCCATATATACCGCCATGCCAAGGGTTTCCATGAATTGCTTTTCATCAATATCTAATTGCACTAATTTTTGCACATGAAACCCAATGCAACCTTTGCAATGCCCCGCAATACCAATCGCCAACGCAATTAATTCTTTGGTTTTTTTATCAAGCGCACCATCTTTAACCGCACCGGTCATCATTGATTGAAAGCCCGCCATAGTATCTGGTACTTGTTTGGCAAGTTTTGCCATCATTTGACTTAACTCTTTGGTAAGTTGCGGGTAATTTTCTGACATGAGGAACTCCTGTTTAGTCTGATTCAACGAGATAATATTTAAATCAAATTTGAAATTATTTGCAAATCTTTTTTTTTACGATTATTTTAGAAGCAGTTTAATTATTTGCTGAGGAACATATGAATCAACAACAACAAACATGGCAAGGTTATAAATCCATTCAACCCTACTTTATATGCACTTTAGCTGCTTTTTTTTATGTTTACGATTATTTCATTCAAGTTTCCCCCAGCATCATGACCGAACAATTGATGCGCGATCTTCACACCGATGCCGCGGGACTTGGTTTTTTAAGCGCCTGCTTTTTTTATTCGTATGTGGTAATGCAAATACCTGCGGGGATTTTGCTCGATCGCTTTGGTGCACGTATTTTATTAACGCTTTCCGTTTTTGTTAGCGCCTGTGGTGTCACGCTTTTCGGTATGGCAGATCATATCGTGATTGCCGGATTGGCACGTTTCTTAGTCGGCTTAGGATCGGCTTTTGCTTTCATCAGCGCGATTTTCTTGGCCTCGAGTTGGTTTTCACACCGCTATTTCGCGATGATTGCGGGATTAGTGCAATTGGCGGGTTGTTTGGGTTCTATTATGGGTGAAGCCCCTTTAGCCTTACTGATTAATCATCTCGGTTGGCGTGAAACCATGTTATATACCGGCTTTATTACTTTTTCGCTTTCTGTGATTTATTGGCTGTTCATTCGTGAGAAAAAGGCACATCAACTCACGCACTCTTTCACCTTAAAAGGCGAATTTGCTCGCTTGAAACAAGTGGTTTCTTTTCCGCAAATGTGGTGGATTTTTGTTTGTGGGATTGCTTGTTGGGTACCAAGTGCCACAATTGGGGCATTATGGGGCGTACCTTATCTCATGCAAGTTTATCATTGGGATAATGTTACTGCTGGTTACGCCATTAGTGTTTTTTGGCTGGGTGTGGGCCTGGGTAGCCCGTTCATGGGTTGGTATTCCAGCCACATTGCGCAGCGCGTTAAACCGTTTGTCATTTGTTTTAGCTTTGGCTTAGTTGCGAGTATTGTTATTTTATTTGCCGATCGTTTACCAAGCTACGTCATTCTCATCAGTTTATTTTTCCTAGGTATTTCAGCCGCGGTGCAATCATTATCATTTGGTCTGGTAAAAGATTTTATGCCAAAGCAATATTTTGGCACAGCATCGGGCTTTAATAATATGGCCGCATTGATTGGTGGTGGTATTTCACAACCGCTGGTTGGCATTCTCTTAGCAGCTGAATGGAGTGGTACTATTCTTAATAATGTACATGTTTATACAGCAGCAGATTATCAAAACGCTTTTTTAATTCTTCCGGTTTTTGCCTTGATTGGCTTGATTATTTCAAAATATCGCTTAGTTGAAACTCATTGTGAAATTCAACCGGCAGCCAGATAAATGAATTGTAACTATTCACCATGTAGCTGGGAACGCCCATATTTGGGCTAAAAACGGCGAAAATCTTTTCTCGAAATACTCATGTATAACTCATACACTGCGCTTTCTCAAAAATATTTTTGTAGTTGTTCGCCAAATCTGAACGTTCTCGGTGCAATTCACCTTCAAACTTGCTGAATAGATACAATGAATTTAACTTGAGGCCTTGTTGTTGCAATAAAAAGAAGTATAATGTGCCGCTATCGTAGCTGTTGCCAAGGTGGCACCCAACTCACAATCTAAGATAGTATCGTCATGAAATCAATTATAAAAATTTTCTCAACCTGTTGCTTTTTTTCATTACTTTTAACTGCGCGCATAAGTTTTGCGCAAGATTACCCTTTGCCACCCAATGGCAATGATGTGATCGGTCAAGTGTTTAAAATCAAAACTCTCATGAAATCTAATTTTGATGAAATTGCGAGATACTACGACATTGGTTATTTTGAATTAAAGCAAGCCAATCCTGAACTTGATCCGAATGAAGTACCCTCTGGCAGCATTGTTACCATCCCTGCGCAATTTATTTTGCCCACGGTTCGTCACGGCCTGGTCTTAAATCTAGCTGAATTACGCATGTATTATTTTCCGAAGGGTAAAAACATTGTTGAAACCTTTCCGGTTGGCATTGGTAAGATTGGTGAGACAACGCCGGTTGGCCGCTATTACATCCTAGAAAAGTTACCCCATCCGGTTTGGCACGTACCACAATCTGTGAAAGACATGTATAAAGAAGAAGGTAAAGAAATTCCTGATGTGGTACCTGCAGGTCCTTCGAATCCGTTAGGCGATTATGCAATGCGCTTAAATATTTGGTCTTATTTATTGCATGGTACAAATATGCCTGAAAGTGTGGGGAAACGCACCAGTGCTGGTTGCGTTCATCTTTATCCGGAAGATGTTAAATATTTATTTGATCAAGTCAAAGTGAAAACACCTGTTACCATTATTAATCAAATGTATAAAATGGGTCGTTATCATAACAACATTGTCTTAGAAGTTGAAAGCCCACTCAGTGAACAGCAAAAAAACGGCAAAAAGAATTTAACACCGTTAGTGCATTTTATCCATGCCTATCTTGGTAAAAACCAAGCAAAAATTGATTGGCATGAGGCAACCAAACTTGCTGAAGCACAAGATGGGATCCCAACCGTGATTGGGCAGTTTAAGTAAGGTTGTTCAGATTTGGCCGTTCTCAGCTACAGCGCAGCTTGCTATCGCTTCTTATTCTTTTTCAAAAAGCGTTTCAAACGCCTGCGTTTATTTTCCTGGCGCGCGGTTAAAGTATTTTTGCGGCCTTGATAGGGATTATCTCCCGATTTTAACTGAATCGCTAAAGGCGTTGCGACTAGGCGTAGTTTTTCGCGGAAGAAATTCGCTAAAAAGCGTTGATAACTATCGGGTAATTTTTCCGCTTGGGTGCCATGAATAATAAAGCGCGGTGGATTATGCCCGCCTTGGTGAATGTATTTTAATTTAATGCGGCGCCCACGCACCAACGGCGGCTGATGAACCGTTAACGCTTCACGTAAAATCGTATTTAATTTTGAAGTTGAAACATCAATCATGGCAGAACGATAAGCGTTATCAATGTATTCGAAAAGATCACCAACGCCGGTACCATGCAAAGCTGAAGTGCGGTGTTTTTTTGCAAAGCTCACGAATTCTAATTTGCGATCAAGATCCATTTTTACTTTTTGTTTTTGGGCTTCGCTCAAACTATCCCATTTATTGATGATAATGATGATGGCACGCCCTGCTTCAATCGCATAACCAATAATATGCAAGTCTTGATCGGTCACGCCCTCTTTTGCATCAACCACCACGCACGCAACATGACAATCGCTAAGCGCTTGCAAGGTTTTAACCACTGAGAATTTTTCCACACCGCGATCGACTTTGGATTTGCGGCGAATACCTGCCGTATCAATAATCACATAATGTGTGTCTCGTCGTTCAAAGGGAATATAAACACTATCGGTTGTCGTACCTGGTTTATCAAATACCACCACACGTTCTTCGCCCAGTAAACGATTTACTAGCGTTGATTTGCCAACATTGGGGCGGCCAATAATGGCCAGTTTAATGGCATCATGTTGTTGCGCCAAATCATCCTGTTGCACAGGGATCGCAAATTGTTCAGCAATCAGATGCATAAGCTCGTGGATATGATCACCGTGTTGCGCTGAAATCGCATAAATGTGTTCAAAACCGGTTTGGTAAAAATCACTTTTGGCGATTTCATAATTCAATCCATCGGCTTTATTAACCAGTAAATAGGTTTTTTTATGTTGGATACGGCAATATTCCGCAATATTTTCATCAATCCCGGTTAAACCGGCTTTGGCATCTACCATGAAAAAAATGATATCGGCTTCATCAATTGCCAGCTGTGCTTGATCGGCACGCGATGATTCTAGTTCGTCTTCATGTAGGCCCAAACCACCGGTATCAATCACGATAAAACGCCGATCGGCTATTTCTGCTTGCCCGTATTGGCGATCGCGTGTCACTCCCGCCAGATCAGCAACCAAGGCATTACGCGTTTTGGTTAAACGATTAAACAGCGTTGATTTACCAACATTTGGGCGGCCAACAATGGCTATAACGGGTAACATTTATTTAACTACTCACTCCGTAGCAGGGAACGTCCATGTTTGGGCTAAAAACGGTGAAAATCTTTTATCGAAATGCTCATGTATAACTCATAAACTGCGCTTTCTCAAAAAGATTTTCACCGCTTTTATCACCAAATCTGAACGTTCTTGGTAAATATAACGTGAAAAGGTTCGAGCAAATATCATTTATTTAACTCACCTTACCACCAACGTGGGCGTATTTCATTGCTAAAATGGGTCGATCGATTTTTTTCTGGGCTAAACCCTGCAACGCTTTTTTGTACTCTGCTTTTGCTAAATCAAGTTTATTTAGCTGGCTATAACTATCGCCTTTGATTTCTGCAATCGCGGGTAAAAATGCACTATCTGCTGTTTTTTCAAGCATGTTTAAGGCTTGCTGTGGTTTTTGCAATTGCAATAATATGCGCGCAGCACGCATTCTTGCTAATTCAACTAACATTTTTTGCTTGGTATGATCGATTGTCCATTGCAAATCGCTTAACGCTTCTGAATAATTTTTTTGCGCAACTGCCGTGCGTGCTTGCATTAACATAGCAGCACCGGCATAAGGCGTATTTTGATAGTTGTTTAGCAGTATTTTTGCATTATCGCTCGCTGCTTGAGTATCACCATTCACTATATTCATTAGTTGTTGCTGATAAATCTGTGAGGCTTGTTCTAAGTTAGCTTGTTGATGATGTTGCCAAAAGCGCCAAATAAAAATACCCACACCCGCAATGACAACACCCAAGACGAGTGGTAAACCATAATTTTTCCATAAATGTTTTAACTGTTCAATTTGCTCTTTCTCTGAAATATAGGCCATGATTTTATCCTCCTAAAAAATCGAGCAATGCTGCAAAAGAGAGCGATTGCTGTGGTTGATCGTGGCGTAAGTTTTTCACGGTAATACTATTATTTTGCATTTCATCCTCACCAATAATTAGTGCAAATTTTGCTTGTGATTTATCGGCTTTTTTAAACTGATTTTTATAACTAGCATTGCTATTGGCAGTGATGATTTTTAATTGTGGTAATTTATCGCGCAACCTTTCCGCTAATTGTAAGCTGTAAACACTGGCTTTTTCACCCACAGCAACGATAAAGACATCTGGTTTATGTTGATCAGCAATGTTTGTTGCTAATTCACTCGCTTCAAGTAAGTGCACGATGCGCTCTAAGCCACAAGCAAAGCCAATCGCGGGAGTAGCGCTGCCACCGTGCGCTGCGATTAAGCTATCGTAACGGCCACCGGCACAAACAGTACCCTGCGCGCCTAATTTATCAGTTACCCATTCGAACACTGTCCCGCCGTAATAATCAATGCCGCGAACTAAATAAGGGTTAATTTTATAGGGTATTTTTAACGACTGTAATACGCTTAATAAGGTTTCAAAATGTGCCGTTGATTCTGCACCCAAATGATCTTTTAATTGTGGCGCGTGCTGAATCAGCTGTTGCATCTCCGGGTTTTTACTATCTAAAATGCGTAACGGATTTTGATCGAGTCTTCTAACTGAATCTTCATCAAGTTGTTGTAAATGTGCTTTGAAATAATCGATTAAAAGCGCTTTGTACTGATTGCGCTCTGTGAGCGTACCCAACGTATTAATTTCTAAGGTAACGTGTTGTGAAAGCTGAAGCTCATGCCACAAACGCGCGCTCATGGCAATGATTTCAGCATCGATGAGCGGGTTATCAAAGCCAACCGCTTCCACACCAAATTGGTAAAATTGGCGGTAGCGCCCTTTTTGCGGTCGTTCATGCCGAAACATTGGGCCGATATACCAGAGTTTTTGCTGTTGATTATGAAAAATACCGTGTTCAATCCCCGCGCGCACACACGCGGCTGTGCCTTCTGGGCGTAAGGTTAAGCTATTTTTTTCGTTATCAAGAAAGGTATACATTTCTTTCGCAACAATATCCGTTAAATCACCAATGGCATGTGTAAATAGTTGAGTTGCTTCAAGAATGGGGGTACGAATTTCATGATAACCGTATTGCGCCACTAAATTGCGGATGAGGTTTTCTAAAAATTGCCAATACGGGGTTTGCTCGGGCAAAATATCGTTCATGCCACGCACAGAGTTTATTTTGGTTGCCATAGTCATTCACGCTGATTTTAATTTGGCTGCAGTATAGCTAACATTGTGACAAAAATCGCCTATTATTAATAGGCTTTACTAAAAACCGATGTAACTATTCACCCTGTAGATGGGAACGCCCATATTTGGGCTAAAAACGGCGAA
>CAYGTS010000135.1:0-6813 GCA_964352905.1 uncultured Legionellales bacterium | reverse complement strand
GCTTCGCGCTCGCAATGACGGATATCCAAATTGAAGTTAGTTAGGAGCGACGCGCAATGCGGATCTGGATAAAGGAAACAGGGTTTAAAATGAATTTAAGAGTATTAAAGTATGAAAGCAATTAGTCGTTTATTAAAAAGCTTTTTATTATGGGAATTACTAAAAGGTTTAAAATTAACTGGTAAATATTTCTTTAAAAGAAAAATTACGATCCTATTTCCCGAAGAAAAAACACCGTATTCACCGCGTTTTCGCGGCTTACATGCTTTGCGGCGTTATCCCAACGGTGAAGAGCGCTGCATTGCTTGCAAATTATGTGAAGCAGTGTGCCCGGCGCTTGCGATTACCATTGAATCCACAGAGCGTGCGGATGGATCAAGACGCACATCCAAATATGAAATCGATTTATTCAAATGCATTTACTGCGGTTTTTGTGAAGAATCTTGCCCGGTTGATTCGATTGTTGAAACCAGCGTATCGTTATACCACTTTGAAAAACGTGGCCAAAACATCATGACTAAAGAAAAATTATTAGCGATTGGCGATAAATATGAACCTTTAATCGCCCACGATCGCGGCATCGATGCGGAGTATCGCTAATGAATACCGGGTTACTACTACAATACATCGTTTTCTTTTCTTTTGCCGCGATTTTAGTTTTTGCAAGTTTAATGGTGATTACCGCACGCAACCCCGTGCGCGGTGTCTTGTTTCTCGTACTGTGTTTTGTGGCAACCGCAGCATTGTGGATTTTGTTACATGCGGCGTTCTTAGGCTTAATTTTAATTTTAGTTTATGTGGGCGCGGTGATGACCTTATTTTTATTCGTGGTCATGATGCTTAACATTGATACGGCGCCACTACAACAGGGCTTTGTGCGTTATTTACCGTTAGGTGTTTTAGTGTTTGCGATATTGCTCGCACTCATGATTTGGGTAGTAATGCCGTCACATTTCCGCTTTGTTAATCATGTGGCGAGTGAAATCCAAGAGCCAGCCAATTACAATAATATTGCAGCCGTTGGAATCGTACTATTTGAGCAATACAGTTTAGCCTTTGAATTAGCGGGTGTGTTGTTGCTGGTTGCCATGATTTCCGCGATTAGTTTGGCATTCCGCGGCCCACGTCCTGGCAGTAAGAGCCAGAAAGTTGCGCAGCAATTAAAAGCCAACAAACAGCAACGCTTAAAAATTATTAAAATGCAAGATGACAACAAGAAAGGGGGAGCGCAATGATTCCAATTTCAAATTATTTAATTGTGGGTGCAATTGTGTTTGGTTTAAGCCTGGCGGGTATTGCGATTAATCGTAAAAACTTAATTACGCTCCTAATGTGTGTTGAGTTAAATCTTTTGGCCGTTAATATTAATTTCATTGCTTTTTCGCATTATTTGCAAAATGTGCAAGGCGAAGTATTTGTCTTTTTTATTTTAACCGTTGCTGCGGCAGAAGCGGCGATTGGTTTGGCTATTTTAATGCTAGTCTTCCGCAATCGCGGTGCGATTGATGTTGAACAACTTAATCAATTAAAAGGATAAATTGTGGAAAGCTATTTTAATACCATCGTCGTACTGATTGCTTTGGTACCTTTATTTGCCTCAATTGTTGCGGGTGTGCTTGGCTATAAAATTGGTCGTGTCTCAGCGCATCGCATTACTATTACTGGTGTGGCAGTTGCTTTTGTTTTATCACTGTACGTTGCGAAACTGGTTTTTATTGATCAGATCGCTACGCAGTCGTGGACTTTATACACGTGGGTGAATAGTGGTAGTTTTGATTTTAGTATTGGCTTTTTAGTCGATCACTTATCCGCATTAATGTTAGTTGTTGTCACTTTTGTATCGTTGCTGGTGCATATTTACAGTATTGGCTACATGCATGATGATGAAGGCTATCAACGGTTTTTCAGTTATATTTCATTATTTACTTTTTTCATGATTTGCTTAGTGCTTGCCAATAATTTTTTAGTGTTGTTTTTTGGCTGGGAAGGTGTTGGTTTAGTTTCTTACTTATTAATCGGTTTTTATTTCAAAAAGCCTTCAGCCGTTGCTGGTAGTTTAAAAGCGTTTATTGCCAACCGTGTCGGTGACTTTGGCTTTATTTTAGGACTGGGTGCTGTCTTAACCACCTTTGGTACCTTAGAATATTCACAAGTGTTTGCGATGGCACCGGCTGCGCATGCTGCATCACAATCTATCACTATTTTGCCAGGGTTGCATTGGCAAATTGTAACCGTGATTTGTATTTTATTATTTATTGGTGCGATGGGTAAATCTGCGCAAATTCCTTTACACATCTGGCTGCCAGAATCAATGGAAGGCCCCACACCGATTTCGGCCTTAATTCACGCCGCAACCATGGTCACTGCGGGTGTTTATATGGTTGCACGCATGTCGCCCTTGTTTGAATTATCACCTGTGGCGTTATCAATGGTGCTAATTTTGGGCGCATCCGGCGCGTTATTTTTAGGCATCGTTGGTGTCGTGCAATTCGATATTAAACGCGTGATTGCCTATTCAACCTTATCGCAACTCGGTTACATGATGGCGGGCTGCGGTGCTTCGGCTTTTTCTGCCGGTATTTTTCATTTAACCACGCATGCCTGTTTTAAAGCGCTATTATTCTTAGCCGCGGGTTCAGTTATCCTTGGCATGCATCATGAACAAGATATGCGTAAAATGGGGGGGCTTTATAAATATATGCCCATCACCTGGATTACCTTTTTAGTTGGTGGGTTGGCGCTTTCTGCTATACCACCGTTTGCTGGGTTTTATTCTAAAGATGCGGTTATAGAAGCAGTGCGTTTATGTGTAACCCCAGGACACACTTATGCGTATATTTGTGTGTTAGGCGGTGCTTTTGTTACCGCACTTTATACTTTTCGTGCTTTTTTTATGACGTTTCATGGTAAGGAACGTTTTGATGCGCATACGCGCGCGCATTTAAAAGAATCACCTTGGGTGGTATGGTTGCCTTTAGTGTGTTTAGCCATTCCTTCATTTGGTTTAGGCATGCTCATGAATTATCACATGTTATATGCTTCACCTTCATTACTCGGCTCTTCTATTTTTGTATTACCAAAACTTAATGTTTTAGCTGATATGTCGCATGATTATCATAATATTGGGTATCAAGCATTGCATGCCGTGACCACGCTGCCATTTTGGTTTGCCGTGTTTGGTATTTTTATTTCATGGTTGTTCTATCATCGCATGACGCAATTACCAACCTTGTTAGTGAATCGTTTTAAATGGCTTTATTTTATTTTAATTAATAAATATGGGTTTGATGCTTTTAATAATTTCTTTTTAGTTAAAGGTACGCTGAAGCTCGGTAATTTTTTATATAAAGTTTCAGATTTAATTTTTATTGATGGTATTTTTGTTAATGGATCAGGCCGCATGATTGAAACCTTATCCGGTATGGTGAGAAAAATCCAATCGGGTTATTTATTCCACTATGCTTTTGTGATGGTGATAGGGCTATTGTTCTTTTTGTGTTGGATATTGTTGGGTAGTTAACTAGGGTTTAAAAAGAATGTTATATAATTTTCCAGTACTCAGTGTGCTCATTTGGCTGCCAATTATTGGCGGCGCCTTGATTTTAATGACTGGCGACGATCGCAATGCCGAAGCAGCCAGAATTATCGCGATTGTTGTCGCAACTGCGTCACTGGTTTTATGCGTACCGTTATTTTTTGATTTTAACTACAATACCGCGCAAATGCAGTTTGTTGAAAATGTTGATTGGATTAAACAATTTGGCATTAATTATACTGTTGGTGTAGATGGTATTTCCATGCCATTTGTGGTGCTGGCAACGTATACAACTTTAGTCGTGGTGCTGGCTAGTATTAAAACCATTCGTACTAAAGTCGCGCAATATTTAGCCGCTTTTTTATTCATGCAAGGTTTTATGGTGGGCATATTCGTCGCCACCGATGCAATTTTATTTTACGTTTTCTGGGAAGGGATTTTAATTCCAATGTATATTTGTATCGGGGTTTGGGGTGGTAGTAATCGCTCTTATGCTTCGATTAAATTTTTCTTGTATACCTTTTTAGGCTCAGCATTAATGCTAGTGGCATTACTTTATCTCCACTTTAAATCGGGCAGCTTTAGTATTTTAGATTTTTATCCTCTTCAATTATCCATGACGGAACAAATTTGGATTTTCATTGCTTTTTTATTGGCTTTTGCAGTAAAAGTGCCAATGTGGCCAGTTCATACCTGGTTACCGGATGCGCACACCGAAGCGCCGGCGGGTGGTTCGGTTATCTTAGCGGCATTAATGTTAAAAATGGGGGTTTATGGTTTTTTACGTTTTAATTTACCGATCACCCCAGATGCTTGTTTTCAACTCGATTGGCTCATGATTGTTTTATCCTTAATTGCTATCGTTTATATCGGCTTTGTTGCGATCGTGCAAACCGACATGAAAAAATTAATTGCATATTCATCTATTGCACACATGGGATTTGCGACACTCGGTACTTTCATGATCTATGAAATCATTCGCATTACTCACAATTATCATGATGCTTATTTAAGTTTAGAAGGCGGTATGGTACAAATGCTATCGCATGCCTTTAGCTCTGGTGCCATGTTCTTAGGTGTGGGTGTATTATACGATCGCTTGCATACGCGAATGATCAAAGATTATGGTGGCGTTGCCGTTAAAATGCCGGTGTTTGCAGCCTTATTTATGGTATTTGCAATGTCTAATGTTGGTTTGCCAGGTACTGCGGGTTTCGTGGGGGAATTCATGGTCATCTTATCTGGTTTTAGAACGCACTTCTGGGTTGCATTTTTAGCCGCGAGCAGTTTAATTCTAGGTGCGAGTTATACATTGTGGATGTTCAAAAAAGTATTTTTTGGCCCAGTTGCCAATACACGTGTTGAAAGTTTGAGTGATATTTCAGCCTTAGAAGTTTTCATTTTTGGCTTATTGGTTGCAGCTGTATTTTTCATTGGTTTATACCCACAACCGTTTTTAAATGTGTTCCATACCACAATTGGCCATTTATTACAGTTAAGTTTGGCATCAAAAACCGGGGCGGGGAGTTTTATTTAAATGAACGTAACATACTTAGATCTTATTCCAATTATTCCAGAAATCATTATCTTGGTGATGGCATGTATTGCCTTATTAGCCACCCTTTATTTGCCTGAAAAATATCGTGCAGTAAGCGTTTATTATATGGTGCAAGCGGCATTAATATTGGCGCTGGCTATGATCATTCTATCTTTTAACGAGCCCTCAGCCACGGTGTTTAACGGTACCTTTATTTTAGATAATATTGCGCGGATTTTAAAAATCTTTATTTATCTGTGTTCATTCGTGGTTTTATTATTTTCACGTTACTATATTGCAGAACGTGATATTGCTAACGGTGAATATTTTATTCTGGCCATTTTTTCTATCCTGGGCATGTCAGTGCTGGTTTCGGCGCATAACTTTGTCACCATTTACCTAGGTTTAGAAATGCTAACCTTGCCACTTTATGCCATGGTGGCCTTAGAGCGTGACTCAGCAGAATGTTCCGAAGCTGCCATGAAATTTTTTGTCATGGGCGCATTGGCATCAGGCATTTTATTGTATGGGATGTCCATGCTTTACGGTGCTACCAATAGTTTAGATATTACGCAAATTTCACAACACCTAGGCAATGTTATTTTAAACAAACACCTAGTGTTAATTTTTGGTTTAGTCTTTGTGGTCGTTGGGATTGTCTTTAAATTTGGTGCCGTACCTTTTCACATGTGGGTGCCGGATGTGTATGAAGGCGCGCCCAGTTCGGTTACCTTGTTTATCAGTAGCGCGCCCAAAATTGCCGCACTCGGTTTGGCTATTCGTTTATTATTATTTGCAACTCCTGGTTTATATGTTGAGTGGCAACAATTTTTAATTATCGTTGCTGTGTTATCCATGGCGCTCGGTAATTTAGTCGCGATTGTGCAAACCAACCTCAAACGCATGTTAGCTTATTCTTCCATCGCACACATGGGTTATATGTTATTAGGCTTAATTGCAGCCACCCCACAAGGTTATTCCGCAACGCTGTTTTATATTATCAGCTATGCCATCATGTCTGTCGGTGGCTTTGGTATGATTGTTTTATTAAGCAAAAAAGGCCTTGAAGTCGATACCTTACAAGATATTCAAGGTTTAAATTCACGCAATCCCTGGCTTGCTTTTATGATGTTACTCATCATGTTTTCAATGGCTGGTATTCCGCCTACTGTTGGTTTCTTTGCTAAATTAGGTGTATTACAAGCGTTGATCGCGGAACATTTCGTTTGGTTAGCCGCTTTAGCCTTAATTTTTGCCGTGATCGGGGCTTATTATTACATTCGTGTTGTTAAGGTCATGTATTTTGATGAAGCCAAACAGCCGCAACCTTTCGTTATTTCGAGCGATGTTAATCTAGCGATTAGTGTTACTGGTTTAGTTGTGTTAGCATTAGGCCTATTTCCTGGCATGTTGTTTTCGCTATGCCATTTGGCTTTTTAAAACGAAGATCTTGTCATTGCGATTGCCGCACTTCCGTCATTGCGAGCGAAGCGCGGCAATCCAGGGTGTGGCATAAAGTGTAGTATTAAAGGCTATGCTTTTCAGTGCAGGCGATCGCACAGAGAAACTTTGCAAAATCGCAGATCCTTTCCCTGGATTGCCACGTCGCTAACGCTCCTCGCAATGACCGGCGCGCACAACACATACTAAACAATAACGTATCTGCTCACCCTCGTAGCTTTATAGTTACCGAGAACGTTCAGATTTGGTGATAAAAACGGCGAAAATCTTTTTGAGAAAG
>CAYGTS010000134.1:0-6818 GCA_964352905.1 uncultured Legionellales bacterium | reverse complement strand
GCCTCAAATCTGACCGTTCTTGAGTTATTCAACATCTCGCCGGGAATTACTGCCCTTATAAACAACCAAATAATCCCATTGTCATTGTTAATGTGCGCTTGTTTGATCGGTTTTCGAACTATCATCCTGTTGATTCACCTTTGTAATACTATCCTCTTCTAATTGCTCTGCTGTCACTTTAACGCGCTCCGGTAAACGCTGCAGTGCAATTTCTAAAACTTCTTGAATCCATTTTACGGGGCGAATATCTAATTCTGAGGTAATATTTTTAGGGAATTCTTTAAGCTCGCGTTGATTTTCACTTGGAATGATCACAGTTTTAATACGTGCCCGTAATGCAGCTAATAATTTTTCTTTTAACCCACCAATCGGTAAAACTTCACCACGCAATGTGATTTCCCCAGTCATCGCCACATTGGCGTGAACAGGAATACCTGTAAAGGCTGAAAATAGGGCTGTGCACATGCCAGTACCCGCACTCGGGCCATCTTTCGGCGTTGCACCTTCAGGCACGTGAATGTGAATATCATTTTTTTCATAAAAATCACTCTTGATGCCGAAAGCTTGCGCGTGTGAACGTACCACTGTCATGGCTGCTTGAATGGATTCTTGCATGACTTCACCTAATTGCCCTGTAAAGGTTGTTTTACCTTTACCCGGTACAATTGCCGCTTCAATGGTTAATAATTCGCCACCGACTTCGGTCCACGCAAGCCCATTAACTTGGCCAATGCGATCTTCATCTTCAGCAATACCATAACGGAAACGTCGTACGCCCAAATATTTTTCAATATTACGCTGACTAATGCTAACTGCTTTGCTTTTTGATTTTTTAGTTAAAATATTTTTAACTACTTTACGACAAATCTTAGCAATTTCACGCTCAAGATTTCTAACGCCGGCTTCACGCGTGTAATAACGCAAGATTTCGCGTATAGCTCCTTCGGTAATTTTTATTTCAGTATCTTTTAAACCATTCGCTTCTAATTGCTTTGTGATTAAATGACGAAGTGCGATATTAATTTTTTCATCTTCGGTATAACCGGGGATGCGAATGACTTCCATACGATCGAGTAAAGGCCCAGGAATATTCAGCGAGTTCGCGGTGCAAACAAACATAATATCAGATAGATCATAATCCACTTCGAGATAATGATCGTTAAAGGTGTTGTTTTGTTCTGGATCAAGCACTTCTAATAATGCAGATGCTGGATCACCACGAAAATCCATGGCCATTTTATCGACTTCATCGAGTAAGAATAAACAGTTACGCACACCAATTTTAGTGAGTTTTTGAATAATTTTACCGGGCATAGAGCCAATGTAAGTGCGGCGGTGCCCACGAATTTCTGCTTCATCTCTAACACCACCCAACGACATTCTCACAAATTTTCTACCTGTGGCATTAGCAATAGATTGCCCTAGTGACGTTTTACCCACGCCAGGTGGACCTACCAAACAAAGTACCGGACCACGCAATTTTTTAACACGCTGCTGCACCGCTAAATATTCAATGATTCTTTCTTTCACCTTTTCTAAGCCATAGTGATCGGCTTCTAATACTTGTTCGGCTTTGATTAAATCATCATTGACTTTACTTTGTTTTTTCCAAGGTAAACCAACCATCCAATCAAGGTAGTTACGTGATACGGTGGCTTCAGCCGACATAGGCGGCATCATTTTAAGTTTATTTAATTCAGCGGTTGCTTTTTCCAAGGCTTCTTTGGTCATACCCGCTTTTTTGATTTTATTTTCTAATATTCCTAGTTCATTGGGTGCGTCATCAAGTTCGCCTAATTCTTTTTGAATGGCTTTCATTTGCTCGTTGAGATAATATTCTCGCTGAGAACGTTCCATTTGCTTTTTAACACGACCACGAATGCGTTTTTCGACTTGTAAAATATCAATTTCAGCTTCCATGAGTGCCATTAAGCGTTCTAAGCGAATTTTTAACTCACTTATTTCAAGTAATTCTTGTTTTTCTTCTAACTTAAGTGACATGTGTGCCGCAATGGTATCTGCTAAACGATTTGCTTCTTCAATACCAGCGATAGAACTTAATATTTCAGGAGGGATTTTCTTGTTGAGTTTAACGTATTGTTCAAACTGTGAAATAACTGATCGCACCAAGACTTCCATCTCACGATCGGATTCATCCGTTATGCTATCGTATAACTCACTCAGTTCTGCTGAAAAGTAATGTTCGTGTGTGATAAATTTTTCAATCTTTGCACGTTTAATGCCTTCCACTAAAACTTTTACCGTACCATCTGGTAATTTCAACATTTGTAGAACGGTCGCAATACAACCTACCTGAAAAATATCATCTTCAGCAGGGTCATCTTCGGCTGCATTTTTTTGGGTAACTAAAAAAATTTGTTTATCAACATTAGTTGCCGCATCAAGCGCATGAATGGATCGTTTCCGCCCCACAAATAAAGGAATAACCATGTGCGGATAAATAACAACATCGCGTAACGGCAATAATGGCAGTTCTACTACATTATTTGCTTGCCCCAATTGATCTTGTTTTTCATCCATTTTTAACCCTTATCTACTCGATTTTTATTTCTTTTGCGCTGTTCGTGATTCATTAACATTATCAAAAATCAATAAAGGCTTACCTTCACCTTTAATGACATTCTCATCAATCACCACTTTACTGATCCCTTCCGTTGAAGGAAGATCATACATTAAGTCTAGTAATATGTGTTCTAAAATTGAACGCAAGCCACGAGCCCCCGTTTTACGATCCATCGCTTTTTGCGCAACGGAACGCAGCGCTTCTGGGCGAAACTCAATCTCAACATTTTCCATTTCAAACAGCTTGGCATATTGCTTTGTTAACGCATTTTTTGGCTCTGTTAAAATTGACACCAATGCTTCAATATCCAACTCTTCTAGGGTTGCTACAACGGGTAACCGCCCCACGAATTCTGGAATTAATCCGAATTTAATTAAATCTTCAGGTTCAACACTGGCTAAAGTATCACCCATACTTTTACGTTCGTCTTTGCTGCGAATATCGGCGTTAAAGCCAATACCTGATTTTTCTGATCGATCGCGAATCACTTTATCAAGACCCGCAAACGCACCACCACAAATAAATAAAATTTTAGAAGTATCTACTTGCAAAAATTCTTGCTGCGGATGCTTACGACCACCTTGGGGTGGGACAGAAGCAATGGTTCCTTCGATCAGTTTTAATAAAGCTTGTTGTACGCCTTCGCCAGAAACATCACGTGTAATGGAAGGATTATCTGATTTGCGAGAAATCTTATCGATTTCATCGATATAAACTATCCCAGTTTGCGCTCTTTCAACATCGCTATCGCATTTTTGCAATAGTTTTTGAATAATGTTTTCAACGTCCTCACCAACATAACCTGCTTCAGTTAAGGTTGTGGCATCAGCAATCGCAAACGGCACATTTAAAATACGTGCCAGTGTTTCCGCCAGCAATGTTTTACCGGAACCCGTTGGGCCAATAAGTAAAATGTTACTTTTACCTAATTCGATTTCTTCCTCTTTGCTTAAATTATTACCCCTGCGCAAACGTTTATAGTGATTATAAACAGCAACGGATAGCACTTTTTTAGCGCGCTCTTGCCCTATGACATAAGAATCTAGAAATTGATTAATTTCATGCGGCGTTGGAAGATTAAAGTTTTCTTCCTGATCGGGACTCTCTTGAATTTCTTCACGAATAATATCGTTACATAAAGCAACACATTCATCGCAGACAAATACGGATGGACCTGCAATTAGTTTACGAACTTCGTGTTGTGATTTACCACAGAAGGAACAATATAGCACCTTGCCGTTATCATCATCACCACCGTTATGGTAGTCACTCATGTGTTAACTCCCATTTTGTTGTTAGGATTTAGCTAGTCGCCTGAACCCTAAGTTGTTTTTAATTATTTGTAACTTCACTATGCAAATGGGAACGCCAAACCTGAACGTTCTTGGCAAATTCACCGTTAATTTTACTGAATAATTACCCTTTATTTTATACTTACTGAGAACTAAAACAACTTTATTGGTTAAGTTATCTCAGCAAAAAACCTTCGCAACCAGTGTGTTACAGCTCCACCCTTTTATTATAACTCATTTAGCTACTTTTCGTTTGCTTTTAACGCACGGCTGTCCATAACCTTATCAATTAGGCCATATTCAACCGCCTGCGTAGCACTCATGAAATTATCACGATCAGTGTCTTTGGCAATTTCATCAACAGAACGGCCGGTATGTCTTGCCATAATCTCGTTAAGCCGTTGTTTTACGAGCATGGTTTCTTTGGCATGGATTTCAATATCCGATGCTTGCCCTTGATAACCACCTAATGGTTGATGAATCATCATTCTTGCATGCGGCAAGCTATAGCGCTTACCTTCAGCGCCAGCACATAGCAATAATGCAGCAGCACTCGCCGCTTGGCCAACGCACATCGTAGCTACTTTTGGCTTGATATACTGCATGGTATCGTAAATGGCAAGCCCTGCTGTGACCACCCCACCGGGTGAGTTGATATACAGTTCAATATCCTTATCCGGATTTTCAGATTCAAGAAACAAAAGCTGCGCGACAATTAAATTAGCCATATGATCTTCAATCTGACCGACTAAGAAAATAATACGATCTTTTAATAGGCGCGAAAAAATATCGTAGGAGCGTTCTCCACGCGCCGTTTGCTCAACTACAATTGGCACTAAATTCGATTGTATTGGCGCTTCAATTACTGCATCTTTGTGATAAATAATACTCATCCTATTGTGTTCTCCTTAACTTTCTTGCTCATCAGTAAAACCCATTACTGTATTATAGTCAGTGGTTGCTTTTTTAATTGTGGCTGTTTTGGCTAAGTGATCAATCACCTGTTCTTCAAGCACCATCCCTTCAATTTCCCGTACAAGGTGTGGGTTTTGATAATATAATTGCATCACTTGTTCAGTATTGCCATAGCTTGCTGCAAGTTGCAGAATTTTCTCTTTGATTTTTTCTTCATCAGCTTTAATATCAAATTTTTTCAACGCTTCTTTCATGATCAACCCAAGATGAACTCGTTTCGCTGCGTCTTCTTGGTACATTTCATCGGGTAAATCTTCGGCATTGACTTGGCCACGTGATTGCGTTGCTGCCATTTTTTTAAGCTCTTGAATTTCAGATTTAATCAGCGCGTTGGGAATTTCAAAGGCATTAAGCTCACGCAATTTATCTAGCACACTTAGTTTAAACTCACCTTTTAAACGATTTTCTAATTCGCGTTCCATGCTAGCTTTAACTTCTTCTTTTAATTTTTCCACGCCACCTTCTTTGATACCAAGCTTTTCAGCAAACGCATCGTTTAACTCAGGGTGTTGTGCTGCTAATACTGTGTGAACCACAATATCAAAAGTGGTTTCTTTGCCAGCCAAATCTTGGTGAGGATAATCTTCAGGGAAGGTAACTGAAATGACTTTTTCATCACCAGCTTTAACACCGATTAATTGTTCTTCAAATCCAGGAATCATGGATTTTGAACCTAGTTTTAAATCAAACTTTTTAGCAGTGCCACCTTCAAAGGCTTTATCATTTAACTTACCCAGAAAATCAATGGTAATTTTATCGCCCTCAGCGGCAGCTCTATCGGCTGCAACCCAATCAGCATGGTTTTCGATAATGCGATTTAACGTTGCACTAACATCAGCCTCATTAATATTAGCCGTTTTTTCTGTTAGCTCAACATTCTCAAGTGACCTTAACTCAAACTCTGGAAAAATTTCGAACGTTGCAACATATTCAAACGGTTGCCCTGCTGCAAATTCTTTAGGTTCTACTTGCGGCATACCAGCAGGATCAAGAGATTCTTGTTTTAATGCGTCTTGTAATGATTCGCGCATTAATTCTTCCAAGACTTCATATTTTAGTGATTCACCGTAGCGATCTTTAATGACACTTTCAGGCACTTTACCAGGACGAAAGCCTTTAATACTGGCTGTTTTTTTTAGTTTTTGTAATTTTTCATTCACTTTTTTATCAATTTGCTCAGGCGGTAGCATAACTTTAAGCTTTCTTTCTAAACCTTGAGTTGTTTCAACAGAAACTTGCATGGAATAATCCTCTTTATCATAAAACGCTTTTTATAACATACTTTTTATGTTTGCGCATATATATGGTACGAGAGGAGAGACTCGAACTCTCACGGGTTACCCCACTGGAACCTAAATCCAGCGCGTCTACCAATTCCGCCACACTCGCATTAATGGTTTAACAGCATATTATCACATCTATATGGATGCAATAATTAAAACTTCAAGGGTTCAGTCTTAAAAATAACGTAACTATTCACCCTGTAGATGGGAACACCAAATCTGAACGTTCTTGGCAAGTTCATCTTCAAATTTGCTGAATAGATACAAAATAGCTAGTTAAAAGCAACTTCTTAAGGTTAGCCCTGGTTTTTTAGTTTAAGCAGCGAGGCTGCAAATTGATCGAGCACCGCAGTTTACATGCTAGTAAATGAGGATACGAAAGAAATTTGTAGCAAAGCTGCCGCCAAAAAGACGACGCTTATCGTCAGTCCTAAGGGTCATGAAGCATACCTAGAACTGCACTAATTTTCAATAGAACGCCTAAGAAACTTTGCCCACAAGCCTATACTATTTTGTTTGCAAGAAAGTCAACAACAAACTGTTGACAAAGCGCTCGGGGGTATTGTTCAAGCATGTTGTCGTAACTTCCTTTTACATTTGTAGGCCAATTTAGCATAATCGTATCTGCTCCAGTAATTCCCGGCGTGATGTTGAATAACTCAAGAACGGTCAGATTTGAGGCAA